>DASRVA010000001.1:0-2817 GCA_035687745.1 Gemmatimonadota bacterium
GCCGGCGCCGTCCGGGACTCGCTCGCGGCGGTCGCCGCCGACCGGCTGCCCGGACCCCGGCCGACCGTTCTCTTCACGCTCCTCGGCGGCCCGCCCCGGACCGCAGGGCCCGACACGTTCGTCGCCCAGCTCGTCGAGATCGCCGGGGGGCGGGCCGCCTTTCCCGAGCTCGACGAGCGGTGGCCCGAGGTGTCGCTCGAGGCCATCGTCGCCCGGCAGCCCGACGTCCTGGTGGTGCCGGTCGAGCCCGGGGACAGGCCGCTCGCGATGCTGGCCGGTCGGGCCGGATGGAGCGATCTGGAGGCGGTCCGGAAGGAACGGGTCGTCGGCGTCGACGCCGATCTCTTCACCCGTCCCGGGCCGCGGCTGCCGGAGGCGGCCAGGGCGCTTCAGCGGGCCCTGGCCGAGGTGGCCCCCCCATGAGGGGGCGCCGTCTCTTCGCCGGTCTCGGCCTGGGGCTCCTCGCGGCACTCCTGGTGAGCGTCCGCTTCGGGGCCGCCGGGCTCGACTGGGCCCAGGTCGCGGGCGGACTTCGTGGGACGGCGGACCCGGCCGCGGTCACGATCGTCCGGGACCTCCGCCTTCCGCGAGCGCTCCTGGGAGCCCTGATCGGGGCCGCCCTCGCCCTCTCCGGCGCCACCTTCCAGGCCCTTCTCCGAAATCCGCTCGCCGAGCCGTACGTGCTGGGGGTGGCGGGCGGGTCCGCGCTGGGCGCCGTGGCCGTGATCGGCACGGGGTGGGCCCTCGCCGCGCCGTGGGCGCTTCCGCTCGGGGCCATGGCCGGGGCGTTCGTCACGATCGCGGTCGTCATCCGGATTGCCCGCGGGGCGGGATCGGGGCTCGACGTCCGGGCGCTCCTCCTGGCCGGGGTCGTGGTCGGGGTCTTCTGCAACGCGTGCCTCCTCCTCCTCCTCAGCCTCCAGCGGGGCGAGGCGTTCCGGGAGGCGGTGTTCTGGCTGATGGGGAGCCTGGCCGGCGCGAGCTGGACGGCGGCCGGGTGGCTCGCCGCCGCGGTCCTCCCTGTCGGGGCGATTCTCTGCCTGGCGGCCCGTCCGCTCGACCTCCTCGCCGTCGGCGAGGAGTCCGCCCGGCACCTCGGGGTCCGGGTCGCCCGGACCCGGCTCATGGCGTACCTGGCGGCGTCCTTCCTGACCGCGGTCTCGGTCGCCGTGGCGGGGTCGATCGGATTCGTCGGTCTCTTCGTCCCGCACGCGGCCCGGCTCCTCTGGGGTGGCGGCCACCGCCGGCTCCTGCCGGCCGCCGCTCTCCTGGGAGCGGCCTTCCTCCCGCTCGCCGACACCCTCGCCCGGACGGTCGTGGCGCCGGCCGAGCTTCCGCTCGGCGTCATCACCGCGTTCGTGGGGGTCCCCTTCTTCGTGGCCGTCATGCGCCGGCGACTCTCCGGGAGGCCGGGATGAACGAGCTGTGGCGCGCGCGCGGGCTCGCCTACCGCTATCCGGGGAGCCCGGTCGAGGCCGTGCGGGAGGCCGACCTCGGCGTGAGCGAGGGAGAGGTGGTCGCCCTGGTCGGTCCGAACGGAGCCGGGAAGACGACCCTCCTCCTCCTCCTCCTGGGCCACCTGACCCCGCTCCGGGGCCGGGTCGAGTTCGCGGGCCGGTCGCTCGCGGAATGGTCTCCGGCCCGCCTCGCCCGCCACGTCGGGGTCCTCCCCCAGCACGAGGAGCCGGCCTTCCCGGTGACCGTCCGGGAGCTGGTCGCGATGGGACGCTATCCGCACCTGGGCGCCTGGCGGCGGGAGCGGTCGAGCGACATCGAGGCGGTCGAGACCGCCGTCGTCCGGTGCCGGCTGGCCGACCTGACGCCGCGGCCCTTCACCACCCTCTCCGGCGGCGAGCGCCAGCGGGCGCGCCTGGCCAGGGCCCTCGCCCAGGGGCCCGACGCCCTGGTCCTGGACGAGCCGACGGCCGGCCTCGACGTGGCCAGCGAGATGGAGATGTGGGAGCTCCTGCGACGCGAAGCCAGGGCCGGACGCGGGGTCCTCCTGACCACCCACAACCTGAACCTGGCCGCACGCTTCGCCGACCGGCTCGTCCTCCTGTCGGAAGGTCGCCTCGTCGGGGAGGGACCCGCCGCGGACGTCCTGACCGAGCCGCGGATCGGAGAGGCGTACGGCTGGCCCGTCCTGGTCTTCCCGCACCCCGGCCCCGGTCCCGACCGGGGCGTGCCGCAGGTCGTGCCCCTCCGCCCGAACGCCGAACCCGAAAGGAAGGTCCCATGAGGAAGCTCCCTGCGATCGCGCTCGGCCTCCTCCTCGTCGCCCCCGCCGCGCGGGCCCAGGAGGAGGGCGCATCCCCGGACACGCTCGACGTCTTCCACGCGCCCCCGATCGTCGTCACGGCCGACCGGGTCGAGACCCCGGTCTCACGGGTCGGCGTCACGACCACCGTCATCACGCGGGCGGAGATCGAGCGCGCCCAGTACCGGACGGTGGCCGAGGCCCTCCGGCACGTGCCCGGGGTCGAGATCGTCCAGACGGGCGGCTTCGGGGGCGTCACCGCGGCCTTCCTGCGCGGCTCGGGTCCGGAGCACGCGGTCGTCCTGGTGGATGGGATCGAGCTCAACGACCCGAGCGCACCCGCCGGCGCCTACGACCTGGCGGGGCTCCTGACCGACGACGTGGAGCGGATCGAGATCGTCCGTGGTCCCCAGAGCACGCTTCACGGCTCCCACGCGATGGGGGGCGTGATCCAGGTCCTGACCCGCGTCGGGTCGGGTCCACCGCAGGCCGCGACGCGGCTCGAGGCCGGAGCGCACGGCACGCTTCACGTCGCGGCGCGCGTCGACGGGGGCCAGGGC
>DASRVA010000002.1:0-15897 GCA_035687745.1 Gemmatimonadota bacterium
GGATGGAGGATCTGCTCCGTGGAGGCTGGGGGATCGGCGTACAGCGAATCGATGGCCGCCCAGCCGCCGTGGCGCAGGCCCGCCTGGACGAAGGCCGAGCCCTCGACGTACGGGAAGAGGAACAGGCGCTGGAGGCCCGGTGGCGCGGCGGCGAAGGTCGGAAACCCCTGGCCGACGGCGCCGGCCTGGCCGGCCAGGAGCTGGCCCACGTCGGGCAGGCGCTCCGGGCGGGCGCCCATCGGGCCCAGCAGGTAGGCCAGCATGGCCAGCATGGCGTCCCCTTCGATCACCGCCGCCCGGGCCAGCGCGCCGTCCTCGGTGGGCCCCACCTCGGCCATCCAGCCGACCAGGTCGTGGTGCTGGTCCTGGAGCGCGTGCGTCGCCTCGTGGGCCACCACGGCGCGCTGGATCAGCCGGGGCAACCAATCCGCCAGATAGAACGTTTTTCGTGCGGGCTCGTAGTAGCCGGCCACCTGTTCGGCGTAGAGCCGGACCACCAGATCGCGGAGATCCACGCCGGCCGGGAGGAGACCGTTGTGCTGGAGGAGGGCCTGGTAGGCGGCCCATTGATCGGGGGTCATCTCCCGATCGAGGGAAGCCTGGGCGAAGCGGCGGATCGTGGCGCGGTCGCTGACCTGGAAGTCGACGGGACGGAGCCACTCGAGGCGGCGGATCGCGGCCACCTCGCGGCTCACGGCGCGCGCGGCGGCGAGGAGCGCGGCCGGCGCCTCGCGCTGGGCGAGCCCGGGCACGGGGAAGAGGACGAGGAGCGCCCAGGCGGCGGCCGGCGCCGCCCGGAGGCGCCTCAGCCTCGGTCCCACGTCATGTTCCGCGTCACCTCCTGGATCCGGAGCAGGCGGTGAGGGGGCTCGGCCTCGAACCAGAAGCGCTCCTCCAGCCCGGAGACCAGGAGACGAAGGCGGACCGTGGCACGTTCCTCGCCGCCCAAGGAGAGGGTGTCGGGCGCCGCGACCAGCCGCGCCGCCAGGGCCTGGCCCTCGAACGGCGCGACGTAGTTGAAGCTGAGGGAGTCGAGCGCGCCGAGCTCGAGAGCGCGGAAGGAGAGCGGGATCTGCGCGGCGTCGAGGACGGGCGGCGGCGTCCGGATGTTGTCGTCGCGCTCCCCCCGGGCGGCGCTCAGGCGGAGCCGGGCCTGGCCGTCGAAGCCCTGACCGTACTGGATCTCGGCCGTCACGGCCCCGCCGGTCAGGTGGCGGTGCTGGAGGCTCGAGACCGGGACGAGGGTGGTCGGATTCACGACCGCGACCAGGCTGTCGAGCCCGGCTTCGACCTGGCGGTAGCGGGCGATCCGGGTGCCGGCCCTGGTCGGCGTCACCGCGAACCGCAGCGTGTCGCCGATGACGCTGACCATGCGGAAGGTGTCCGGTACGAGGGCGGCTCCGTCGAACGGCAGACCTGGCGCGTCCGGGGGGGCTTCCTCGGGAGGCCGCTCGCAGGCCGGGAACAGGAGTGCGAGAGCCGCCAGAAGCGGGATCGAGGCTGGAAAGCGCGCCATGAAAATCCTAAGATAGACCCGGAGGGTACGGCATGCCAAAGCGATCCGCTCTGCGAGCGCTGATCGGCGCCCTCGCCGTGATCTTCGCCGGGGCCGCTCCCGAGGCCCGGGGCCAGGACGTCCGGCCGCTGGCCCCGATCCTCGAGCCCGCCGAGCCCGTACTGCCGGGCGACCGGCGAGAGGGCGAGGAGGGCGGGCCCGAGCTCGTCCCCTTGCCCGACGCGTCCAGCCGAACGGCCGCCGCGTCGCGGGATCGGGTCCGGGTGGCGGCGGTCCTGCCGTCCTCGTGGACCCGCATCGCCGAGCGGTACCAGCCGGCCTGGCTGGAGATCGCGGCTCCGCAGGGGTTCGGCCTCCACGCCTGGCGCGCCTACTTCGCAGGGTCGGCGCTGTCTCCGGCCATCTCCCCGCATCCCTTCTTCTCCCCCTGGGGCCTCTTGAGCTACGACGGCTGGCTGTACGACCGGTATCGGGACGTCTGGTCCAACGCCCGGCCGCCCGCTCTCCTCGGCGAGGCCGCGACCTGGCTTCAGCGGGGAGACCGCCTCATGGTGGACGGACGGCCCGTGGAGGCGGCCGCGGCCTACCGTCGCGTGACCCAGTCCGCGCCCGATTTCCCGATCGGCTACTTCGGCCTCGGAGCGGCGCTCGCGGAGACCGGCCAGGACGAGGACGCGGCCCGGGCCTTCCGGCAGGGGCTGGAGCGATACCCCGCGTGGCTCGGCCTCTCGCTGGACCTGCTCCGCCTGTACGGCGATCCCGAGCGGCTCAGGGGCGTCCAGGCGGCGACCGCCGAGCGCGGGAGCGTCGGGGCCTCCCCCAGCCGGTTCGTGGCCGGCATCCTGCACCTCTTCGGCGACCGGCCGTCCCAGGGTCGGGCTCTCCTGAAGGGGATGGCCGAAGGCGACGGCCAGGTGCAGATGCTCCTCAACCAGGGCCCCATCTAGCCCCAGGACGGAAGCGCCCTTCCAATAAGCGGCACAGGTTTTGCACGATTCGCGGCCGCCATGAAGAGCGAAAAGGATCTGTCGCTGGTCTTCGACCCCGCCGCCGAGATCGCCGCCTCCGGCTACTGGGAGGTGGGGGCCCATCCCAACTATCTGCTCAGCGTCAACGAGGACGTGGTCACGGCCCGCGAGCGGCTGTCGCAGGTGGCCGACACGACGCTCACCGTCATCCTGTACGGCGAGCGGGGCGTGGGGAAGGAGGTCCTGGCGCACGGGGTCCACAACCTCTCGAGCCGGGAGCCGCATCCCTTCACGGCCCTGAACGCCTACGCGGTGCCCAAGGCGGCCCTCGAGCGCGAGCTCTTCGGACACGGCTCGGGCGGCAAGCTGGCCGCGGCCGAGCAGGGCACGCTCTACATCCACGGCATCGAGCTTCTGCCGGCCGAGGTGAACGCCAGGCTGGTCGAGTGGAAGAAGGAGAAGGAGGGTTCCGCCCATCCCGATCCGCGCATCATCCTGAGCTGCGAAGCTCCGTCGATGAGCCGTGAGGGACTCGAGGATCTGCAGCGGATCTGGGTGCGGGCCGGCGGTGCCGTGCGGGTCGAGATCCCGGCGCTTCGCGAGCGTCCCGAGGACATCCCGCTCCTCGCCACGCACATCGTGCAGAAGTACGGGCCCTTCTACGGATCGAACATCCGCGTGCTTCGCGGCAGCTTCCTGCGCTTCCTCCAGGCCTACCAGTGGCCCGGCAATACGCGCGAGCTTGAGCGCGTCCTGCGGCGCTTCCTGGTCATCGAGGACGAGGAGGTCATCCGGGCCGAGCTCGGCAGCAAGCAGACCCCCGCCGACAGCTTCGACGACGATGACGACGAGGGCAGCCGGTCCTTGAAGGCGATGGTCGCGCGGGCGGTGGCCCGCGTGGAGAAGCGCGAGATCGCGCGCGCGCTCGAACGCTCGCGGTGGAACAAGAAGCGCGCGGCGGCCGACCTCGCGATCAGCTACAAGAGCCTGCTCAACAAGATCAAGCAGTACGAGATCGAAGACTAGGCTCGGCGACTCGGGAGGGCTCGGCGGCCTCCGGACGACCTCCGGACGGCCCCGGAGCGCCCCTCTTTTTGCCAGCGTTTTGCAAGCCCGGTTGCAGTCTCCCGGGCGCCCCCGCCCAAAACCCTACCGGACAAGGAATTGGACCGCCGGGGCGGAATCTTCGGGGGTCCGCAGGCGCGCTCCCGAGGGCCGAAAGAGGGGTCGGCTTCCGCGATCGTGGAACCGCGATTCCAGAGCATGCGGAAATCGTCTTCCGAAACGCCCTGCCCCGCCCCGGGTGGCGATCCGTGGCACGCACCCTGCACATCCAACGCGGCCGTGAGGAACCGAAGCCACCTGAACTTCTCGGAGACAAACGAGATGAACGCAAGAGCCTGCACCCCCGCATGGACTGGGAAAGCGCTGAACAAGCCGACTCTCGGCAGCGTGTGGGGGAACGATGACGGACAGGACCTCGCGGAGTACGCGATCCTCATCGGGCTCATTGCGCTGGTGGTGATCGGTGCCGTCACCCTGTTGGGCGGGGCCATCATGACGTCCCTGTACCAGGTCATCATCGAGGGTCTGCCCTTCAACTAGAACCCCCACGTGGCCCTGAGTGGGCCGGGAGGAAAAGGAACCAATGCTGACTTTGTGGAATGCTTTCTGGAGCGACGAGTCCGGCCAGGACCTGGCCGAGTACGCGCTTCTGATCGCGCTGATCGCGCTGGTCGTGATCGCCGCGGTCACCCTGTTGGGTCAGAACATCAACACGGTCTTCACGAACATCGCGGGCGCGCTGACCGGCGCGGCCGGCGGGTCGTAAGACCTGAAGCTGCTGGCGGACCGCCTACCGCGGTCCGTCACCGAGGAGCCGGGGTCCGATGCACGGGGGAACGGGCCCCGGCTTTCCTTGCCGGAACACGAACCTTCACGAAACGACAGGCCCATGACCTACGCCCTCAGCACCGCTGCCCTGATCGCGCTCGTGATCGTCGCGGTCGTCTGGGACCTCCGGACGCGGCGCATCCCGAACGCGCTCACGGTGAGCGGTTTCTTCACGGCGCTCGCGCTCCGGGCCCTGCCCGGGGGCGAGGCGCTGCTGGTGGGTGTCCTCGGAGGCGTGATCGGCCTCGCGATCAGCTTTCCCCTCGTCCTTCTCGGCGGTCTCGGTGGCGGCGATGCCAAGCTCCTGGCCGCCGTGGGCGCGTTCCTCGGACCCGGCGACCTGCCGGTGGCGCTCCTGGTGACCGCCCTGGTCGGCGGGGCCATGGCTTTCGCGCTGGCGATCCAGCGCGGGGCGCTCGGCGAGACCCTCGGCCACGCCCGTGTCCTTGTGGGGAGCGTCGTCACACGCACGCCGGCTCCCCCACGCAACCTCAGAACCCCTGGAGCGCTGACGATCCCGTACGGCGTCGCGATTGGCGTGGGCGCCATCGCGGGATGGCTGGCGTGATTCCGGGACTTGGCAGGATGGCCGTCATGAATGGCGAAATTCTCTCGCTCCGCATCCGTCGCGGCGCCCTCGGGAACCGCGGGCAGTCGCTGGTCGAGTTCGCGATCGCGCTGCCTGTTCTCCTGGCGATCGTGATCGGGATCTTCGAGTTCGGCATGGCCTGGAATCAGCGGCAGGTCATCACAAACGCCGCGCGTGAGGGGGCGCGGGTGGCTGTCCTGGGGGACAAGACAGACACGGACGTGGAGGACGCCGTAACCAACTATCTGACCAATGCCAACCTGGATCCGGACCTGGCCACGGTGACGTACGAAAACGTCGGTTCGGCCGGGCTGTATGGGAACCCGACCACGGTGAACCTCTCCTATCCGTACAATTTCCGCTTCATCGGCCCGATAGTTGCACTTCTACAGGGGGACGACTCGGCCATGGCCGGGACGATCCAGCTCCAGACAACGGCCGTCATGCGCCACGAGTAGGGCGCCAGGCGCCCACGCAATGGGAGGACACGGGAGGAACCATGAAGCGCAAGCGTAGAAAGTGGATGGCGCTCGTCATGGCGCTCGTTTCGGGCGGCACGGCGGGATACCTGGCCATGAACTACCTGGGCAATCGCTCCGCCACTCCGGCCGTTGCCGGAGCGCCCGGGACGACGCCGGTGGTCGTGGCCGCTCAGCAGCTCCAGCTCGGATCCGTCGTCGGACCGGCGGACGTGAAGGTCGTGGACTGGCCGGCCTCCAACGTGCCGACGGGCTACGCGACCAGCATCGAACAGGTGGTGGGCCGCGGCGTGATCCAGCCGGTGGCCATCAACGAGCCCATGCTGGCCGGCAAGCTGGCCGCCAAGGAAGAGGGCGGCGGCCTGCCGATCGTCATCCCCGAGGGGATGCGCGGGGTCAGCGTCAAGGTCGACGAGGTGATCGGCGTGGCGGGGTTCGTCCTGCCCGGCACGCGCGTCGACGTGCTGGTCACGATCAATCCGGAGAACGAGGCCGAAGAGGCTACGACCCGGGTCATTCTCCAGAACGTGCGCGTGCTCACGGCGGGCCAGACCATCACGAAGGACGCCGAAGGAGCACCGCAGACCGTGACCGTCATCACCCTCCTCGTCACGCCCGAGCAGGCCGAAGAGCTGACTCTGGCGGCGACCGAGGGCAGGATCCATCTTGCGCTCCGCAACACCCTCGACATGGCGGAAGTGGAGACCGATGGCGTCAAGGCCGGCCAGCTCGTGAAGACCGTCGAGCCGGTCCAAGCCGCCGCGCCCCGCGTTCGCCGTTCGGGGGCTCCCAGGCGTTCGGGTACGACCATTGTGACGTTCAATGGGACCCAGCGCTCGGAAACCACCTTCTAGGCCGGAGGGCAAGATGCCAGCTCACTCCCGTACGTTCCGCTCGCGCGGCTCCTTGCGGTACTCGGCGCGCCTGATCCCGCTCGTCCTCGGGATCGCTGTGTATGGCCTGACGCAGCCCGCCGGGGCGGCGGGACAGGCCGCCGTTGCTGGCGAGGGTCGGACCATCAGCCTGGGCAAGGGTACGGCGCAGCTCGTGACCCACCCGATCGCGATGCGACGGGTCTCGGTCTCGAACGCCGACGTGGCCGAGGCGGTGGTCGTCTCGCCCAACGAGCTCCTCTTGAACGCCAAGGAGATCGGCACGACGAGCCTCGTGATCTGGGACGCCGAAGGCCGGCGGACCCTGTATCCGGTCGAAGTGACGCTCGACGCGGCGGCGCTCGAGAACCATTTCCGCGCCCTGTTCCCGAACGAGCAGCTCGAGGTCTCCTCGAGCGGCAACGTCTATGTGCTTTCGGGGAACGTCTCGAACGGGACCGTCGCCCAGCGGGCGGTCGAGCTCGCCGAGGCGACCGGGGCGATGGTGGTCAACAACATCGCGATCCCGTCCCCGCACCAGATCCTGCTCCAGGTCCGATTCTCCGAAGTTAGCCGGACCGTCATGCGGGACCTGGCCGCCAACTTCCAGCGCATGATCGCCAACAACGGCGGGTTCGTGACCACGGGCCGTTTCATTCCGCCTCCCGAGGGTTCGTTCGGGCCTGGCGCCATCGACGACCCGCCGACCACGCTCGTCGATGCAGTGAACATCCTCCTGTTCGACCTGGACGACTCGAAGTTCGCGATGTTCCTGCGGGCGCTGAAGTCGACCGGGAAGATGCGCAGCCTGGCCGAGCCGAACCTGCTCGCGCTGGATGGCAAGGAGGCCTCGTTCCTGGCCGGCGGGGAGTTCCCGTTCCCGGTGGTCCAGGGAGGCGCCAGCGACGCCGTGACGATCGTCTTCAAGGAGTTCGGCATCCGGCTGAACTTCACGCCGACGGTCACCAACAGCGGGAACATCCATCTCAAGGTGGCCCCCGAGGTCTCGTCGCTCGACTTCGGCAGCGGCCTGGTCGTGTCGGGCTTCCAGATCCCGACCATCCTGTCGCGCCGAGCGGAGACCGAGATCGAGCTCAAGGACGGACAGACGTTCGCGATCGCCGGGCTGATCGACAACTCGATCGCCGACAACGTGGACAAGATCCCGCTTCTGGGCGACCTGCCGATCCTGGGCCCCTTGTTCCGCTCGAGCGAGCTGCGACAGAACCGGAGCGAGCTGCTGGTGCTCGTGACGCCGCGGCTCGTGCAGCCCTCGGACGAAGCGCCGCCGATCCCGTCGGGTGAGGCGGACGCGTGGGAGTGGATCAAGCCGCTGGACGAGCCGGTCGGTCAGAACGGCTCGAACGACTAAACCCGAGGAGGAAAGCGTCGTGAAGCGCATCCGTTCAGGCCAAGTTTCCAAGCTCGACGAGCGTGGATCCACCATCGTCTTCGTGAGCATCGCCATGGTGGCGTTGCTCTCGATGGTGGCGCTGGCCGTGGATGTCGGCATGCTGTTCACGGCCCGCGGCGAGGCCCAGCGGGCCGCGGACGCAGCCGCCCTTGGTGCGGCGTCGGCCGGGTTTCTTGACTCGCCTGCGCCCGGGGACGAGCAGGCTGCCCGCAATGAGGCCGTGCGGATCGGTGGCCAGAACACAGTCCAAGGCGATCCTGTCGTGATCGATCCGGTGGAGGATGTCGACGTCGATCTGCCGAACCAGCGTGTGACGGTGACGGTTCGCAGAATCGCGGGCCGCGGAACAGCAGTGGTCACTTGGTTCGCCCGTATCTTCGGTGTCGGCCTTGCGGACGTGGCGGCGGTGGCGACGGCGGAGGCGGCTCTGGCGAATGCCGCCGTGTGCGTCAAGCCGTTTGCTATTCCGGACGGCTTCGCGGATCTGGGCTGGGATGGCGATTACGAGGCCGGAGAGGGCGACTACTACGACGCGCCGAATACAGGCTATGGCAGCGACTACCGAAACGAGCTTCGCAACAAGATCGATGGCGAGGACATCTACTGGAATGACTTCGATCCCGCGGGCACGACTTACGTAAAGGACTTTGGCCGTCCTCTGGGGATCAAGCCGGGTGACCCGTCGAAGACGATCGTGTCGTCCTGGTTTTTCCCGTGGGACATTCCGCAAGCCCAAGGGGCGCCGATCACCGGCGCCGACCGCTATCGCTGGAACATCGCCAATTGCAACCCCAATCCGATCCAAAAGGGGCAGCCGTACCAGGTGGAGACCGGGAACATGTCCGGGCCCACCCGCCAAGGTGTGCTGGATCTGATCGACGAGGATCCGAATACGAGATGGGACCTCGCGGGCGACAGCGTCGCGGGAAGTATCTACCGTCCCTGGAAGGCGAGCCCGCGGGTCATCACGATCCCCCTCTTCGACCCGTCCGCCCCCGTCAACCCCGGAAAGAAGCCGGTGATCTTCAACAATCTCACCGACTTCTATCTCGAGGGGATCTATAACGGGGATGTCTGGGGCCGATTCTTGTATGCGAGCGGGATCGTCTTCGGCGGAGCGGTGCCGGGGCCGGGCGGCGACGGAACGGGCAACCAGGCCAAGGTTGTCCATCTGGTGGAATAGCGAAGCGAGCTCATAGAAACCCCCAGCTTGGAGATATCGTGGATCGTCAGGCCATCACCGGTGCCGTCATCTCGACCGACCCGCAGTTCCGGGCGGTGTTCCATCCCAATGGCGACGGCCATCCGTCGCCGGTCGAGGTGTCTTTCGAGATCCTGGTCCCGTTCGTCGAGATCAGCCACGGGCATCTCGAGGAGCTGAAGGTCGTCGGCCCGGACATGGTCTTCCTCGATCTCGAGGAAGATCCCCTTCTGGGGTGCAAGCTGGCCCAGTTCCTCGCGGAGGCGACCCCGCACGTCCGGATCATCGCCGCCGGGACCGACAAGTCGCCCGATTTCCTCATGCAGGTCATGCAGTCCGGCATCAGCGAGTACCTGCCGAAGCCGGTCACGTCCGAGGCCATGCTGTCGGCGATCGACCGCGTACGCCGGAAGATCGGCACGCGGTCCACCGGCGCCGCGGCATCGCCCGCCGGGGCGGCCCGGCGCGAGCCCGGGAAGCTCATGGCGTTCTTCTCGGCCAAGGGCGGTTCGGGCGCAACCACGGTGGCGACCAACACCGCGATCCAGATCCACCGGATGACCGGCAAGCGCACGGTGCTCGTGGATCTCGACCTGGAGCTCGGCGAGATCGCCTTGTTCCTGGGGGTCGAGCCCCGCTTCAGCTTCGTCGACCTGTCCAGGAATTTCCACCGGATGGATTCGAACCTGCTGGCCTCGTTCATCGAGTGCCATGAATCCGGGATCCACGTCCTTTCCGCTCCCTACCAGCCCGAGCGGGCCGATGTCGTCACGGCCGACCAGACCAAGCAGATCCTCCAGTTCCTCAAGCAGCACTACCAGTACGTCGTCGTCGACCTGTCGAACTCGTTCACGGTGCGCACGCTCGCGACCTTCGAGAAAGCCGACGAGATCTACCTGGTGGCCAACGTCGACCTGCCGTCTCTTCGCAACATCCAGCGGTGCCAGCATCTCATGACGCGGCTGGTCCCGGGCGAGCGCGAGCTGCGGCTCGTCGTGAACCGTTACCAGGCGGAGAGCGAGATCACGCTGGATGACGTCGAGCGGGCGCTGGGGCTGGATGTCTACTGGGCCCTCCCCAACGATTACGAATCCGTGATCTACTCGATCAACAGCGGCCGGCCGGTGATCCTGGACGAGAGCTGCACGTATACGCTCGAGCTTCAGGCGCTGGCGGCCAAGATTACCGGTATGCCGGCCACGAGCGCGCGCCGCAAGGGATGGTTCTCGCGGGCGATCGTGGATCCTCTGAAGAACATGATGGGAGGGGAGTCGCGGAGGGACAGGGATCCGCTCATGCTGCCCCCGGCCGTCGTTGGAGGTGAGCACGCATGAACCCGAAGGACCCCTACACCGTACCCCTGTTCACGCACGACGGCGACGTCAACCGCAGCCGCCTTCCCTGGGAGCCGCCCGACCCGAGCGAGCCGCCCAAGGAGGGTGCCGCTCCGCCGCCCGTCCCGACTCCGCTCCCGGATGCGCTGGTCCCGGTCGAAGAGGAGTACGAAACGGGCACGGACGCGCACGAGATCAAGAGCCGCATCCACAAGATGCTGCTCGAGCGGCTCAACCTGTCGAATCTCGAGTCCTACGACCGGAGCCAGGTCGTGGCCGAGATCCGCAAGGTCGTGCAGGACCTCCTCACCCGCGAGGTGGCGCCGCTCAACTTCGACGAGCGGGAGGCCCTCGTCGAGCAGGTGCTCCACGAGATCTTCGGCCTGGGCCCGCTCGAGCCCCTGCTCCAGGACCCGAGCGTGTCGGACATCCTGGTCAACACGTACAAGCAGGTCTTCATCGAGCGCGGCGGCCGGATCGAGAAGACCGACGTTCGCTTCAAGGACGACAAGCATCTGATGCAGGTGATCGACCGGATCGTCTCGGCGGTGGGCCGGCGGATCGACGACTCGAGCCCGATGGTCGACGCCCGCCTGGCGGACGGCTCGCGTGTCAACGCGGTCATCCCGCCGCTGGCGATCGACGGCCCGCACGTTTCGATCCGCAAGTTCAAGAAGGACGCCCTCTCGGCCGAGGACCTGCTCCGGTACGAGACGGTGACGCCGCCGATGCTGGAGCTCCTTCAAGGGATCATCAAGGCCAAGCTGAACGTCCTGATCTCGGGCGGCACGGGCGCCGGAAAGACGACGCTCCTGAACGTCCTGTCGTCATCCATCCCGGGGAACGAGCGGATCGTCACGATCGAGGACTCGGCCGAGCTCCAGCTCCGCCAGCCGCACGTGGTCCGGCTCGAGACCCGCCCCCCCAACGTGGAGGGCGTGGGCCAGATCACCGCGCGGCAGCTCGTGATCAACGCGCTCCGGATGCGGCCCGACCGGATCATCGTGGGTGAGGTCCGCGGCTCGGAGGCGGTCGACATGATGCAGGCCATGAACACGGGTCACGACGGCTCGCTGACGACGCTTCACGCCAACAGCCCGCGCGACGCCCTCTCGCGTCTCGAGACCATGGTCTCGATGGCCAACCTGAACCTGCCCGAGAAGGCGATGCGCCAGCAGGTCGCCTCGGCGCTCCAGGTCGTGATCCAGGTGAGCCGTCTCTCCGACGGCACCCGCCGACTCTCCTCGATCTCGGAGATCGTGGGGATGGAGGGTGACGTGATCACGATGCAGGAGATCTTCCTGTTCGAGCGCCAGGGGATCGGCGAGGACGGCAAGGTCCTGGGCCGGTTCAAGGCGACCGGCATCCGGCCGAGGTTCGCCGAGCGGCTCCGGACGGCCGGCATCGAGCTCCCGACCGCCCTCTTCTCGAACGCCGACTTCAGCTTCTCACAGGCGGCCCAGGGATGAGCGACAACGTCACCGTCGCGGTCATGGTCTTCACCGCCGTCGGCTGCGGTGTCCTGCTCATGGCCCTCCTCTGGGAGTGGTTCAGCGAGCGGCGCCGGAGCCGGGACATCACGTCGCGCCTGGAAGGCATGGCCAAAGGCGAGCGGACGCCCGGCGGCGATCCGTTCGGAGATCTATTCCGCGAAGGAGCGGTCAAGGACGTTCGGTGGCTCCAGCCGGTCGTGTCGCGGCTGCCCCACACCCGCGATCTACAGCACATGCTGGACCAGGCCGACATGAACTGGCGGGTGGGGACGTTCCTGCTGATCACCACGGGCGTCGCGACGGCCTTCGGGCTGGTCGTGCTGCTCCTCATTCGGATCCCGTACATCGCCATCGCCGTGGCTGCTTTCTCGGCCACGCTGCCCTACATGTATGTCCGACGCCGGAAGACCAAGCGCCTGCGCAAGTTCGAAGAGCACTTCCCGGAGTCGATCGACCTGCTCGGCCGCGCGATCCGCGCCGGCCACGCGTTCTCCACGGGACTCCAGCTGGTGGCCGAAGAGGCCCCGGTGCCGATCAACATGGAGTTCCGGCGCGTGTTCGAGGAGCAGAAGTTCGGCCTGAGCCTGGAGGACTCGCTGCTCGCCCTGGCCGACCGGATCGAGCTGGTCGACATGCGGATCTTCGTGACCGCCGTCATGATTCAGCGCGAGGTCGGCGGCAACCTGGCGGAGATCCTCGACAAGATCTCCTACACCATCCGCGAGCGGTTCACCATCGAGCGGCAGGTCCGTGTCTACACCGCCCAGGGCCGGTTCACGGGATATCTGCTGGCCGGGCTTCCGATCGCCATCGGCTTCCTGATCTACATGCTCAACCGCGAGTACATGACGATCCTGTGGGAGCGGCCGGTGGGCCGGCTCCTGATGACGGTGGCCGCGGTGCTCCAGATCATCGGGTTCTTCATCATCCGCAAGATCATCAACATCAAGATCTAAGGGCGGGCCGTCATGCTCCTCTACCTCGTCGTCGCACTCGTCATGATGTCGGTGACCGCCCTCGTCTACGGCATCGCCACCTTCGCTCCCGTCCGCTCGCGGACGATCGCGCGACGGCTGGCGGAGCTCGAGTCGGGCGCCCAGCGCCACTATTCCCTGGACCGCCGCCGGCGGCAGGAGAAGCGCGAGAAGGTCCAGTCGATCCTCGAGGCCTTCGGCGAGCGGGTCGCCAAGAAGGACGTCCAGTGGAGCAAGATGCAGGAGCTCATGCTGCGGGCGGGCTATCGCGGCCGCCGTGCCGTGGCCGTCTACTTCGGGCTCCGCCTCGTCATCGTGCTGGGGCTGGCCGGAGCGGGCTTCTTCGCGGGGACCTTCCTGGGGGCGGGCTTCTCGCAATCCCTGCTCGCGACCGGGATCGCCGGGCTGGTCGGCTGGGTCCTCCCCGGCTTCGTGATCAAGCGCAAGGTCCGGAAGCGGCAAACCGCGATCCGCCATGCCCTGGCCGACACGCTGGACCTGCTGGTCGTCTGCGTCGAGGCCGGCTTGGGCCTCAACCAGGCGCTGGTCCGGGTCTCCGACGAGATCTCGCACGTGAGCCCGGACATGAGCGAGGAGCTCATGCTCACCAACTTCGAGATCCGCGCCGGCACGCCGCGCGACGAGGCCCTGAGGAACCTGGGGCATCGCTCGGGCGTCGACGACCTCAAGTCGCTGACCGCGATGCTGATCCAGACGGATCGCTTCGGGACGTCGATCGCGACCGCCCTGCGTGTCCACTCCGACACGATGCGGACGAAGCGCCGGCAGCGCGCCGAAGAGGCCGCCGCCAAGACGACCATCAAGCTCGTCTTCCCGCTCGTCCTGTTCATCTTCCCGGCCATGTTCGTCGTGATCCTCGGGCCGGCCGTGCTGCACATCCTCGAGCAGCTCGGCGGGCTGGTGTGAAGATGCTCCGCGTGGTCAACGAGACGCGCGGACGCGAGCTGGGCGGCCGGATCGGTCTGGCGGACCGCTGGTGGCCGCGGCTCAAGGGTCTCACGGGGCGGCGCATCGAGGCCGGGGAAGGGCTGGTCCTGGTACCCTGCAAGGCGATTCACATGTACGGGATGAAGCAGGCGCTGGACGTAGCGTTCGTGGACGAAGAGGGGTCGGTGGTCGCGCTCTATCCCGACCTCGCTCCCGGTCGACGGACGCCCTTCCACCGGCCCGCGCGCAAGGCCATCGAGCTGCCGCCGGGAACGCTGGCGGACACGGGAACCCAGGTCGGCGACGTGCTCGCGTGCCGGCCCGCGGAGGAGGAACGATGAGCGCCAGTTACGGTCTTGCCGCGGGAGCCGCGGCCCCCGCGCGGTCGGGCAAGCCGCCCGTCCCCACCACGATGGAGGAGACGGGGCTGATGCCCGAAGCGATCAACGACCTGGTCGTCAAGACCCTGTACGTGAAGGGCGCGACGACCGGGAAGCAGCTCGCCCAGGACCTGCGCCTTCCGTTCCCTCTGCTCGATGACCTGTACCAGGACCTGCAGCAGCGGCAGCTTGTCGAAGTGCGCCGGGCGACCGGTCACGGCCGCGGCAGCTACCTGTACGACCTGACCAGCCAGGGACGCGAGCGGGCGCGCGAGGCGATGACCGCCAACCAGTACGTCGGACCGGCGCCGGTCCCGCTCGAGACCTACCGGCTGTGGGTCGAGATCCAGACCATTCGCAAGGTCCACATCACGGTGGACAGGATCCAGGCGGGGTTCGGGCACCTGGTCCTCGACACGGAGTTCGTCGAGCAGCTCGGCCCGGCGATCAACTCGGCCAAGTCGATGTTCCTGTACGGCGACTCCGGAAACGGCAAGACGAACATGGCGGAGTCGATCGCCCGTATGCTGGGCGGGGACATCTTCGTGCCGTACGCCGTCGATGTCGACGGCCAGATCATGGTGGTCTACGATCCCGTCTACCACCGGGCGTTGCCCGACGGGCCCGAGCCGGCAGCCAACGGCGACGGTCCGGACTGGCTGGAGAACGCTCCCGGACACGACCAGCGCTTCGCCCGCGTCCATCGGCCGGTCGTGTTCACCGGCGGCGAGCTGACGCTCGAGGATCTGGATCTCCAGTACGACACGACCAGCAAGATCTACCAGGCCCCCTTCCAGGTGAAGGCGAACGGCGGCGTCCTGATCATCGACGACTTCGGCCGCCAGCGGGTTCGTCCGCGGGACCTGCTCAACAGGTGGATCGTGCCGCTCGAGAAGCGGATCGACTTCCTGACGCTCCACACCGGGCACAAGTTCCCGGTGCCGTTCGACTGCCTGCTGATCTTCGCCACGAACCTGAACCCGACCGAGCTCGTGGACGAGGCTTTCCTGCGCCGGATCCACTACAAGATCCACGTCCCGAGCCCGACGTACGACCAGTACGTCCAGATCTTCCGTCGCTGCTGCGTCGCGAAGCAGATCCCGTTCGTCGCGGGACGGGTGCAGTACATCTACCGCCAGTACTACGAGCGGATCCCGATGCCTGCGCGCTCCTGCCATCCGCGTGACCTGATCGACCACTTGTGCGACAACGCGCGGTACCTGAACCACAAGCCGGAGCTGACCATCGATCTGCTGGACCGGGCCTGCAAGTCCTACTTCCTCGACATGCCGGACGAGAGCTACATCTCGGATCCCGCCGAGTACAGGTACGGCAGCCGCCAGCAGGCCACCATGGGCTCGATCGCCGAGATGATCTCGGGCGGCGAAGAAGAGCCGGCGGTGCCGGAGCCGGCGCTCGAGTCGGCGGCGGACGAGCCGGGCGAGCCCGCCGACCCCGCCTCTCCGGGAGGTGCGTAGACCCGTCACCGAGAGGGGACGCGCATCGACGCCGTGAAGAAGCAGCCGCAGTCCCGCCCCGTTCCCGGCTCGGAGTACGACGAGATCCGGTTCCGGGAGGCCCTCAGGGATCTGGGCCTCTTCGCGCCGGTCACGCTCGAGGAGATCCAGGGCGCGTACCGGCGGCGGGCCAAGACCTATCATCCCGACCGCGCCGCCGTGAACGGAAACGCGGCCGAAGCGACCCGCCACATGGAGCGCATCAACCTGGCGCACGGGTACGTCGTCCAGCACTACGAACGGTTCGACCGCACGCGGAATCGGGCGCTCCGGCGCGCCATGGCCGGCGACCCGCCGGTCCGGGCCTGGCAGGAGATCC
>DASRVA010000003.1:0-19878 GCA_035687745.1 Gemmatimonadota bacterium
GGTGGGGGCCGGGTCGCTCCATGATCATCCAGGCCGAAGTGCCATCACTGCTCCTCGATCCGCCGGCAGCGAGTGAGCTCGCGCAGGGGCAGGATCACGAAGAGCCTACCCAGGCGCACTGAGACGTCAATACATGGCGAGGGCGTGGCCTTCACTACTGTCATGGTGGCAGAGAACATCGAGCGCGCTCGCAAGGGGTCGGATGGAATGAATCGTCGCTTCCCGTTGTCCAATGGGGTGCGGACGGCGCGCGGGGAGCCGGCGAAGTCGTCCGATGGAACTCCAACCGGAATCCCAGGAGGGAAAGCGATGCATCGCAATCGAATCCACGGTACGCGGCGGATGGCCGTGTGGACCGGACTGCTTACGGTCCTGGTCCTGGCCGCGAGCCCGGCCCTGGCCCAGGAGCGCATGAGGGACCACGACCCCGAGGAGCACCTCGCCAAGCTCCAGGAGGAGCTGAACCTGGACGCCCAACAGACCGAGCAGATCCGGGCTATCTTCGCCGAGCAGCATGCCAAGTTCCAGGCGCTGCGTGAGGAGACGCACGCGCGGATCCAGGAAGTCCTGAACGACGAGCAGCGAGCCCGCCTGGAGGAGCTCCACGCGGAGTTCAAGGAGCGTCACGGGCACGGGCCCATGGGTCATGGGGACCACAAGCCCAAGGACGCGCCGGACACCGACTGACGCGGAGCCGTCCGAGGATCGCCCGACGAGCGCCGGCTGCACGCCGCCGGGCGGCCCGACGGCCCGCGAGGTCGGAGTCGAGGGGGGCGATGGAGGACGGCGTTTCCGACCGGGAGCTCCTCGACCGCGCCCGCCACGGTGAGGAGCGGGCGTTCCGCCTCCTGGTCGAGCGCTACGAGAGCCGCGTGGCCTCGGTCGTCATCGCCATGCTGGGGCCCGGCGACGACGCGGAGGACGTCGGCCAGGAGACTTTCATCCGGTTCTTCCGGTCGATCGATCGCTTCCGCGGCGAGGCCTCGCTGGGGACGTATCTCACCCGGATCGCGATCAACCTGTCGCGGAACGCGCTCCGGCGGGGGCGGCGTCAGGTGGAGCGGTTCGAGAGCCGCGACGATCCGGAGCTTCTGGGCTCGGAGATCGAGGCCGAAGATGAGGTCGAAGGGCGCGAGCTCCGGCGGCGGGTCCGACGCGCGGTCGACCGGCTGGACGGCAAGCACCGGGCGGTCGTGGTTCTGCGGATGATGGAGGGGTACTCGACCAGGGAGGCCGCCGCCATCCTCGAGATCCCCGAGGGGACCGTCCTCTCGCGGCTCTCCAGGGCGATGAAGAAGCTCGAGGTGGACCTCGGGCCGGAGGAGAGACAGGCATGAGGGAGAAGGATCGGAGGCTCCTGCTGCGGGCGATCGCGGGCGAGCTGGGCCCAGACGAGAGGGCGCGGCTCGACGATCGGCTCGGGGCCGACCTCGAGCTTCGGGCGGCTCAGGAGCGCCTTAGGCGCCTCCAGGCGCTCGTCCGCGGGACGCCGCGGGCGGTCGAGTTTCGCCCCGGCTTCGCCGGTCGCGTGATGGCGCGGCTCACGGCCGAGGCCCCGCGCCGGCTTCAGGCCTCGTTGGCGCTTCATTTCCGACGCCTGGCGCCGGCCGCCTTCGTCCTGATCGTCGGCCTTCTCGCTCACAACCTCCTGACCGGCGGCGCCCAGGCCCAGTCGCCCGTCGAGGCGGCGCTCGGTCTCAAGCCCGTGACGCTCGATCTCGCCTTCGGCTTCGATCCCGCCACCTATCAGGCGGCCGGCGAGCCGGCGGGCGAGGCCGCGCCATGAGGTCCCCGTGACGATCGACGCCCGCTCCTCCCTCATCCTCCTGGCCACGCTCCTCCTCGGGATCGCGATCGGCGCGCTCGGCGCCGGCGCGGTCGCCCAGCGGCGGAGCGAGCACATCCGGGAGCTGCGTATGCGGGGCATGTTCGTGGATCACATGGAACAGATCATCCGGCCGCGCGACCAGGCCCAGTGGGAGGCGATCCGGCCGATCGTCGAGGCGACGGGCCGCCGTAACTACGCGATCATGGATTCCACCCACATCAGGCTCGAGGCCGAGATGGGGCGGATGCGGGAAGCGCTCGCGCCCCACCTGGACGAGGCGCAGCGGGGGCGGATGGAGGCGGCCGCCCACTTCCGCGGGGTCTTCGGGCCGCATCCACACAGACCGCTGCATCCAAGGCACTAGGACCGGGCGATCGAAGCCCTCACGCGCCGGATCGATAGACGTCCTGCCGGTGCCCGATCTTGACCACGGTTACCGAGCGACTCTCCTCATCCACGGAATAGACCACCCGATAGTTGCCCTGGCGAACCCGCAGGCGATCCTCGCGCCCTGCCAGCCTCTCGCTCCCTGTCGGGCGAGGGTCATCCACGAGCGCCCCATGGGCGGGGTCAAACAGCTTCTGCCCAAGACGAGTCTGGTCCTGGAAGAGCTGCTGCCCGGAAGTGGGGCTTCATGAGCCGACCTCGGCGTATCACGGGCCGCCGATGGCACCGAACCGCGTGGCGTGCTCATTGGCGCCGCCTCCGGACTCGACCTCCGGACCGATGAGCTCGTTGTTCCGCCGGGTCGCCCGGTCGGCCAGTCGGGTCAGTATCGAGGGCGCGAGAATGGAGGAGCTGTCCCGGCCGCGTTTGCGAAGATCGCCTTCCGGGCCTGTCGGCCCGGGAAGCCGCCGGGCCACCCACGAGTTGATCTCGGCATAGAAGGAAGGCGCCAGCGTGGCCGCCAGCCGGAGCGCGCGCGCCGGGAGCCCGAGGACCAGGAACGGCTCTCCGCGCCGGCAGGCCTCCACGATACGGCGCGCCGCCCGCTCGGCGTCCATGGACGTCAACGGCGAGGAGCCGAGCAGGGCGAAGATCGTGAACTCGCCCTTGTGGCGCCCCTTGAACCAGGCGTTCACGTGGGAGCCGGTCCGCATGAGGCCGGGGCAGACGGTCGTGACCCGGATGCCGGATCCGCTCAGCTCCGCCCGCAGCCCGTCGGAGAGACCCACGAGAGCGAACTTGCTGGCACAGTAGGGGAGGAGATGGGGCACGGCGACCAGGCCGCCGATCGAGGCGATCTGGACGACCCGTCCCTCGCCGCGCCGGCCCAGGACCGGTATGAGCGCGCGCGTCAGCCTGAGCGGCGCCCGGAAGTGGACGTTCATCGCCTCCTCGAAATCCTCTTCCCCCACGTGGTCCAGCGGGGAGCCGAGGATGACCCCGGCGTTGTTGACCAAGACGTCCACGCCACCAAAGCGAGAGAGGATGCTGGACACCGTCCGGTCGATATCGTCGGGGTCCCGGAGGTCGCAGGCGAAGACGGCGACCTGAGCGCCCCGGCCGGCGATCTCCTGGCGGGCCCGCTCGAGCGCGTCCGCATCGCGGGCCAGTAGCGCCAGCCGGGCGCCCTCGTCCGCGAAGACGCGCGCCAGCTCGAGCCCGAGACCACGCGAGCCGCCGGTGATCAGGACCACCCGGCCCTCCAGGTCGATCGCGCGGCGATTCCAGAGGCGTCGCCGGACGGCCAGGGATGCCGCCGACACCACCATCGCGGCCGGCAGGACCCTCATGGCTGGAGCACGACCTTCACGCAGCCATCCTCCTTCTCCGCAAACAGCCGATACCCCTCCGCGGCCTGGTCGAGCGGCAGGTGGTGGGTCACGATCTCGGACGGGTCGATCCGGCCTTCCACGATCATCCCGAGGAGGCGGTCCATGTAGCGCTGCACGTGGGTCTGCCCCATCCTGAGCTGCAAGCCCTTCGAGAACGCGGCCCCCAGCGGGAACTTGTCGACCACGCCGCCGTAGACGCCCGGGATCGACACGACGCCTCCCTTCCGGCACGCCTGGATCGCCTGGCGGAGCGCGGTCGGACGATCGGTCTGGAGCCGTACGGCGTGCTTCGCCCGATCGTACCACGCGAGCATGCCGTGGCCGTGGGCCTCGAGCCCTACGGCGTCGATGCAGGCGTCGGGGCCCCGCCCCGCCGTGAGGTCGTCGAGCGCCTCGAGCAGCGAGTCCTCCTCATCGTAATCCAACGTCTCGGCCCCCGCCTCTCGAGCCATTGCCAGCCGCTCCGGGACCCGGTCGATCGCGAAGACCCTCCCCGCACCCTGGAGCAGGGCACTGCGGATCGCGAACTGCCCGACCGGGCCGCATCCCCAGATGGCGACCACCTCGTCGGCCCCGAGCTCGCACACCTCGGCCGCCTGCCAGCCGGTGGGATAGATGTCGGAGAGGAAGAGCGCCTTGTCGTCCGGTAGATCGTCGGGGACTTTTCGACACCCTACATCGGCGAACGGCACCCGGACGTACTCCGCCTGCCCGCCGGCGTAGCCGCCGAGCAGGTGAGAGTAGCCGAAGATGCCGGCCCCCGAGTGGCCGTACAGGGCCTCGGCCATCCAGGCGTTCGGGTTCGAGTCGTCGCACAGCGAGTGCTGCTCCCGCGAGCAGTGGACGCACCGCCCGCACGCGATCGGAAAGGCCACCACCACGCGGTCACCGACCGCGAGCCGCTCGACCTCAGGTCCCGTCTCGACGACCTCGCCCATGAACTCGTGGCCGAGCACGTCCCCTTCCTGGAGGGTCGGGATGTAACCCCGGTACAGGTGGAGGTCGGAACCGCAGATCGCCGTGGAGGTGACCTCGAGGACGACGTCACGGGGCGCGAGGATACCGGGGTCCGGGACGGTCTCGACCCGCACGTCCTCCCGGCCGTACCAGCAGAGGGCCTTCATCGGGATTGTGACCGGCCGGCGCCCGCCGGCTGCCCGTCCGTGGTCGGGATCTCGCCGGCCTCGAGGAGCTGCCGATGCCGCCGAAGGACCTCTTTGAGGGCCCGCCTCGGGGCCGGGTCGATCGCGCCGAGCGCGCGGGCAACGATCTCGGGCGGGTCGAACGCCAGGGCGACACGTACCACCGTGGCCCCGCCCGGAGCGTCCGAGAGCCGGACCTGGGCCTGGCCCTCCACGCCCGACCCCTCCCGCACTCGGTACGACAGCAGCTCCTCCGGCTGCTCCTCGAGGATCTCGAGCGACCCATCGGTTTCGACCGGCCCGGAGGTCCACCAGCGGTAGCGCCCGTCGGCGACCGGCCTCACGGCCTCCAGCCCCGGGAGGATCCGCGGAAGCTCTTCCGGCCGACGCCAGAAGGACCACACCTCGGCTCGCGGTTGCTGGACCGTGATGGCGGCCTCGATCCGCGTTGCCGTGTTACCGCGCCGGCGAGCCCGCCAGGCGAGTGTCGCGGCTGACGCGACACCGCCGATCGCCACCCCTTTCCGAATCCACCCCATGCTTCCCCCTTGCGCTCCTTCACTATAGGGATCGCTCGTGGAAAGGGCGGTCCGGTGGATGACACCTTGTCCAACGGGATTCCGGGACCCGGCCCCTGGTGTGCCTCGTGCCGTCGAAGGGGTGCTGCTAGCGGGAGGGGGCCGGGGAGTACTTACCGACGATCGCCTTCATTCGAGCTCAGTCGATCGGGATGACCGCGCCCACCGTGATCAGAGATCCACGCCTAGGCGCAGTGCGCCCTCGATCCGGGATCCCAAGTGGCACGTCGAAGATCATTCTGCTCGAAGCAAACTCCTCGGACCCATGCTAGGACATTACCGTCGGAGTTCCTTGAATGGATCACCGAGCGGAAAGGTCTAGAAGCCGCCCAGCCATCCGGCCGAATCGGTCCGGCTCCAGGTGCCGATCCTCCGGCAGCCCCTGTAGCTGGTGTTCCCACCAAGCCGGCTCGGGTGGGCCGGGCTCCTCCCAGCGGGCGGTTCGATCGAACAGCATCCAGAAGTCCCAGAGCGGCTGGTCGGCGTGGACGATTCCACGGAAAGCCTCGCCGACAAGCATCTGCGGATCCCAGTAGTGGGTGGCCCGAGGGTCGGACATGAGCCGTGCGGCGCCGGGTACGTGGTTCTGGTCGGCTTCGAGCTGCGGCGACCAGACCATGTACACCGCGATGTCACGTCCCGGGTTCTGTTCCAGCAGCGACTTTTTGAGTTCGGAGACCCCCCGAAGACACACCCCTCACGTCGGTGAGGCCAGGAGGATCGCCCGCACTTTGCCGGAGTCGGCGTTGAAGACCCCGCGAAGGGAGCGCGTGCTGTCCAGGACGACGTGGTCGGGTGCCGGTACACCGGGGCCGCACGCCATGGAGAGGAGCGCGCTCCCGAGGAGGCGGTTGAGAACACGGGATCGGAGCCACGCGACCCTGTGACCAGGGGACGGAGGATCTTTCAAGACCTTAGAACCCGGTCGCGAGCAGGGGCAAGCCTACCGACGCCAACCATATCGCCGTGGCGATGAAGAGCGCTCCTTTGGAGAGGCGGGTCGTCCACTCTCGTGTCGTGGTTCCATGATTGACCGAACAGGTGTTCCGCCGCCGGTAGACGCTCCGGAAACCATAACCGATCAGAATCGCCGTCCCGACCAGGATGTAGGGCCGGTAGGGCTGGAGCCCGGCCGCCCAGGCGGCCCCGCTCGCGCCCACGACGCCGATGATCAGCGGTGTGAAGACGGGGACGCAGCAGGCGCTCGCCGCGAGAGAGGTTAGAGCCGCCCCCGTGCCGGTGGCGGCGATCCCGAGGCCTCCGGTGTCAGGGTTCACCAGCCGACCTTTCCCGCTGGGCGGCCAGCAGAGACCCCAAGACCACCTCGCGTGGCGGGACACCGCCGAGATCGCCGAACTCGTCCCGATAGAGACGGCACGATCGGCCGGCTGGACCATCTCCCCCGGCCCCGTCCCGACCATCCACGAGTATCGTGGGAGAACCCATGCCGATACAGCGCTCGGGCGCCCCGGGATCGGTCGCGTCCCACTCGACCCACTCGAGCGGAAGCCCCGCCTCGGCCAACGCGCCTGCCAGCACTTCCCGCGCGCCCTCGACATGCGGGCAGCCCGCTTCGTATACGAGCTCCACGACCGGCATCACTCGCATGCTTCGTCCAGCGTGTCCAGCAGCGGGCATTCCATCTTCCTCCGATTGGCGCCGCAGGCGGCGATCAGGTCCTGCAATCGGGCTTCCATTCGCGTGAGATCCCGAATCCGTGCCCGAATCTCACCGAGCCTTCGTTCGGCCCGCTGCTGGACATCGGTGCAGTCGGCTCCGTCGTCGAGGCGGAGCGCGAGGAGGTCGCGGATCTCGCGGAGGGAGAAGCCGAGCTCCTTTGCCCGACGGATGAACTTGAGGCGCGCCAGAGCAGCGACGTCGTACTGGCGGTAGCCGGTCCGCGTCCGGCCCGGCTCGTCCAGCAGGCCCTCGCGCTCGTAAAAGCGCACCGTCTCGCCGCCGACACCTGCCCGTCGGGCCACCTCGCCCCTCGTCATCACGCGATCCATCTCTTTCATCCCTGATCTACAGTCTACACCCTGTAGGTAGATACAGAGTCAAGCGACCACCTCCGCGCGTTCGCCTGGAGGCCCGCCAGCGCCTTACCGCTGGGTCACAGGCTCCACCCTTCCTTCCGGCTCGGCCCGCCGCAGCCCGGCATAGACCAGGCCGAGAATTCCGCCATAGATCACGTGCCCGACCAGGCTCATCATGGCCACCGGACGCATCGGGGCCATCCTCAGCGCCGCGAAGGGCTCCATCCCGAGGAAAAGCGGCATCAGGATCTGGGCGCCCAGGATCCACCAGAGGATCCCGTAGCCCACCCCCTTCGCGAGCGTGCCCCCGTAGCCGAGCCCGCCGCGCCCGAGGAACCAGCCGAAGATGGCCCCGATCACGGCGCTGTTGAACAGATGATAGACCCAGCCGACCACCAGGCTGTTCGATCCGACGACCTGGGCGACCATCGCCATCATCGGCATTCGGCCCCCGTCGGGTGTTGGGGCGGTCATCATGGTCATCATGATCCCGAAGACCACCCCGGCGATGAGACCGGCCAGGATCCCGGCTCCGACTCTGGTGCGCATCGTGCCCTCCCTGCTCCGTGGTTCCGTCTGTTCGCGCCATTCGTCCCGATCCGCGACGATGGTTTCAGCGTTTGAGACGATTGGGGCGGTCGCAAGATTCCGCGACCGGGAAGTCGAGCGCTTGGAGACGGCTACCGAGGGCCGAACGGTCGGTGGGCTCGAGCTCCAGGATCTCCGAGATCTCCGGATGCTCCACGAGCGCCGGCTTCAAGCCTCGATCCTTCGGGCGGTCCCGGTGGAGCGAGAGGATCACGATCAAGCCCGGCTCCTGGATGACGGGAAGACGTGGGAAGTCGTTCTCCGCCATCTCGGTCACGAACTCGCCGAGGATCGTGTGGCCCCGGTCCTCGAGCGCAGACCTGATCCGCTCTTCAAAATCTCCGTCGGGGCCGTCCCGCCCGAGGTGGCAGAAGGTCGCCACCACCCTGCTCGGGTTGCCTTGCTCTCGGGGAGGACTGTGGCGCAGGCGGTCCGCCAGGGCCCAGACCCCATCGCGCGGCCTGAGCAGATGGACCCGGTCCCACTCGATCATCATGTCGTTGGCGGGCCCTTTCCATCGCTCCCAGTAGGAGCCCCCGTAGAACGTCTCGAGGGCCCGGCGCCGCGCGGCCATGTCGTCGAATCCCCGGAGCCACACGAAGCGGTCGGACTCGCCGACGATCCGGAACTGGCCGAGGACGCGCATCCCGACCTCCTCCTGACTGTCGAGGAAGCGCTCCTCGAAGTAGTCGATAAAGGCCTCGCGCACGCCGGGCCTCAGGCGGTAGTTCCGGAACTCTACTAGACGGACGGGCAAGGCTCGCTCCGGCCTGGATGTGATCGAACGAGGAGCCCGAACCTAATCGGTGCGGCCTCTGGTCAAGTTCCTCTTTGCAGCCATCGGCGGAGGGGCGCTGTCGGCAGCCGCAGGAGTCGGGCAAGGGTCGCTCATCTGGGAAAAACCCACCGGATTCCCACGAGATACAGCGCCAGCACCAGCGAGATCGTGATCGTGGGCCACGAGTAGGCGCGCATCGCGCGTCCCGGACGGGCGTCCTCGGGCACCTCGTTCCCCGTGATGACGCGGTGGTTCAGCCAGGCGAGCCGCTCGAACCGGCGCTCGAGTTAGGGAATCTGATCCCCGACGCCTTCTTGGCGGCCTTGGCGATCGAATCCGGGTCGGAGTGCATCTCGACCGATCGCGACCATGCGCTTTTTGAAGGACTTCGGTTCCGTCACCCGTTGGGTGAAAAGTTCAGTGACCGATAAACGACCCGCCCCTCCCGCACCGTGAGCCGCACCTCGCCGAGCGCCTCGATCGCCTGATCCGGGCGGCCATGGACCACGACCAGATCCCCCGCCTTTCCTACGACGATTCGTCCGGACCGGAACTCGCGGCCGAGCAGCGCGGCCGGCCTGGTCGTGAGTGTCTCCAGGATCGCATGGAATTCGAGCCCTGCCTCGGCCATGAGCCGGAGCTCGTCCGCCGGATCGTGGTCGGCCATGTAGCCGACGTCCGTCCCGAAGACGACCCGGCCGCCGGCCCGGAAGAAATCAGCGAGCTGCCGGACGCCTGCCTGCTGGAAGGCGTGGACCGCCTCCGGTGGCCGGCCGGCCCGCTCGAGCTCCCAGGCCCAGAGCTTGAGCGTCGGGGCGAGGTGAACGTGGCGGTCGAGCATCTCACGGATCAGGTCCGGATCCCACGCGGTCGTGTCGTCCGGGGTCGTATGCAGGATGAGGTCGACTCCGTTCCACGCGGCTACGCGGATCCCCGCCACGCTGGTCGGGTGCGCGAGGACGAGCGCGCCGGCGGCGTGGGCGGACTCCGCGGCCTCCGCCACGACGGCTTCGTCCATGAGAACGGGCGGACTCTCCCAGTCGACCGGCGAGCCGGTGAAGAGCTTGATCGCGTCGGCGCCACGATCCAGCCGCATCCGCACGCTGTCACGGGCGACTTCCGGCGTCGCCAGCGCGGGCAGCTCAATCGGCCGCACGTAGATCGGGGTGCCCCCAGGCGCGGTGAACGGGGCCCCCGTGGTCCAGATCTCCGGGCCCGGCACCTCCCCGGACTCGACCCGCGCTCCCAGCGCCAGGGTGTTGTCGAGGAAGGACCCCGTGTCCAGGACGTGCACGAACCCGTGCTGGAGGAGCATCTCGCGAAGCGCCTCTGCGAGGATCTCGGCCGACACCGTGTCGGCGCCCGCGAAGACGGGCTCGGTGAAGTGGACGTGGAGGTTCCAGAAGCCCGGCAGAACGGAGCCGCCGGCGGCGTCCACGATCTCCGCGTCGGCCGGGATCTCGACCTCGGAGCGCGGCCCCACCGCCGCGATCCGGCCGTCCACGACGAGGACCGCCCCGTCCTCGATCGGCTGAGCATACGGCTGGGGGAAGACCGTGCCGCCGACGATCGCGAGCATCGCCGAAGGCCTGGCGGGTCCAGTTTCTTCCCCCGCGTCCGGGGCCTGGGCCCCGCTGAGCGTGGTGACAACCAAAAGGAGCGTGGTGACGCGCATCCTACCTCCAGTTACGGTCTTCAGCTCAGCCGAAGAAATCACGGCGCCAGGCCTTTCACGAGCCGCTCGAGCGAGCGGCGATAGACCTGCCGGAGAGCCTCCGGGTCGTCCCCGAAGCGACCGGCCCTGTGGAGCGCGATCAGACCGTGCGCCTGGGCCCACAGGGTCAGGCAGGTCTCGTTGACGTCCTCCGGCTCGATCTGCCCCGCGATCATCGCGGCCTCGACCTCGGCCCGGAGCAGGATCGCGGTTGGCGAGACACCGGGCTGCCCCAGCTCCTCCATACCCCGCACGTCGGGCCGCCGATCGAGGAACAGGAAGTCGAAGTCCCGTCTCTGGCACCGGCCTTACGCGCTGGAGCTGTTCGGGGTCGGCTTCCACCGGGATCGTCATGCAGATTACGGAAAGGAGGTCGGGGACGCCGGAGAATCCCCTCATGTCGCGCCCGGTGTCCAGGATCCTCCTGTGGCTTCTCGTCATCAATTTGGGGATCGCCTTCGGCGCCGGGCTCTACGAATCCCGGATCGTCGTCCCACGCTGGTTCGACGGCTACAGCTGGGACGCCGAGGCCGCCCGCGCGGACAACACCGGGCTCCGCTTCTGGATCTACGTCACGACCGGACCGCTCACGCTGATCACGCTCGCCAATCTGGCCGCCGCCTGGCGCCACCGGGGTCAGGCGCGGCCATGGTGGCTGGGCTCGAGCGTGGCCGCTCTGGCGGATCGGGTGTTCACGTTCTCGTATTTCATCCCCACCATGATCGCCTTGATGGGCAACGACGTACTCGGCTCGGACGCCGTCGAAAGGGCCCGGCAGTGGGAGAGCCTGAACTACGCCCGACACGCGATCCTGCTGCTCGCCTGGCTTCTGGCGCTCAAGGCCTTCGCCGCGTTCAACCGCGAGGGCCGCGTCCTGATCTGACGTCGTGATCGTGTCTTGCGATTCGTGACCTTGCTCCTGACCGCCCTCGGGCTGGCGCTGGTATTCAGTCGTGCAGGAGGTTCCCGCGGAGCGCCAGGGCGGCCTGCCTGCGGGTGGGACCAGCTCTCAGGCGGCGTTCGGGCTGGAACAGGAAATCAGGGGCGCGAAGCCTCGAGCCGCTTCAGTTTCGGAACGTGTACGTGTACTTGGCGACGACGGACCGGTCTCCGGAGAGGGGCAGCCGCGGCTCGAAGCGATCGCGGTCGGTGTTGAGCTGGTGGTTCCAGACAACCCATAGGTCGTGACCCTCGCTCAGGTTGTAGCGGAAACGGACATTCCCGGCCACCAGGTCGGCCACCGAGTTGAGCTGGACGAACGCGTTCACCGAGGCCCGCGCGTCGATCGAGATGCTCGAGCGCAACCTCACGATATGGGCCCGGAACCGCTCGTCCCGGTCGTCGAAGTCGGCCCGGTCGTGCAGATAGTCGGCACGCAGCGACAGGTGCGGTGACACGTTCCAGACGGGGCCGACTCCGAACGAGGTGAGCGTACCGTCGAAGAAGGTGCCGGCCCTGACGAACCCACCCACGCCGAAGGTCCAGTTCTGGCCAGGCGTGAAGTCGGCGGACACTTCCTCGAACGTATGCTCCCCGGCGGGGATGACGACGTCCTCCGCAAGCGAGAATGGCTCGGCCAGATCCTCGAACTGGCGCGCGGCTTCGAGCTCGAGCACGCCGCCCGAGGCCCACTCGAGGATCCACCCCGCCTCGTGACGGGACGTCTCGAGCGAGCCTCCGGAGTTCCCCCATATCAACTCCGTCTCCACGAACGGGCGGTGGAGCCGGAGGGCCGAGCCTTCCTGGCCCAGGAAGCCATAGGTCGCACCGCCGCCGGTTCGGACAAGATCCCGCCGCAGGACGAACCCCTGCCCGGGCTCGAAGTCCGGCCCGATGGTCTCGACGCCGCCCTCGAAGCCGAGCCCGTCCGTCCGCCGCCGCTCGTAGACGAGCCGTGTGGAGCCGTTCGGCAGGAACCCGTCCTCCACCTCGTCGCCCGAGTGGCGCGTGTCGGCGATCGAGAAGAGCAGATAGTCCTCGCCCGTCAGGTTCACGGTGCCGTCGACGCCGATGGCCAGGTTCTCGGTCTCCTCGACGCCCGATCGGGTCGTCACCATGGCGCCGACATAGGAGTTGGCATTGACGACCCGGCGCCGAAGCCGCAGGACTCCCAGGTTCTCGGTCTCCCGCTCGAGCGCGTCCCGGCCCAGGACATCGTCGGTCTGGACATCGAGCAGCCCCAGATCCCATTCGCCGATCCGGCCCACCATTCGCCCGCCGGCCAGGATCCGCACCGGCTCACCGTCGTCCGTGAGCCCCACCCGCCGGCTGTGGAAGAGCCGGTCGTCCCCGCCCAACTGAAAATCGAAGATCCCGGCCCGCTCGAGGAAGAACTGGCGCTTCTCGGGGAAGAACAGCGGGAAGCGGGTCAGGTTGACGCGCTCGTCGTCCGATTCGACCTCGGCGAAGTCGGTGTTGACGGTCAGATCCAGCGTGATGTTGTCGGTGAGACCGACCTTGAAGTCACCGCCCAGCTCCTTCCGCCACTCGTCGTCGTCCTCCAGGCCGCCCGTTTCAAGCGGCAGCACCGACCGCCTCTCCCCGAGGAGGAGGTACGGGGTCGCGTACCAGGGCCGGTGGGAGGTCACGCCCACGAGCTCGATGTCCCGCGCCCGCGAGGGTCGGACGAACTCGCCGCCCGTGCTCGGCTCGATCTCCGGAAAGATGACGCGCTCGTTCTTCCGGCTGATCAGCCGGTTGATGCTGAGCCCCATGACGACGCGGCCACTCCGTTCCTGGAAGCGCAGCGTCGTCAGCGGGATCCGAACCTCGGCGGACCAGCCGTCCGGGCGGACATCCACGGCCGTGTCCCAATGCCCGTTCCAGGCGAGGCTGAAGGAGTCACCTTCCCCGTCGTTCACGACCGTGCCGTCCAGCCGGTTCCCGCCGGGCGTCGTCCCGAAGTAGAAGCCGTTCTCGTTGTCGTTGAAAGAATCGATGAGGATGTTGAGGAAATCCCCGCCGTTGTCGATATCGCGCGTCAGCGAATGGTAGCGGACGCCTTCCGAGTCCAGCATCACCGCGCCCACATACAGGTATCCGCCGTCGTACGCGACCCGGATGTCGGTCGGCTCGCTGGGCGGCAGCCCGGCCACCGGCTGAAAGGATACCATCCGGAGGGGCTCGATCGAGGACCAGGCCGGCTCGTCGGGAATTCCGTCGAGCCGGATCGGCGCTTCGAGCCGCGGCAGGGGCAAGACGTCCTGGGCCGCCGCCGGCAGCGCGAAGACCAGCGGCGTGAGGAGGCCGGCTACGAGAATCCTCATGCTCGTGTAACGTTGCTTGCGGTCCTGCTGTTAAAAGTCGCCCTATTCGGCTATCCGAAGATCTCGGCCGCCCGCCGCTCCACTTCCTCGGCCGACAGGTCTTCCTTGTGGGTCGAGACGATCCAGATATGGCCAAACGGGTCCTGGATCCGGCCCGAGCGGTCGCCGTAGAACTGGTCCTCGACCGGGAACAGGATCTCGGCGCCCGCGTCGACGGCCTTCTCCACGACCGCGTCCACGTCCGCGACGTAGAGGTGGAGCACGACCGGCGAGCCGCCCAGCGACCCGGGGCTGTGGTTGTGCCACTCGGGACGCTCCTCGCCGAGCATGACCGTCGAGTCCCCGATCCTGATCTCGGCGTGCATGAGCCTCCCCTCGGTGTCGGCCATAAACATGGTCTCGGTGGCGCCGAACACGCGCTTGTAGAACTCGATCGCCTTCCGTCCGGCGCCCTCTTCGACGATCAGGACGGTGTTCACGCTGTGGTAGCCTTCGGGGATGGGTCGAACCGCCATGATCGAGCCTCCTTTGCAGTTCATCGCTTCGTCTCGGGATCCGGTCCGCTACGCCGAATCTAGCCCCCGTCACGCCGGTACGGTCCGAGCAGGGTCTCCAGCTCTCGATGAGCGGCCTTTTCCGGATCTTCGTCCTCAAGAATCATCCAGATGAGGCGGCCGCCGCCCAGCGAGGTCTGGACCAGGACGGCGAGGCGCCCGGTGTCCGTGTCATCCTCGAGCTCGCCGGCTTCGACGGCCTGGTCCAGCCAACCCTTCAGGGTCTGGCGCTCGGCGTTGAAGTAACGCGCCGCCTCGGCGCGAAAGTCGGGATCCGTGACATCGAGCTGGAGCATGGCGAGCTGGTTGGCCATCTCCTCCGGCGTCCTGATCCATCGCGCCACGCAGGCCGCGTACTCGAAGAGCGCCTCGACCGGAGAGCTGAAGTTCCCCCGCAGGTCGTCCAGGCCCCGAGCCGGCGTCTCGTTCCATGAACGTACGGCGGCCAGGAGGAGGTTGCGCTTCGAGCCGAATCGCTGGACGAGCGCCCCCGCCGTCAGGCCGACCTCCTTGGCCACGTCGGCCAGCGTCATCCGCTGCGGTCCCAGCCGTGAGACCGCCGACATGACGGCCTGGAAGATCTCGCCGTCGCTCGCCTTCCTGGCTCTCGGCCCCACCGGGCTTGACCTCTTACTAAATGATCATTTAGTATGCCGTGGCGACCTAAATCACCGTTTAGGATAGCGGTGGCTGGCAACCGGCCGCCAGCGCGAGGGCGAAAAGGAGGAACGAGACGTGCGCAAGGTGACGTTCGGCGGGGCCAACAGCCTGGACAACTATCTGGCCCGTCCCGATCACGCGGTCGACTGGCTGCTGTGGGGGGACGAGGCGGCGGAGGTCATGAGGGACTACTGGAAGGGCATCGACACCGTCCTGATGGGCCGGAAGACGTGGGAGGTGGCCGCACGCGGCGGCCAGGGTGGCGGCTACCCCGGCGTTCGGAGCTTCGTCTTCTCGCGCACGCTCGAGAAGGAGCCTGCCGGGAACGTGGTCCTCGTCCGAACGGACGCGGCCGAATTCGTCCGGGACCTCAAGCAGCAGGAAGGCAAGGGGATCTGCCTGATGGGTGGGGGCGAGCTGGCGCGGTCGCTCTTCGAAGCTGACCTGATCGACGAGATCGGGTTCAACATCCATCCCGTGCTGCTGGGCTCGGGGATTCCGCTGTTCCATCCCATGACCCGGCAGATCGACCTTGAGCTCAAGGAGTGCAGACCGTTCAAGAACGGCTGTGTCTACGTCACCTACGAGATCAGGCGTTGACGCTTGGAGGTGTCTTGGGGGCCGGGTTGTCAACTATCTACTTTCAGCTCCGCGCTCTACGGCTACAATAGGACTTAGCGAGGCGAACCGGCCCATCACCCCCCGGGCCGTCACTCGCAAGAGGCAGTTCGGGCTCTCCCCATCCATCGAACGGCTATTGGGTGGCCCGACTGCCTCGCCCATTACCTCCCAGTAGACGCCGATCGACATCCTCGCGTGCTGACCGTCATGTCTCGAGCTTCCCCTCCCGGATCGTTGCCGCGACGATCTCGATCTCCCCCCAGCCGGGCCGATCCTCGTCCCGGGCCGGCACCCCCTCCCGGACCCGGTCGTAGAGGGCCTCGAGGGCCGGGCTCGAGCGGAGCGGCCGGCGGAGGTCGATCCCGCGGGCGGCCGCCAGAAGCTCGATCGCGAGCACCCGCTCGGCGTTCGTCACCACCTGCTCGGCCTTGCGCGCCGCCCAGACGCCCATCGAGACGTGATCCTCCTTGTTGGCGCTGGTCGGGATCGAGTCGACGCTGGCCGGGTGCGCGAGGCCCTTGCATTCGCTGACCAGGGCCGCGGCTGTCACCTGATTCTGCATGAAGCCGCTCTCGAGGCCGGGCTCACCGGCCAGGAAGGCCGGCAGGCCGCTGGTCGCGGGATCCACGATCGCCGCGATCCGCCGTTCGCTGATCGACGCCAGGTCGGTCAGCGCGATGGCCAGGAAGTCGAGCGCCGCGGCAACCGGCGCGCCGTGGAAATTGCCGCCCGAGAGGACGACACCCTCGCCGGTCTCCTGCGCGAACACGAGCGGGTTGTCGGTGGCCGAGTTCAGCTCGACCTCGAGGACCTTCCGGACGTGCGCCAGGGTGTCACGGGCGGCGCCGTGGACCTGCGGCATGCAGCGGAAGGAGTAGGCGTCCTGGACCTCGTCGCACTCGGCGTGGCTCAGGCCCAGCTCGCTCTGCTCGCCGAGGAGCTCCCGCAGCCGCGCGGCCGAAGCGAGTTGACCCGGGTGCGGCCGAGCCTCATGGATCTCGGCGCGAAAAGCAGCCCGTGTCCCGAGCGTCGCCTCGAGCGAGAGGGCGCCCGCCCCGTCGGCGACCTCGACCAGTCGTTCGGCCCGGAGGAGCGCCAGGACTCCGATCGCGGTCATGACCTGGGTCCCGTTGATGAGGGAGAGCCCCTCCTTGGCGTCGAGCTCCAGGGGATCCAGACCGGCCACGGCGAGGATCTCGGCCGCGGCGCGCCAGTCCGCGCCGGGGGTGGATTCGCGGACCGCGCCGAGCCGCGCCTCGCCTTCCCCGACCAGGACCAGCGCCAGGTGGGAAAGGGGTGCCAGGTCGCCGCTCGCGCCCACCGAACCCTGCTCCGGGATCCGCGGCCAGATCCCCGCGTTGAGAAGATCCAGGAGCCGCTCGCAGACGACCGGCCGCGTGCCGCAGAACCCTCCGGCGAGCGTATGCGCGCGAAGGAGCGTGATGGCCCTGGCGACGGGCTCGGCGAAGGGCTCGCCCAGGCCGACCGCATGGCTCCGGATCAGGTTGAGCTGGAGATCCCGGATTCGGTCCGTCGGGATGACGGTGTCGGCCAATCGTCCAAAGCCGGTCGTGACCCCATAGACGACCTTGCCCCCGTCGACCGCGCGCTCGATGACACTCCGCGACCCCTGCATGCGCTTCCTGGCCGCGGGGGCGAGCGACACCGGCGCGCCCAGGGCAACCTTCTCGACGGCTTCCGGGGTCAGGGTCCGGCCGTCGACGATCACATCGCGCGATTCTTTCACGGGACCGCGAATCTAAGAGTTTGTCGCTCCCCTGACAGACAGGGGGGTGGCGCAGCGGTGATGATGGGGGTGGAGGTGATCATCATGAGGAGCATTCGATCGAGGATCGACCAGCGCTTGCGCAAGCTGTCCTGGCTTCACGTTCCCGCCCATCCCATCCGCTTTCGGCTCCGCCGCGAGAGCGCGCCGCGCCGGCGAATGACCTGGCTGGGACCGGGCCTTCTGTTCGACCCGCGGACGGGCCGTATCCAGGCCCTCTAGCTCCCCTCCATCCCTCCATGCCGGGGGCGTCCAGGGGGCGCCCCTCCCGCCCTCGCCGGAATCGGTCCGGCCCGATCACCCGTTCTTGTGTATACTCGTGGGATCTTGACCCATCCCGAGCAGGCCCTTGAGATGATCGAACGGTGTCCCGCCTTCCGTGACCTGACCCTGGAGGCCCGGCGCGCGCTTGCCCGCTGCTCCCGTGTGGTCGAGTTCACGAGCGGGGAGCGGATCGTCCCGACCACCGAGCCCCTCAAGCGGATTCTCATCATCATCGAAGGCCGCGCCAAGCTCGTAGGGCTTGGGGAGGGCGGGATCGAGCGAATCCTCTACGTCTATCACCCCGGCGACGTGATCGGTTCCCGGATTCTCCTGCCGGACAGCACCGAGTCTCTGTTCGAGGTCGTGGCCATGGGCAGGGTTCTGACTATGGCGTTCCCGAAGCGCGAGTTCATGACCGTGGCCCGCACGTATCCCGGTGTCTTCGCGTCGGTGATAGGCGTCGTACTCGATCGCCTCGACCGACTGGCCAGGGGGATGCTGGCCGCCATGTCGACCGATGCCACCATGCGTCTGGCCAAGCTCCTGCTCGATTTCGCCGTCGACCACGAGGCGCCGCCGGGCACGTTCGTGCCCTTGAAGTACCCCCTCACCCACGAAACCATGGCCCAGATGATCGGCGCCAGCCGGCCCCACACGACGACCCTCCTTCGCGACCTCCAGGAGCGCGACCTCGTACGCCGGCTCCGGCCGCGCGGTCTCCTGGTCTGCCCGTCCGGGTTGACGGGGCTTCTCGGGGGACCAGCGGAACCGACCCGGCGGACGGGGTGAACACCGCTTCTCGCCCGGATCGGACACCAGTGAACTCGCACCCCGCCCTCCCGCTGGTGGACGCGTGTCCTCCCCTGGCCGCTCTCTCGCTCCCGGTTCGTCTGCGACTGGCCGAGGCCGGTCGCCAGGTCCGCTTTGCCGATCGGGAACGCATCGTCTCGATCGCGAAGCCCCTCCGAGATCTCCTGGTCCTCCTCGAGGGGTGGGCGAAGCTGGTCGGCGTCACGGAGGAGGGGGTGGAGCGCATTCTCTACCTCTACCGCCCGTGTGAGATCATCGGGTCGCGCATCCTCCTCCACAAGAGCGCCGAGTCGCCCTTCGAGGTCGTCGCCATGGAGGACGTGCTCGCGCTGGCCATTCCCAAGAAGGACTTTGTCGAGATTTCGGAGGACCATCCGGAGCTGATCGAATCGGTCACCCAGGTCCTGCTGAATCGCGTCGACCGACTCATGGCCGGAATGCTGGCCGCCATGTCGGTCGACGCCTCGCTCCGGCTCTCCAAGCTGCTCCTCGATTTCGCCGCAGAAGCGGTGGCGACCCCGGACGAGTTCGTCACCCTGGACCACTCGCCTACGCACGAGACCCTGGCTCAGATCATCGGCGCCAGCCGGCCCCACACGACCACCCTGCTCCGTCAGCTCGAGAACGAGGGGGCCGTGCGACGGCTGAGACCCCGCGGCCTGATGGTCTGTCCTGCCAAGCTGGAGGAACGGCTCCGCCGGGCGACCATGGAAGACTCCGGCTAGCCCGTCGCGGAAGGGCTCGGGCGATCACGCCTCGAGCAGGGCGAGGCGGCGGACTTCGAGCGGGCGTACTCGTCGTTGCTGGCTTTCCGGGCCTCGTCGACCGTGCTCGGGACATCGCCCATCGGGTTCTTCGGTCCGAGCTTCCGTCCGTGAACGACCTACCACTAACGTGTTCTCTCCCCTTGTCCTGTCAGGTGTTGGACATACATCCGTATCGAGAGCCGGTAGAATGATGGAAAGGACGAAATCGAAGTCCCATCTGGGAGGTACGAATGCCAAGCGGCGACAAGTCCTCGTACACTGACAAGCAGAAGCGCAAAGCCGAGCACATCGAGGAGGGTTACAAGGAGAAGGGGGTCTCCGACAAGGAGGCCGAGGAGCGGGCTTGGCGGACCGTCAACAAGCAGAGCGGCGGCGGCAAGAAGAGCGGCAGCGGCCGCAAGAAGGGATGATGCCCATGCAGGAGAACACGTTCCACGGTCTCTTCGTCGAGCACCTTCGCGACCTCTACGACGCCGAGCAGCAGATCACTCAGGCCCTGCCGGTGGTGATCGAGGCGGTCTCCGCGGACGAGCTCCGCAAGGCCCTCGAGCACCACCTGGAGGTCACCCACGGCCACGTCGAGCGCCTCGAGCGGCTGTTCTCGGATCTCGGCGAGCCCCCGACCGGAAAGTCCTGCAAGGGGATGGAGGGGCTTTTGGAAGAGGGGGACGAAGCCATCAAGAACCACTCGGCCGGCATCCTGCGGGA
>DASRVA010000004.1:0-4400 GCA_035687745.1 Gemmatimonadota bacterium
CCCACGTTCACGTGCGGCTTCGTACGCTCGAACTTCGCCTTGCTCATCATCCGTCTCCTCTAGCGATTCGTTGGACTCGGCCGCCCCTCAGGCACCCTGGACTCGGCTGATGATCTCTTCCGCTTTCGACTTCGGAACCTCATCGTAGTGACTGAACTGCATCGTGTAGACGGCGCGCCCCTGCGACAGCGAGCGGAGCTGGGTCGCGTAGCCGAACATCTCGGCCAGCGGCACGCTCGCTCCGACGACCTGCGCCGCTCGCCGCGGGTGGATGCCCCCGATCTTGCCGCGGCGGGACGACAGGTCGCCCATGACGTCCCCGAGGTACTCCTCGGGCGTCACGACCTCGACGTCCATGATCGGCTCGAGCAGCACGGGGCGGGCCTGCCGGGCGCCGTCCTTGAGGGCCATCGAGCCGGCGATCTTGAACGCGATCTCGCTGGAGTCGACGTCGTGGTACGAGCCGTCGATCAGCTCGACCCGGATGTCGACCATCGGATAGCCGGCCAGGACGCCGTTCTCCATCGCTTCCCGCATGCCGTTCTCGACGGCCGGGATGAACTCGCGCGGGATCGCCCCGCCCACGATCTGGTTGTCGAACGTGAAGCCCGCGCCCTGCTCGTTGGGGCCGATCCGGCACTTCACGTGGCCGTACTGGCCGCGGCCGCCCGACTGGCGGATGAACTTCCCTTCGACCTCCACGGTCTGGCGGATCGTCTCGCGGTAGGCGACCTGGGGCTTGCCGATGTTGGCCTCGACCTTGAACTCCCTCAGGAGCCGGTCGACGATGATCTCCAGGTGCAGCTCGCCCATCCCCGAGATGATGGTCTGGCCCGTCTCCTCGTCGGTGTGGACGCGGAAGGTGGGGTCCTCCTCGGCAAGCTTCTGGAGGGCCACAGACAGCTTGTCCTGGTCGGCCTTCGTCTTGGGCTCGATCGCCACGTCGATGACCGGCTCGGGGAACGTGATCGCCTCGAGCACGACCGGTCGGTCCTCGTCGCACAGGGTATCGCCCGTCCGGGTGTCCTTGAGACCCACCAGGGCGGCGATGTCGCCCGTGTACAGATCCTCCCGCTCCTCCCGCTTGTTGGCGTGCATCTGGAGAATCCGGCCGACCCGCTCCTTCCGGTCCTTGTTGGCGTTCCAGACGTACGAGCCGCTCTTGAGCACCCCCGAGTAGACCCGGATGAAGGTCAGCTTCCCGACGTGGGGATCGGTCATGATCTTGAACGCCAGCGCGGCAAAGGGACCGTCGTCCTTGGGCGCCCGCTCGACGTGGTCGTCCTTGTGCGGGTGATGGCCCGTGACCGGCGGGACGTCCAGCGGCGAGGGCAGATAGTCCACGACCGCATCGAGCAGCGGCTGGACGCCCTTGTTCTTGAACGCCGTTCCGCAGAGGACCGGCGTGACGCCGACCTTGACGGTGGCTGCGCGGACCGCGTGCCGGATCTCGTCCACCGTGAGCTCGGCTCCCTCCAGATACTTCTCGATCAGCTCGTCGTCGTACTCGACCGCGGCTTCGACAAGCTCGTTGCGGAGCTGCTCGACCTGCTCCTTGTAGGCCTCCGGCAGCGGGTTCCGCGTGTAGGTCGCCCCCAGGGCGTCGTCGTCCCACACCAGCGCCTCCCGCGTGATGACATCGATGATCCCGGTGAACATCTCGCCCTCACCCATCGGGATCTGGACCGGATGGGCCTTGGCGCCCAGCCGGTCCCGCATCATCTGGACTGCGCCCATGTAGTCGGCACCGACACGGTCCATCTTGTTCACGAACGCGATCCGCGGGACCCCGTACTTGTCGGCCTGCCGCCAAACCGTCTCGGACTGCGGCTCGACCCCGCCCACCGCGCAGAACAGCGCGATCGCTCCGTCCAGGACGCGCAGGCTGCGCTCCACCTCGACCGTGAAGTCCACGTGCCCCGGCGTGTCGATGATGTTGATGCGATGGTCGCGCCAGTAGCAGGTCGTCGCCGCGGAGGTGATGGTGATCCCACGCTCCTGCTCCTGCTCCATCCAGTCCATCGTCGCCGTACCCTCGTGCACCTCGCCCAGCTTGTGGCTGCGCCCGGTGTAGTAGAGGATGCGCTCCGTGGTCGTGGTCTTCCCGGCATCGATGTGGGCCATGATGCCGATGTTGCGCAGTCTCTCGAGTGGTGTTCGTCTCGCCATGTCGCTTCCACGCGTATTCGCGTTCTTCCTCATCCCTCCGGTGCGCGCCCCGGCGCGAACCCGGAAACAGGCGGACCCGGGCCGGAAGGACCGGTCCCTGGTCCGACGATCGCTTATTCTGGAGACCCGCCGTCGTCGCCGCCCCCCGGGCGCGCCCCGACGCGGGGCTGAAGACCTGCCGTGCGCCAGCGGGCCGTCCCGGGCCTTCGCCCGTGGAGGCCGTAAGCGCTTTCCTCGCCTGGTGGCGGGGGTCCCCAGGACCGCCGCCTTTTCGCCGCCTAGCCGGCCTGGAGCGCCCGGCCTACCAGCGGTAGTGCGCGAAGGCCTTGTTCGCCTCCGCCATCCGGTGGACATCTTCCTTTCGCCGGATCGTCGCCCCGTCGCTCTTCGAGGCCGCGATGAGCTCGCCGGCCAGCCGCTCGGCCATCGTCTTCTCACCGCGCTCCCGGGCGAAGCCGATCAGCCAGCGCATGGCCAGCGCCACCTGCCGGTCCGGCCGGACCTCGGTCGGGACCTGGTACGTGGCGCCGCCGACCCGTCGCGACTTCACCTCGAGCTGTGGCCGCGCGTTCGAGAGAGCCTGCCGGAAGACCTGCATGCCCGGCTGACCCGTCTTGGCCTCGATGTTCTCCAGGGCACCGTAGAAGATCTGCTCGGCCACGCTCTTCTTCCCGTCGAACATCAGGCAGTTCACGAACTTGGCCGCCTGCTTGTCCCCGTACTTGGGGTCGCCGGGAATCTCGCGCTTGACGGCCTGGGTACGTCGGCTCATCGGTCGCTCTCTAGCGCGGCCGCTTCGCGCCGTACTTGGACCGGCCCTGCTTGCGGTCCTGGACGCCGGAGGCGTCGAGGGTTCCCCGGATGATGTGGTACCGGACGCCCGGCAGGTCCTTCACCCGGCCGCCGCGGATCAGGACGATCGAGTGCTCCTGCAGGTTGTGCCCCTCGCCGGGGATGTACGCCGTCACCTCGTAGCCGTTCGTGAGCCGGACGCGGGCCACCTTGCGGAGGGCCGAGTTCGGCTTCTTGGGCGTCGTCGTATAGACGCGCGTACAGACCCCCCGCCGCTGCGGGCAGTCCGTGAGCGCCGGGGCGCTCGTCTTGTGCTTGATCTGCTTCCGGCCCTTCCGGACCAGCTGGTTGATCGTCGGCACGCTCTGGCCTCGCTCCGCCCTCTCGGGCGGCCCAAATCCACGAAAAAATGCGCGTCCATGTCCCCCGGACGCGCGCCATGTCCAAAGGCTATTTCCCGAAAGTTTCGAGACCTAGGAAAATAGCGCCACGATGAGTCGCGTCAAGGGGTACGTGGCGCTTCTCCCCCACCGCCGGTCTTGCTTCGGCGGGTCGCCGACGATTCGAACCCTTCCCTACCGACGCAATGACTTGTTCTGACAGCTATTAGACAGCTCTAATGACGCCCCTTGAGCCGCTCGGGCCGGGCTATGGGCAGCACAGGGTTTCGAACCCTACGACCTGCTGCGCCCCTGATCCCGGGCCGGCATGGCTCCTATCAGAGGGGCGACGCCATCTTCGAACATCGTCCTGCGGATCCCGAAGGGACGGAAAAACGGCCATGCCAGGCACGGGCACGATCGAACGGACCTACACGCTCGAGGAGTACGAGCGGCTGCCGGAGGAGGACGGGTACAGGGTCGAGCTCGTCGAAGGGCGGCTCGTGCGCGAGCAGCTTCCCAACCCCGAACACGCCTGGCTGGCCAGTAAGCTCACCGGACGGATTCGGGAGCATGTACGGCGGAACCGGCTCGGCCTGACGTTCGCCGAAGTCGGGTTCGTCCTGGCCGTCGATCCGCCGACGGTCCGCGGATCCGACATCGCCTTCATTCCAGGGAGAATCTGCCACGCGGAGGCCTCCCCCGCGGTTTCTGGACCATCCCGCCCGATCTTGCCGTCGAGGTCGTCTCACCGTCGAACACCCGGGCGGAGGTCCGTGAGAAGGTGCTGGAGTACCTGGCGGCGGGGACGCGCCTCGTCTGGGTCGTCGACCCGCACAGCCGCTCGGTGACCGCCTACCGTTCACGTACGGAGGTCCGCAGGTTGACCGGTCCGGACACGCTGGACGGGCTCGACGTCCTGCCGGGCTTCAGGCTCGAGATCGCCGAACTCGTCGAGCCGCCCGTTCCGGGAACCTGATCCGTGTTGCGTCGGGCCCCGGATCGAGGGGGGCCTACGCCCCGGCCGGCTCCTCCTCGGCCTCCGCCTCCAGCTCCTCG
>DASRVA010000005.1:0-3191 GCA_035687745.1 Gemmatimonadota bacterium
CGCTTGTCGGCCACCTGGAGATCCCGCAGCGTGACCGGGTAGAAGTTGTCGTCGGCGAGGAAGACGAACCGGTATCCGAGTCGCCTGAGCTGGACCAGCTCCTCGACCACGAGGTCCACGGTCCGCTGCCGCGGACGCTGGCCGTCCATGCGCCAGACCGAGCAGAAGGAGCAGTGCTTGGGACATCCCCTGACCGTCTGGACCGAGCCCCACATGTATCGCTCGGGGGGCATGAGATCCCAACGCGCCGTGGCGAACTCGGAGGCCTCGATCCGGCCGGCGTCGTAGACGGGCTGCGGGCCGCCGTTCATGCAGTCGGAGAGCACCACCGGCCACACGGCGTCGCCGTCGCCCTTGACCACGGCGTGCGCGCCGCCCAGCTCCCGCGCTTCGTCCGGATAGAGGCTGGCGTGGACCCCGCCGAAGACGACGGTCGCGCCCCGCGCCCGGGCCTCCCGGCCCACCTCGTAGCCGCGCAGCGAGTTGAACGTGTGGATCCCGATCCCGACCACGTCGCCTGGGGCGATCGACCCGGGATCGAGGGGCTCCAGGGTCTCGTCCACGATGACCGGGTCCCCGAACCGTTCCGGGGTGGCGCCCGCGATCACGTACAGCCACCGCGGGGTGATCACGCCGACCCCGAACGCCAGGTCGCTGGGATTGACGAGGTGGACGCGCATGGCTCCTCTCGGGATAGGGTCCCGCCCACGATAACGAGTCTGGCGAGCCGGACCAACCCCCCGTGTCTCCCGCTCTACGCGGCATGGGGTTACCTTCGGACCCTCGGGTCTATGAGACGCTACCTTCTATCTCGCCTCGCTCCATGACGGCCGAGCGATCGCTCGGGACCGTCCTCTTCACCGACATCGTTGGCTCGACCGTACGCGCCGCCGAGCTCGGAGACCGCGAGTGGCGGGAGCTCCTCGAGCGGCACCACGCCCTGGTCCGGCGGTGGCTCCGGCGATACTCGGGTCGCGAGGTCAAGACCGCCGGCGACGGCTTTCTGGTCGTCTTCGAGAGCCCGGCCCGGGCGCTCGCCTGCGCGGACGCCATCCGGAACGCGGTCCGGGAGCTCGGTCTCGAGGTGCGCTGCGGGCTCCACATCGGCGAGATCGAGAGGAAGGACGGCGACGTCGGCGGCTTGGCCGTCCACATCGGCTCCCGGGTGGCGGCCCTGGCCGGCCCGGGGGAGGTCCTCGTCTCGAGCACGGTGTGCGACGCCGAGGCGGGCTCCGGGTTCCGGTTCGAGGAACGCGGGCGCCACGAGCTGAAGGGCGTTCCGGGCCATTGGAGGCTCCACGCGCTGGTCGGGGTCCCGGAGGAGGCGCGGGCGGCGCTCCTCGAGGCTCAGGCGCCACAGGAAGCCCGGCTCCCGTTCTGGTCCCGGATCAAGCGCTCGCGACTCGTCCAGGCGCTCCTCGTCTACGCGGCGATCTCGTGGGCCGTGCTCCAGCTCACGGGGATGTTCATCGATCGGATGGGCCTCCCGGACTGGGCGCTGCCGGCGGCCGTCCTCCTTCTCGCGATCGGCCTGGTCGTGATCGCCGCGACGGCGTGGGTCCAGTCCGCCCCGGGCACCCGGGCGCGCGCGGCGAGCGGCGAGCTCCCGCGCGCCCGCGCGCTCGACCTCGGCGGTCTCAAGAGCGCGGTCCTGCACGGCGAGATGCCGCACCTGACCTGGGGGCGGGCGATCGGCGGCGGCGTCGTCGCCTTCTGCCTCCTCTTCGGGCTGGCGGGGCTCTACGTCGTCATCAAGGACCGGGGAAGGAGCTTCAGCCCGCACGAGGCGGTGGCGGAGAGCGCGGCCCCCGGTATTGCGGTGCTTCCGTTCGCCGTCCAGGGCCAGGGGCTCGAGGTATGGCGCGAGGGGATGGTGGATCTCCTCTCGACCAACCTGGACGGGGCGGGAGGCCTCCGCTCGATCGACAGCCGGACGGTGCTGGCGCGCTGGAACGAGCGCGTCCCCGCCGGCGGGCGAGCCGACCTGGCGACCGCGCTCGAGGTCGGGAGCCTGGCCGGCGCCCAGTACGTCCTTTTGGGGAACGCGGTCTCGCACGGCTCCGAGGTCCGGCTCTCGGCCGAGGTGTACGACGCCAGGGATGGGGAGAAGCTGGGCCAGGGGCAGGTGATCGGATCTCCCGACAGCGTCTTCGCGCTTGTCGACCAGCTTTCCATCGAAGTCCTTCGAGCGGTCCTCCGTGGCCAGGAGGAGGATCTGCCGGGCGTCAACCTGGCCCGGGTCACAACGAGCTCGCTTCCGGCCCTGAAGGCGTATCTCGAGGGCGAGGTCTTCTTCCGGCGCGGCGATTTCGACGCCGCCATCCCGGCGTACGAGCGGGCGGTCGAGGCCGACTCCACCTTCGCGCTGGCCAACTTCCGGCTCTCGACCGCCTACGGCTGGTCGGAGAGCATCATGAGCGAGCTCGCCGTGGGGGCGATCGAGCGGGCGGTGCGTCACGCCGATCGGCTCCCCGAGCGGGAAGCCGAGCTTCTCGAGGCCGATCTGGCCCTCCAACAGGGGTCGCTGGCGGGCTTCGCCCCGATGGAGCGCCTGGTGCGGCGCCACCCGGACGACCCCGAAGCCTGGTACATGCTCGGCGAGCTGTACTTCCACCTGGGGCCGCAGGCGCTCCAGCCGTTCAGCAAGGTGGAAGAGGCGTTCGCCCGCGCCGTCCAGCTCGATCCGACCTTCCTCCCGGCTTACCTGCATCGCGTCGACTACGCCCTCCTCAGGGCCGACAGCGCCCGCGCGGCGGTGCTCGTCGACAGCATGGCGCAGCTCTTTCCCGACGGCGACGGGGCGGCCGAGACGCGCGCCATCTTCGCCCTGGCGTTCGGGAGCGCGCAGGCTCGGGCGGGCGCGCTCCGCGACATCGAGGACAGGTTCGCCGACGACGCGGTCTCGATCGCTCTCCAGGGGTTCCGGCACCCGCGCTTCCGCGACGTCGAGGAGCGGCTCTACGAGATCTCCCTGCGCGGGGACCCGACGGCCACGCAGCCCGCACAGATCAACCTCGCCATCAACCGGTTCCAGACGGGTCGGATGAGGAACGCCCTGGCGACGCTGGAGGGGCCCGAGTTCCCGGCGCTCGCACGAACGGGGACCTTGTATCGCGCGCGCCGGCAGGGAGTGCCGATCCCGGACGAGCGGGTCGAGGGCGGGGTGGGGTTGGACGTGCCCGAGGGCGTGC
>DASRVA010000006.1:0-8108 GCA_035687745.1 Gemmatimonadota bacterium
CCTCGCCGGCTGCGTGACGACGCTCGTGGGAGAGGCCCGGCGGGCACGCGAGACCGGGACGGATCCGCTTCCCCTGGTCGAGCGGCTGACCGCGCACCACCGCGCGATCGATACCACCAGGCGCATCTTCGACGTCACCCTGATCGAAGGCGGACGTCGCTTCGCGGGCGCGGGGGCGGTCGAGTACCGGGCCGAGCCGCGGCGCCTGGACGCCGACGTCTTCGGCCCGCACGACACCCACGTGCTGGCGGTCCGTCTGGAGGGGGACCGGCTCACCGTGCGGCTCCCCCGGGAGGGGGAGGTCCTGACCGGGGAGGTCGGGGATGCGCGCTTCGCCGAGCTCACCGGCGAGCGGGCGCTGGTCAGCCCGGAGATCCTGGGAGCACTCGTCGGGGCGTACGACGTGGGCGGGCTGGTTCGGGACGCCGACTGGACAGCCGCAGCCGCGGAAGGGGAGCGCCGGACCCTCTACGTCCAAAGCGGAGAGGTCCTCCACGCGTTCACGGTCGAGCTGCCCGAGGGCCGCCTGGTCGAGTACCGGCAGGCCCGCGGCGGGAGGCTGGTTTACCGGGTCGAGTTCGACGATTTTCAACCGGTCGGCGAGCGGGAGAGCCCGCGCCACGTGGTGCTGAGAGATTTCGTCCAGGAGCGACGGCTGGTCATCGATGTCACGCGCGAGAACGAGGAGGTCACGGGGGTCTGAGCCGTCGGCGGCTCGACCACCCCTGCTACGACTGGCGGCGGCCGCGGCCCTGATCGCGGCGGCCGCCTGCGGCTACTCGTTCCGCTCCCCCGTACCGGCCCACCTGAACACGGTCTACGTCCCGACCTTCGAGAACGAGACTCGGGAGTTCCAGCTCACCCAGCAGCTCACCGAGCGCGTGATCAACGAGTTCCTGAACGAATCCCGGTTGCGGCTCGTGAGCGACGAGGAGGCCGCCGACCTGGTGGTCTTCGGGGCGATCCGCGATTACCAGGAGGAGGCCCTGTCGTACGATCCCGGCCAGGAGGCCAACCCTGACGTCTTCACCCGGCGGGTGCTGCTCACCGTCGATCTGCGCCTGCAGGACCGCGTCGAGGACGAGACCATGTGGGAGAACCCGAACCTCACCGAGTGGGGGGAGTTCAACGAGGAGGCCAACGAGGACCGAGAGGTGGGGATCGACCGGGCGGTGGACAAGATCGCGGAGGAGATCCTGCGGCATGTCGTCGAAGAGTTCTAGGGGAACGCTGGTCCATGGCCGGGTTCCGGGCCGTTTCCTACATTCGCGCCCGCGATGAGCCCGCTCCTCCAGAAGAAGGTCCTGGTCCTCAACCAGAACTACGAGCCGCTGGCGGTGTGCCACGCCCAGCGCGCCATCGTGATGGTGGTCCTGGGGAAGGCCGAGATCGTAGAGCGCTACGAGATGGACGTACGGTCGGTCTCGCGGGTCGTTCCGCTGCCCTCGGTCGTGCGCCTCCAGGTGTACATCCAGACCCCCCGAAAGCGGATCGCGCTCACCCGTCGTAACGTCCTCAAGCGCGACGGTTACCGCTGCCAGTACTGCGGGACGCGGCGCGGCCCCATGACCACCGACCACATCATCCCGCGGGCGCTCGGGGGGCGCGACCGGTGGGGCAACCTGGTGTGCGCGTGCATCCGCTGCAACAACCGGAAGGGCAACCGCACGCCCGAGCAGGCCGGGATGAGCCTGGCCCGTCCTCCCCGCGCGCCGCACCGTTACATGCAGATCACCTTCTACACGCCCATCCCGGACAAGCGCTGGCGACCGTATCTGTTCCTTGACTGACCGGGGCCGGACGCCTCCGCGCCGGTCCGCCATCGGAGGCTGATGGAGGGAGCCGCCCACCTCGTCGAAGTCGGCCACTTCTTCTTCATTCTCATCGTCATCCTGCTGGCGGCCAAGCTGGCCGGGGAGATCTTCGAGCGGATCGGTCAGCCGGCGGTGCTGGGCGAGCTCGTCGCGGGCGTCGTCGTCGGTACCAGCGTCCTCGGCCTCGTGCCGGTGGATCCCGCCGATCCTTACGGGGCGATGGTCCACGTCCTGGCCGAGATCGGCGTGGTGATCCTCCTTTTCGAGATCGGTCTCGAGACGGATCTCAGGGAGATGTTCCACGTCGGCTCGTCGGCCCTCACGGTGGCCGTGGTCGGCGTCGTCCTGCCGTTCTTGTTCGGATACCTCTTCTGGCACTACTACGAAGGCGGGGCGAGCCTCACCGCGATCTTCGTCGGCGCCACCCTCACCGCGACTTCGGTCGGCATCACGGCCCGCGTCCTGACCGACCTCGGGGCGATCAACACGTCCGAGGCCCGGATCATCATCGGCGCCGCCGTCATCGACGACATCCTCGGTCTGCTCATCCTGGCCGTGGTCGAGGGGCTGGCGTCGACGGGCTCGGTCTCCGTCCTCGGCGTGGTCCGTCTCTTCGGCCTGGCGGTCGGCTTCCTCGCGGTGGCCATGGCGATCGGCCTCTACACCGCGCGCTGGATCTTCGAGCTCGTGAACCGGATGCGGGTCCGCGGCGTGCTCGTGAGCTTCGCGCTGGTGTTCGCGCTCACGCTCGCGTTCCTGGCCGACCGGGTCGGGCTGGCGCCGATCGTGGGCAGCTTCGCGGCGGGGCTGATCCTGTCCCGTACCAACCAGTTCGATACGATCGTCGAGCAGATCAAGCCGGTGGCCGACGTCTTCACGCCGATCTTCTTCGTCTCGATCGGGGCGGCGGTCAACGTCGCGATCCTCGACCCTCGCGTGCCCGAGAACCAGGAGATCCTGATCGTGGCCGCCGGTCTCTTCGTCATCGCGGTGCTGGGCAAAGTGGCGGCCGGCTACTCGATCCCCTGGCGCAAGGACATCCACAAGCTGGCGATCGGCGTGGGCATGATCCCACGCGGCGAGGTGGGGCTGATCTTCGCGCAGATAGGGCTCCTCGGCGGCGTCCTGACGCGCGACGTCTTCTCGGCGGTCCTGATCATGGTCATGGCCACGACCCTGATCACGCCCCCCTTCCTGAAGGTCCTCTTCGAGCGCGGGCCGCGGGAAAGACGGGGCGCGCCGGCCGCCCGGCCCGTCGACGAGCGGCCGCCTCCGGTCCGACCGGGCATGGGCGGTCTCTGAGGTGACGGAAATGGCGCGTCCGCAGCTCACGGTGGTCGTGCCGGTGTACAACGAGGAGCGCACGATCGGTCGCATCCTCGAGCGTGTCGCGGCGTCCCCGTTCGCCAAGGAGATCGTGGTCGTCGACGACCGCTCGACCGACGGGACCCGCGAGTACCTGGAGGGAATCACCCACGGGACGACGACGTTCTCGGGGCCGGACGGAGGGCCGGTGCCGGTGCGGGTGGTCCTGCTGTCCGAGAACCGCGGCAAGGGGGCCGCGCTCCGGGAGGGATTCGCGCAGGCGCGCGGCGAGATCGTGCTGATCCAGGACGCCGACCTGGAGTACGACCCGCGGGACTATCCGAAGCTCCTCGAGCCGATCCTGCAGGGCGAAGCCGACGTCGTCTACGGCTCGCGCTTCCTGGGCGGTCCCCAACGCGTCCATCTCTTCTGGCACTACGTCGGGAACCGTGTCGTGACGCTGCTCTCCAACGTCTTCACCAACCTGAACCTGACCGACATGGAGACCTGCTACAAGGCATTCCGTCGCGAGGTGATCGAGGCCATCGGGCCGTCGCTGCGCTCCGACCGCTTCGGCATCGAGCCCGAGCTGACGGCCAAGGTGGCGCGCGGCGGCTACCGGATCTACGAGACGCCGATCACCTACCACGGGCGCGGCTACGAGGCCGGGAAGAAGATCACGTGGCGGGACGGGATGGCGGCGATCTGGCACATCGTGCGCTTCCGGTTCCGTGATTGATGGCCCAGGACGCCCCCTCGCCGATTCCGGGAGCCGAGCCGGCGCCCGCCGACTCCACGCTCGTCCTGGAGGGTTTGGAGCGGACCGTCGACCGGATCAGCGACGTTCGCTCCCTGGCCGACCTGTGGGCCCTGGCCGGCGACTTCCAGGTCGAGCTGCTGCGGTTCGGCGGCCGGCTCGTCGTGGCCACCGTGGTCCTCCTCGTGTTCGCCGGGATCTACTGGATCATGGCCCGCGGCTTGAAGCCGGTCTTCGAGCGCAGCCGGCTCCAGGAGGACGCGGCCCAGCTGCTGACCGTCATCCTGCGTTACGTCGTCCTGGGTTTCGGCGTGCTGCTGGCGCTCGGACAGCTCGGGTTCAACATCACCGGGCTCCTGGCGGGGCTGGGGGTGGCGGGGCTGGCGCTGGGCTTCGCGGCCAAGGACACGCTCGCCAACTTCATCGCCGGGATGACGATCCTCTGGGACCGTCCCTTCCGGGTGGGGGACAGGGTGGAGATCGACGGCGAGTTCGGGCAGGTGAAGCGGATCACGCTGCGCTCCACCCGGATCCACACCAACCAGAACGTCGTGGTGATCATCCCCAACCAGAGCGTGGTCAACAACAAGATCATCAACCACACGATGCAGGCCTCGACACGGGTCGACGTCCAGTTCGGAATCGCCTACAAGGAGGACATCGACGAGACCCGCCGGACGGTGCTCGCGCTCACCGAGGGCGACGAGCGGCTTCGCGCCCGGCCGGGTCCCGATGTCGTGGTCACCGAGATGGCCGAGTCCTCGGTGAACCTCGCGCTGCGGTTCTGGCTCGTTAACCCGCACACGGAGGTCCCGATCGAGTACGAGTACATCGAGCGGATCAAGAAGGCGCTGGACCGGGCGGGGATCGAGATCCCCTTCCCCCATCGCTCGCTGCTCGTCGAGCGGCTGCCGGGATGGCCGCCGAGGGGCTCGGCCGACGTCACCGAGGCCGGGTGCCCGGAGACGCCGCCGGACGACGGGAAGGCGTGACCAGAGCCGTCGAGGCGCCGGGCCGCGGCTTTCCGCATCTGGAGGTCGGCTGGCCGGGGAGTCCGCTGGTGGCGGGGATCACACTGCGCTCGGCGGCGGAGAACGGCGGGCGGGGCGACCCGGCCCTCGAGTCGCTGCGGGCCTGGGCGACGGGGCGGTTCGAGGGACTGGTCGGGGCGACCCAGGTCCACGGCGTGCGGATCTTCGATACCGGCGGGGTCCGCGTCCCTGGGGCGGACGGAGCCTCGGGTCCCTTCCTCCTGCGGGTGGCCGGCTACGACGGGTTCCTGGCCGCCCGGGCCGGCCTCCTCCTCACGGTCGGGGTGGCGGACTGCGTGCCCGCGCTGCTCTACGCCCCCCGCGCGGGCGTCCTGGCGCTCCTCCACGCGGGGTGGCGGGGGATCGCGGCCGGGATCGTGCCCGCGGCCCTGGAACGACTGACGGAGGCCGGGGTCCGGCCGGCGGACGTCCTCGCCTGGTGGGGCCCCGCGGTCGGTACGTGCTGCTATCCGGTGGGGGAGGAGGTCGTCGAGGCCCTCAGGGCCACCGAGGCCGGCCCCGACGCCGATGGCTGGGTCCGTCGCGGGCCCGACGGGCCACGGGTCGACCTGCGGGAGGCGCTGACCCGCCAGGTCGCGGCCCGGGGAGTCCCCCGCAGCGCGGTAACTGTCTCGGACCGCTGCACCTCGTGCTCGGCCGATCTCTTCTTCAGCCACCGCCGCGACCCGTCCGGCGGACGGATGCTCGCCTTTGCGGGCCTGCCCCGGGCGGGCTGAGCGCCGGCCGTCCCCCCGGCGGGGCCGCAAGAGGTTGTCGCGGTTTCGCTTTGAGGTATATTCGGGATGGAAGTGGGGCGGCCTCCCCACTTTTTTTCTTTCGCCCGTCCTCGACTGGCACCCCACGGGGCAGGTCGATGCCTGACGTCCATCGGCTGTCGGCCCTCATCGAGTCGCTCGTCGCCCCCCAGGGCGTCGAGTTGGTGGACGTGGAAGTCGCCGGTTCGAGGAAGCGGCCCGTCGTCCGCGTGTACGTCGATCGCCCCGAGGGGGTCGGCGTGGACGATTGCGCCCGGATCTCCCGGCTTCTCGAGGCCGGCCTGGAGACCGCTGCTGCGGTCCCCGAGACCTACGTGCTCGAGGTCTCCAGCCCGGGCCTTGACCGCCCGCTGCGCGAGCGCCGCCACTTCGAGCGTTACGTGGGTCGCGACGTCGAGGTCCGGCTCTTGAGCCCGCGCGCCGGCCGGCGCCGGATCGTGGGCACGCTGGAACGCGTGGCGGACGCCGACGAGGATTCCTTCGCGATCACGGTCCTCGATCCCGAGGGCGGACGCTGGACGTTCGTCGACCGGGACATCGCGAAGGCGCGGCTGCACTGGACCTGGTGACGGCTCGCGGATCCTGGCAGATCCAACGCTCGAGAGCGCGCGGCGCGGCCGGGCGCTCCGGATAGAGGAGAAACGAGACATGGCAACCGAGATCCTGGACGCCTTCAGCCAGCTCACGCGCGAGAAGGCCCTCGACCGGACCGAGGTCGTGGACCTCGTCAAGGCCGGCATGCTGGCCGCCGTGCGCCGCAAGTACGGCGCGGAGGCCAACGCCGACATCGTGATCGACCCGTCGACGGGCAAGATCGCCATCTACCTGCTCAAGGAGGTGGTCGCCGACGAGGAGAGCATGGAGGATCCCTCGCGTCAGATGACGGTCGCCGAGGCGAAGGACCTTCCCTACGTGAACGAGCCCTGGGGTGACGCCGATCCGCAGCCCGGGCAGGTAGCCGAGATCCCGCTCGAGGTGAGCGACTTCGGTCGCAATGCCATCCAGGCCGCCAAGCAGATGATCATCCAGAAGGTCCGCGAGGAGGAGCGCAACCGGATCCGCGCCGAATACGCGGACAAGGTGGGGCAGCTGGTCTCCGGGACCGTCCAGCAGGTGGACCGGGGGAACGCCCTGGTGTTCCTGGACCGCCGGACGGAGGCCCTCCTTCCGGCCCGCGAGCAGGTGCGCCGCGAGTACCTGCGCCAGGGCGAGACGATCCGCGCCCTCCTGCTGGACATCCGCGAGACCAACAAGGGGCCGCAGCTCGTGCTGAGCCGGACCCACCCCGACTTCGTGAAGGCGCTCTTCGCGCTCGAGGTGCCCGAGGTGTTCCAGGGGATCGTGGAGATCCGGGCCATCGCCCGGGAGCCCGGCAGCCGGTCGAAGATCGCCGTCTGGTCCCGGGATCAGCACGTCGACCCCGTCGGCGCCTGCGTGGGACTCAAGGGGAGTCGGGTTCAGGCCGTGGTCTCGGAGCTGGGTGGCGAGCGGATCGACATCGTGCCCTGGACCGACGAGCCCCGCGAGTTCATCGCCCAGGCCCTCTCGCCGGCTCAGGTCTACAAGATCACGCTCCAGGAGCCGGGCGGGGCCGACGACGGCGGCCTGTTCGCGGAGTCGCTGAGCGGGGCGATCAAGTCGCGGGCCCGGTTCCGCGGCCCGACGGCCGCGCCCGCCCCCTTCCAGCCCGCGAGCCCCGAGGAGACCGCCGCAGCGCTGGAAGCCGCCAAGGTGTCGCGCGAGGAGGCCGCCAAGGTCTCCCGTGAGGAGGCCGCTCGTCGCGCGTCGCAGGCGTCCTCCGACGAGGTGTCCGGCGAGGAGGCGCCCGAGGCCGCCTCGGTGGAGGTACCAGAAGCGGTCCGGCCGGAGCCGCCGGAGAAGCGCGCCACGGTGGTCTGCGCCGAGGACCAGCTCTCGCTCGCGATCGGGCGCTCGGGGCAGAACGTCCGGCTGGCCTCCAAACTCACCGGCTACCGGATCGATCTGGTCAGCAAGGCCGACTACCTGGCGCAGGAGGAAGCGGTCCTGTTCGGTCGCCGGCCGGAGCCCGTCGAGACGGCTTCGGCGGCGGGGGTGGACGAGGAGTTCGCCCTGGCCGACATCCCCGGCATCGACGCCGAGACCGCGGCCGCGCTGGCGGCCGGCGGGTACCGCACGTTCGACGACATCATCAACCTGGAGCACGACGAGCTGTCGGCGATCCCGGGCGTGGGAGCCGAGACCGCCACCAAGCTCGTACAGCTCATCGACGAGCTGACGGTCGAGGTGGACGAGGAGTGGGAGGACGAGACGGAGACCGAGGCCCCCGCTCCGCCGGCCGCGGAAGCCGCCGGCCACGAGGCGCCCGCGGCCGAAGCACTCGAGGCGGCTGACAGGCCCGAGGCCTCCGGCGAGCCCGAGGCCTCCGGCGAGCCCGAGGAGCCGG
>DASRVA010000007.1:0-21975 GCA_035687745.1 Gemmatimonadota bacterium
CATCGGCGCGCGCCCTGCTGGCCGCCGGCGACACGCTCTGGATGGGGTCCGAGCTGGGGCTCTCGCGCCGGGTCGGCGACACCTGGACCGCCTGGGGGTGGAACGCCGAGCCGTCGATCGGCGCGGTGACCGCGCTGGCCAAGGACGGCGACCGGCTCTGGGTCGGCACCGACCGAGGGCTCGTGGCGTTCGACCCGGCCCTGGGCCGCGGGGAGCTGGTCCACCTGCGGGGGCGCGCGGTCACCGCGCTCCTGGCCCTGCCGGGCAGCGTGTACGTCGGGACCTCCGAGGGGCTGTGGGTGGGGGTCCGCGGCGCCGAGGCCGATTCGTTCGGCCGCCTCACGACCCTGGGGAGCGACGTCCGGGCGCTGGCCCGGATGGGGGACCTCCTCGCCATCGCAACCGGGACCGGGCTCGAGATCCGTTCGCTCGCGGGCGGGGACCCCAGGCAGGTACTGGCGGGCGGGCAGCTCCCCGAGCCGCCGCTCAGCCTGGCCGCCGACGACGAAGGGTTCTGGATCGGCACGCGGAGCGGGCTCGTCCGGTACCGGCCGGCCAGCGAGGAGTGGCAGCGGTTCGGTCCCGAGGACGGTCTGGCCGGGGCCCCGGTCCTTCATCTGATGGCCGAGGAGGGCGCGGTCTGGGCCTCGTCTCGGCGCGGGGTGACCCGCTTCGACTGGCGGAGCGCCGGTCGTTGAGCGTCCCCTCGGAAGCCGGCGAGTTCGAGCGGATCGACCGGCTGGTCCGCGCGCTCGGGGAGGGCGCCGAAGGGACGATCGGGGACGACGCGGCCGTCGTCGAGGCGGACGGCCACCCGTGGGCGTGGACGGTGGACACGCTGGTCGAAGGCGTTCACTTCCGATTCGACTGGCTGGCCCCGGGTGAGGTCGGCCACCGGGCCCTGGCCGCGGCGGTGAGCGACCTGGCGGCCATGGCCGCACGACCCGTCGGCGCGCTCGTCGCGGCGGCGGTCTCCCGCGAGTCGGCGGATCTCCTGGAGGTGGTATACGAGGGCTTCCGGACGCTGGCCGGCCGGGTCGGCTGTCCGGTCGTGGGTGGCGACCTGGCGCGCTCCGAGGGACCGCTCCACCTCACCGTGACCGCGCTCGGGCGCTGCCCGGGCGAACCGCTCCGGCGATCCGGCGCCCGTCCGGGAGACGAGGTTTGGGTGACGGGCGAGCTGGGGGGACCGGCGGCCGCGCTTCGCGGGCTCGCCGGGGGATCGGACCCGGGCTTCCGCGACCATCCGGCCTTTCTGCGCCTGGCGCGTCCCGAGCCCCGCGTGGCCGAGGCCCTCTGGCTCAAGGAGCGGGCGGCCCTCACGGCCGGGATCGACCTCTCGGACGGCCTGTCGGGGGACGCCGGCCACGTCGCCCGGGCGAGCGGCGCCCTGCTCCGGCTCGAGGCCCAGGCCATCCCGATCCACCCCGGTGCGCGGGATCTGGCCGCGCGGCTTCAGGAGGACGCCCTCGCGTGGGCCCTCCACGGAGGGGAGGAGTTCGAGCTCCTCCTCTGCGCGCCCGCCGCGGCGATCCAGCCGCACGTCGTCGGCTTCGTCGAGCGATTCGGCATTCCGCTGACCCGGATCGGTCGGGTCGAGGAAGGCGACGGGGTATGGATGCGGGACGAGGCCGGCGTGGACGAACGGCTCCGCGCGCTCTCGTACGATCACTTCGCCGACCCGTGAGCCGCGCGATGCGCTTTCACGCGGACGAATGAGCCGCGACGTTGCGCTGCCTCGCTGGTGGGGATAGGATTCAAATCCCCATCCGAGAGTAACGGCTCCATCACGCCAGAGAATTGGAACGATGACCAGGATCGCACGCCTTTCGGCCCGCGAGATCCTCGACTCGCGGGGCCGGCCGACGGTGGAGGTCGACTGCGTGGCGGAGAGCGGCGCCCGCGGGCGGGCGGCCGTTCCATCCGGCGCATCGACGGGGGAGCACGAGGCGCTCGAGCTCAGGGACGGGGACGACCGCTACATGGGCGCCGGCGTCCGCAAGGCCGTCGCCCACATCCACGAGGTGATCGCGCCCGCCGTCCGTGGGATGCCGGTGGACGACCAGGCGGCCATCGACGCCCGTCTCCTCGAGCTCGACGGCACGCCGGACAAGTCACGGCTCGGAGCCAACGCCATCCTCGGCGTGTCGATGGCCGTCGCCGTGGCGGCGGCCGACGAGGCGGGTGATCCCCTCTACGCCTCGCTCGGAGGGCGCGAAGCCGATCTCCTGCCCGCCCCGCTCATGAACATCCTGAACGGCGGCGCCCACGCCGACAACACGGTCGACATCCAGGAGTTCATGGTCGTGCCCGTCGGTCCGCGCAGCTTCTCGGAGGCGCTCCGTGCCGGGACCGAGGTCTACATGGCCCTGAAGAAGGTGCTCCAGGAACGTGGCCTTGGAACGACGGTCGGCGACGAGGGCGGGTTCGCGCCCGACCTCGAGAGCGACACGGCCGCGCTCGAGGTGATCGTCGAGGCGATCGACCGTGCCGGATTCACGCCGGGAGAGGACGTCGTCCTGGCCCTCGACGTGGCCGCCAGCGAGCTGTACGCCGACGGCACGTACCGGTGGAAGAAGGCCGGCGGCGAGCCCATGACCTCCGACGAGCTGATCGGCTTCTACGTCGGTCTCGTCGACCGCTATCCGATCGTCTCGATCGAGGACGGTCTGGCCGAGAACGACTGGTCCGGATGGCGCGCCCTGACGGAAGCGCTCGGCGACCGGATCCAGTTGGTCGGCGACGATCTCTTCGTCACCAACGCCGACCGCCTGGAGCGCGGCATCGAGGTCGGCGCCGCGAACGCGATCCTCATCAAGCTGAACCAGATCGGGACCGTGACCGAGACGCTCGAGGCGATCCGGGTCGCGAAGGAGGCCGGCTATCAGGCGGTGATCTCTCACCGCTCGGGCGAGACGGAGGACAGCTTCATCTCGGACTTCGCGGTCGCCACGGAGGCGGGCCAGATCAAGACCGGCGCCCCCGCGCGTGGCGAGCGGACCGCCAAGTACAACCAGCTCCTCAGGATCGAGGAGAGCCTGGGGGGCGGTGCCCGCTACGCGGGCCGGGATCCCTTCTCGCGCGTGAAGCGATGAGCCGCAAGCTCGCCGACCGCCGCGCGCGCAGACGCCAGAAACTCGCGTTCTGGGGGATCGTGGTCCTCCTCCTCGCGTTCGGATTCCTCGTGGGAGATCAGCGTCCCCACCACCTGCTCATGCTGCACCTGGAGGAGGAGCGGACCCAAGAGCAGCTCGCCAAGCTGAAGGCCGACCACGCGGCGCTCGAGGCGCGCCACGAACGGCTCATGGAAGATGCCTTTGCGCTCGAGTCGCTGGCCCGCGAGAAGGGTCTCGCCCGGCCGGGCGAGCTCGTCTACCGGATCATCGCGGTGCCGCCGGACGTGCACCGGGCCACCGCCGAGTCCCTGGCCGCGCTGGCCAGGCAGCATGCGGACTCGCTCGCCCGCGTCGCCGGGGGGCGCGCGGCCGGAACGCGCTAATCAACCGGCGCAAAGGTTCAGTCGGGCTGACCGTCGATCAGCCGGCGCTGATCGCGGACGCTGTCGACGCGATGGAGCTTCCACCCGTCAGGAGTTCTCCGCCAGGTCTCGCGTTGCGTTGCCCACGTCTCCACGTGGTGCACGAGACCGTCGGGCCGGAGCGCCATGCGAACGAGATGTTGCCGCACGACGGCCCGAGCCGTGTCGCCAGAAACCTCGAGGCTGGCGATGTCGAAGCTCAGCGAAATCCAGCGGTCGATCCCGTTCAGCAGACCGATTGTATAGTGCTCCATCTCGCCGCGGTCCCGCACCGTGCCATCGGGCCCCACGGTGTGAAAGTCCTCCGTTCGGAGCGCCATGATGGCATTGACGTCCTCAGCCAGGAAGGCGCGCTTGTTCTCCTCGTACCACTGCTCGAGCTCGCGCCGGACGGCGGAGGTATCCGCCGTGCCCGCGGGCTGGGAGGGGCGTGGTGCAGAAGGACGGGCGCAGCTCGCCACGCATACCGCAAGAAACATCAGGACGAGACGCATTCGCAGGCTCCGGCTCAGGTCATGGGACAAGGCATCCGGAGAATGAGACGCCTTCCAGGCTGCGAAGGTTGACACCCTTCGACCTCCCGTCTACATTTTTTGGCCTATCGCGGGGTGGAGCAGTCTGGTAGCTCGTTGGGCTCATAACCCAAAGGTCGCGGGTTCAAATCCCGCCCCCGCTACCAACTTCGGAAGGGGTGAGCCGGTTCCGGCTGACCCCTTCCTCATCTTTGGGGCGGCGTAGCTCAGCCTGGTAGAGCAAGGGACTCATAAGCCCTGGGTCGCAGGTTCGAATCCTGCCGCCGCCACCACCCGACCTTCCCCGCGCCGCGGCAGATCGCAGGACTTGAGCGCGCGCTTCAGGAGCCACTGGCGCCGTCACTTCGGGATCGGGCCGGAGAGCCGCGTCGTCCTCGCCGTCTCGGGCGGGCTCGACTCGATGACGCTGCTGGCACTCCTCGGGCGGGACCGCGATCCCGGGCGCGACACGGTTCCGGTGGCCGCCCACTTCGACCACGGGACGCGCGGCGCCGAGAGCGCCGGGGACGGCCGGTTCGTCGAGGCGGTGGCGCGGCGCTGGGGGGTGCAGGTCCGGCTCGGCCGGGGTCGCGCGCCGGAACGGGCTTCACGGAGCGGCGAGGGCCCGATGGCCGCGGCGCGGGTCCTCAGGTACCGCTTCCTCGCGCGGGTGGCGCGCGAGGTGGGGGCGGTCGCGATCGTGACCGCGCAGCACCGGGACGATCGCGTCGAGACCGTGCTCCAGAGGCTGGCGCGAGGAGCGAGCCCGGACGGGCTGGCGGGCCCGGCGCCCATCGAGATCTTTCAGGGGTCGACGCTCCTCAGACCGCTCCTGCCGTTTTCGCGGAAGGCGATCGCCGAGTGGGCGGAGGCGAACGGGGTCCCGTTCCGGGATGACCCGTCGAACCGCGATCCCCGGTACCCTCGGACGCGCGTCCGGGAGGAGCTGCTGCCGATCCTGACCGCGCTCAACCCGCGCGTCGACCGGGCGATCGTGAGGCTGGCCTCGCTGGCGGCCGTGGACGCGGCGTTCCTGGGCGAGCGGGCGGAGGAGCTCCTGGAGTCGGCCACGGTCGAGCGTGCCGGGCATGTCTGGCGGCTCGAGGCGGAGCCCCTGACCCGGGCGCCGAGCGCGCTTCTCTCGCGAGCTGTCCTTCGTGCGTGGGCGACATGCGCGGCCGAGGACACGCCGTCCCCCGGCGCGGAGTGGGTGGCCGGGGCGATGCGCTTCGTCCGCGCTGGACGGGGCGGCAGGATCGCCGGTCCGGGCGGGGTGACGCTCCGCCGGCGTGGCGCATGGCTGGAGTTCAGCGGTGAACGAAAGGGTGACCATGGCTGAGATCGGCGCGACCCTGGCGGGCGAGCGAACCGAGGTCCTGATCTCCGAGCAGGACCTCCAGGCGCGCGTCCGCGAGCTGGGGGAGGAGATCACGGCCGACTACCGCGAGCGTGACCTGGTGCTCCTCTGCCTGCTCAAGGGCGGCATCTACTTCGCCGCCGACCTGAGCCGGGCGATCAACATGCCGATCACGCTGGAGTTCGTCCGCGCCCGCTCGTACGCCGGCACCGAATCGAGCGGCGAGGTCCAGCTCTGGTGGATCGACGGCCTGGATATTGCCGGAAAGGATGTCCTGGTCGTCGAGGACATCGTGGATACGGGGCTGACCTTGGTCGAGATCTGGCGCGCTCTCGAGCGGAAGGGGCCGAGGAGCCTCGATCTGTGCGCGCTCCTGTACAAGGAGAAGCGCCTCGCTCATCCCTTTTCCATCCGCTATATTGGCTTCGCCATTGGTGATGCGTTCGTGGTGGGATACGGTCTGGATTACGAAGAGCGGTATAGGAACCTTCCCCATATCGCGGTGTTCCACCCCGGCGCGCCAAACGAGTGACGCGCGCCGCGATTTGAGGAGGAGCCGCAGAAGCCCGCCATGACGAATCGATCCCGACGCCCGGCCCCGCCGGGCCCCCCAGGCCGCCGCCCGCCCCCGCGACCTCGCTTCTCGAGCCTTTCCAAGAGCCTTCTTCTGTGGGCGCTGATTCTGTTCGTCCCGCTCGCGATCTGGATGCAGCTCTTCCGGCCCAAGGAATCGTCGCGGGTCGAGATCAAGTACTCGGAGTTCACCGCGCAGCTCGACCAGGACAACCTGGCCTCGGTCACGATCGTCGAGAAGGAGATCCAGGGCACGCTGAAGGAGCGCTCACGGGCGATGACCCCGAGCGGGCCTCGCGACTTCACCGAGTTCAGCACCGTCATCCCGTTCGAGGACCCTTTGCTCGTCCAGCGCCTCGAGGAGAAGGGCGTCCAGGTCGAGGCCCAGGCGCCTTCCACGAACTGGCTCCTTCAGCTCGTCGGCATCCTGCCCTGGATCCTCATCATCGCGCTCTGGATCTTCCTGATCCGTCAGATGCAGGGCGGGGGTTCGCGCGCGTTCGCGTTCGGGAAGTCGCGCGCCAAGCTCCTCAGCGCCGACGCCCCCAAGGTCACGTTCGAGGACGTCGCCGGCGCCGACGAAGCCAAGCAGGAGCTCGAGGAGATCATCGACTTCCTGCGCGACCCGAAGAAGTTCCAGCGTCTCGGCGGCCGGATCCCGAAGGGGGTACTCCTGCTCGGGCCTCCGGGGACGGGAAAGACGCTGCTCGCGCGCGCGGTCGCCGGCGAGGCCGGCGTGCCGTTCTTCTCGATGTCGGGCTCGGATTTCGTGGAGATGTTCGTAGGTGTTGGCGCAAGCCGGGTCAGGGACCTCTTCGAGCAGGGCAAGGCGCACGCACCGTGCATCATCTTCGTCGACGAGATCGACGCCGTCGGGCGCCATCGCGGCGCCGGGCTCGGGGGCGGCCACGACGAGCGCGAGCAGACGCTGAACCAGCTCCTGGTCGAGATGGACGGCTTCGAGTCCAACGAGGGCGTGATCCTGATCGCGGCGACGAACCGGCCCGACGTGCTCGACCCGGCGCTGCTCAGGCCCGGCCGCTTCGACCGTCAGGTCGTGGTCGACCGGCCCGACGTGCGCGGCCGGGAGGGCATCTTCAAGGTCCACACCCGCGACATCCCGCTGTCCCCCGACGTCGACCTACGCGTCCTCGCCAAGGGAACGCCCGGGCTGGCCGGCGCCGACATCGAGAACATCGTGAACGAGGCCGCGCTCCTCGCCGCCCGCAACAACCGCAAGTCGGTCACGATGATCGACTTCGAGGACGCCAAGGACAAGGTGATGATGGGGGCCGAGCGGAAGAGCCTCGTCATCACCGACGACGAGAAGCGCTCGATCGCCTTCCACGAGGCCGGGCACGCACTGGTCCGGATGCTGACGCCTGCCGCCGATCCGGTCCACAAGGTGACGATCATCCCGCGCGGCCGGGCGCTCGGCGTGACCCACTTCCTTCCCGTGGACGAGCGCCACATCTACACCCGCGAGTGGTGCGAGGATCAGCTCACCGCGCTCCTGGGAGGCCGCGCCGCGGAAGTCCTGGTCCTGAAGGCCACGACGACCGGCGCCGGCGACGACCTCCAGCGGGCGACCGACCTGGCGCGACGGATGGTGACCAAGTGGGGGATGAGCGAGATCCTCGGACCCCTGACCTACGGCGACGAGCCGGAGCAGATCTTTCTGGGCCGGGAGATCACCACCCATCGTGACTACTCGGAGGAGACCGCGCGCGTGATCGACCAGGAGGTGAAGTCGATCGTCGCCACCGCCTTCGAGCGCGCTCTCGGGATCCTGACCGACAACGAAGACGCCCTGCACCGCCTCGCGGAGGCTTTGCTCGAGCGCGAGATCCTCGACAACGAGGAGATCCGTCTGGTGATCGCCGGCGAGGAGCTGGCGCCCGAGCCTCCCATCGATGAGCCGGTAGGGAAGAAAGCCCGGATATCCGACCGTGGAGCCGGGGTCGCCGATCTCGAGGCGCCGGACGGCGAGGTCGGTGAGGAGCGGGACGAGCGTGACGAGGGACGCGTGCCCGCCGATTCGACCGCGCGCGCCAGCCGCCTGGTCCGCCCGCCCGCGCCCGACCCGGGTCGGGCCGCCGAGTAGCGCCCAGGTCCCGGCCGTCGCGTTGACGGGCGGACCGGACGCCCCCTCCAGCCGCGTCTGGCGGATCCGCGGGGGCTCCCTGTCGATCGGATCGGCGCCCCTCCTGATGGGCGTCCTCAACGTAACTCCGGACAGCTTCTCCGACGGCGGCCTCCACCCGAGCGCCGCGGAGGCGGTCGGACACGGCCTCGAGATGATCGAGGCCGGAGCTGACCTGCTGGACGTCGGCGGCGAGTCCACCCGACCCGGCGCCCGGCCCATCGACTCGGCCGAGGAGCTCGACCGGGTGCTGCCCGTGGTCGAGGGGCTGGTCGCCCGGACCGGGGTTCCCATCTCGGTCGACACGACCAAGCTCGAGGTGGCGCGCGAGGCCGTCGCGGCCGGTGCTCACGTCCTGAACGACGTCAGCGCCCTACGCTTCGATCCCGGGCTGGCCGACCTGGCCGCGGCGACCGGGGTCGGGCTCGTGCTCATGCACATGCGCGGCGAACCCCGCACCATGCAGGACGACCCGCGGTACGACGACCTGCTGGGCGAGATCGGTACGATCCTGCGGGAGGCGGCCGGCCGGGCAAGAGCGGCGGGCGTCGATCGGGAAGCCATCGTCCTCGATCCCGGCATCGGGTTCGGGAAGACGGTTCGTGACAGCTATCGCCTGCTGGCGAGCCTCGAGCGGCTGAGGGAGATGGGCTACCCGCTCCTGATCGGCCACTCGCGGAAGACGTTCCTGGATCCCGAGCGCACACGGGAGCCGGCCGAGCGCCTGCCCGAGTCGCTCGCGGCCGGAATCCTGGCGGCCCTGGGCGGGGCGGCGATCCTGCGGGTCCACGACGTCGCCCCGCATCGGCGCGCCCTCGCGGTGCTGGCGTGGTGGCGCGAGGCGAGAGAGGAAGGAGCGGAGAAGAGGGACGGATGATCGAGCACTTGTCGCGCATGGTGTTCCTGAAACCCGGGATCCTCGACCTGATCGACGTCGCGGTCGTGACGTTCATCGTCTACAAGGTCTTCATGCTCGTGCAGGGCACGCGGGCGCTCCAGATGATGCTCGGCTTCATCATTCTGGTGTTCGCCGCCTACCTCACCAAGCTCCTCCGGCTCGAAGCCCTGAACGCGATCTTCCAGGCCGGTCAGCTCGTGTGGGTGATCGCGATCCTCATCGTCTTCCAGCCCGAGCTCAGGTCGGCGCTCGCCCGGATCGGACGCACACCCTGGCTCAGGTTCCTGGCCAAGATGGAGGAGAGCCCGGTCATCACCGAGGTCGTCAAGGCCGCAACCCAGCTCAGCAAGGAGAAGCGGGGGGCCATCATCGCCATCCAGCGCGAGGTCGGGCTCATGGAGTACGTCGAGAGCGGCAAGCAGCTCCGGGCGGCGGTGTCGGCGGAGCTCCTGGGCACCATCTTCGCCCCCTACACGCCGCTGCACGACGGCGCCGTGATCATCGAGGGCGACAACATCGTCGCCGCCGCGTGCATCCTCCCTCTCACTCAGTTCCCCGTCTACGATCCCTCGATCGGAACCCGGCATCGCGCCGCCATCGGCCTCTCCGAGGAGACCGACGCGGCGGTCGTGGTGGTGAGCGAAGAGACGGGCCAGATCTCGCTCGCGGTGGGCGGGCGGCTCGAGAAGAACCTCTCGCCGGAGGAGCTGACGGAGAGGCTGGAGAACCTGACGCAGGGGGTCTCGCTTGCTCGGGTCGGAGCCCGGGTCTAGCTTCACGGCTTCCGTCAACCTCGCGATCGATCCCAGCCGAACAGCCGGAGGAAGCTAAAGCCGATGCGGATCCTCAGCCGCGAGCGGCTCATCTACGCCACGATCGCCTTCGGGGTGGTCTTCGCATCGTACCTGCTGACCCTGTCTCCGACCCTCACCTTCTGGGACGCCGGCGAGTTCATCACGACCGCCTACATCCTCGGGATCCCCCACCCGCCTGGCACGCCGTTGTTCGTCCTCATCGGCCACGTCTTCGGCATGCTGCCGCTGGGGCTCTCGTTCGCGGTCAAGATGAACGTGATGAGCGCGCTGGTATCCTCGGTGGGGTGCTTCTTCTATTTCCTCGTCCTGGCCTCGATCCTCGGCCGGATCGACCGCACGATGGGATGGAGCCTGCCCGCGACGCTCGTGAACGCCGGCGCGCTGGCCGCGGTCCTGGTGGGTGCGTGGGGGCAGTCGCAATGGTCCAACTCGACCGAGACCGAGGTGTACTCGGTGGCTCTCGCCACCATCGCCCTGGTGACGTTTCTCGTTTTCTACTGGGCCGACCACCTGGAGGAAGGAAAGGACTGGAACCTGCTCCTGCTGGTCGTCTTCCTGATGGGCCTGTCGATCGGCAACCATCTGATGGCGCTCCTGGCCATGCCGGCCGTCGTCGTGTTCGTGGTGGCGACGGTGTGGGAGCGGTACCGGAATTACGTGCTGAGCCTCCTGGTCGGCGCCGCGGGACTCTACCTGACCGTCCTCAAGGGCTTCTCGGTGGACGGGATCCTGGCCGGGGAGTCGGTCGTGAACGGGGGCATGCTGGTGGTCGGGCTCGCCGTCCTGGGGGCGGGCCTGTGGTGGATGTCCAGGACGGGCGCGCTGCCCTTCTTCGGGTGGTCGGCGCTCCTGTTCGTGGCCGGAGCCTCCGTCATCCTCTTTCTCAAGATCCGCGCCGGGCTCGATCCGGCCGTCAACGAGGCCAACCCCGAAACCTGGCGCGAGCTCCTCGCGGTCCTCGCCCGCAAGCAGTACGACGTTCGTCCGATGCTGCCCAGGTCGGTCGACTTCCTGCGCTACCAGATCCCGCTGTACTTCGACTATCTGCTGGGCATGGTAGGGCCGTTCGAGTCGCGCGTCTCGGGCCAGTTCGGCCGCCCCTTCATGTCGATCCTGGCGGCGCTCCTGGCCGTGATCGGGTCGGTGTTCCACTTCCGCGCGGATCGAAAGACGTGGATCTACTTTCTGATCCTGTTCGCCACCACGTCGCTGGGCCTGCTCGTCTATCTGAACTTCCCGCTCGGCAATTCCCAGGCGCCGGACGTCGCCGGCCTGCCGCGCGAGGTCCGCGAGCGCGACTACTTCTTCGTCGTGTCGTACGTCTTCCTCGGCATGTGGGCGGGGGTCGGCGCCTTCGCGGTGGTCGGCTCGGCCCTCAAGAGAGCGGGCCGGGCGCTCAGCCGTCCCATGGTCACGGCGGCGGCCGTGGTCCTCATGCTCCTCCCGGCTGTGGTCTTCGCCTTGAACCACCACGAGGCGGACCGGAGCGGCAACTACATCGCCCGCGACTTCGCCTACAACGTCCTGCAGTCGGTCGAGCCGGGCGGGATCCTGTTCACCAACGGCGACAACGACACGTTTCCGCTGTGGTACCTGCAGGAGGTGGAGGGGATTCGCCGCGACGTGGCGGTCGTCAACCTGGCCCTCCTGAACACGACCTGGTACCTGGAGCAGCTCACGCGCAAGACCTTCACCGCCGGCGGGATGCCTGAGGCCCTGGACTCCCTGTCGCCGACGGAGCGGCGGATCGAAGTCCCGCCGATCGACCGCACGATCATCGACTACTCGGGGACGGCCGACGACCCGCTGTCGCGGATCGGGATCGTCGTCGACGAGCCGGTGACCATCGACGTGGCCGGAATCGAGCTCTCGTACCCCGAGAACACGATCCTGCGCCGGCAGGACATCGCCGTCCTGCAGGTGCTGCGGAAGAACATGGAGCAGCGGCCGATCTACTTCTCGGTGACGGTCCCGGAAGAGGCCAAGGTGGGGCTCAGGGACCACCTCGTGCGCGAGGGGATCGTCGACCGGATCCACGCCCGCCCGGCCTCGGACCTGGCGCGGGCCGGCGAACAGGTCGTCCCGATGCAGCCCCCGGAGACCTCGTGGATCGACATCCCGCGGACGGAGGAGCTTCTGGAGGAGGTGTATCTGTTCCGCGGGGTCCAGGACGAGGACGTCTACAAGGACGGGACCGCGCGCGCCCTGATCGGCAACTACGGGGCGACCTGGCTGCAGCTCGCCTCGGCCCGGGCCCGGGTCGGGGACACGGCCGAGGCCGTCGAGGCTCTCCAGCGCGGCAACGCCCTCCTGGGACGGGAGCCGCTCGGAGACGCCTATCTGAACAGCCTCATCAACGTCTTCGCGCTGAGCGGCTCCTACGCGCAGCTCGACAGCCTGCTCCGGGACGCGGAGCAAAGGAGCGGCGGCCGGCTCGACGACCGGCTGTACAAGACCGCCGCCTACAACGCTGCGGTGGTCGGCCACTACGATGTCGCCGACCGGCTGCTCGAGAAGTACTTCCGCGAGAGCCCGCGCGACGTCGAGCCCGAGCTCTGGATCGAGATGGCCGAGATGGCGCTGGCCGGCGGCGACACCAGCGACGCCATGTTGCTTCTCACCCGGGCCATCCGGGTCGATCCCGACAACCGCCGGGCGTTTCTCCGCTACATCAACCTGGCCGACGACATCGGCAACGAGGTTCTGACCAAGACCTTCCTCTATCAGTGGGTCCGGACCCACCCCGGGGACACCACGACGGCCAAGCTGTACGAGGAGTACGAGGACACCGGCCGCTTCCCCGAGCGGCTGCGCTGGGACTCGCTCGTCGGCCGCCGGGCGGCCGCCGTTGACACCCTTCCCGCAGGGGGATAAACTGGCCCGCGGCCGCCGACGCGGCCCTTTCGGCGGCCGTCCGCGACTCTTCATCAGCCACCAGCCGAGCGAGGGGACGACGTGACGCTTCTGCAGCTTTTCCGGGACGGCGGCATCTTCATGTGGCCGCTCCTGGCCTGCTCCATCCTGGGGCTGGCGGTCATCCTGGTGAAGTTCGTGACCCTGCGCATGGCCAAGGTCCGCACCGACCGTCTCCTGGAGCGCGTCGCCGGCCTGGTCCGCGAGGGCCGGGTCGACCAGGCGATGGACCTGTGCGCGAACACGCGTGGACCCGTGGCCTCGATCCTCCTCACCGGTCTCCACCTGTACGAAGAGGGCGCCACGGCCCGGGCCGACCAGGCGATCACGCACGCCGGCCGGATCGAGATGGCGTTCCTGGAGAAGGGCCTGGTCGTCCTGGCGACGGTGGCCAACGTGGCCCCGCTGATCGGCTTCCTGGGAACGGTCGCCGGCATGATCATCGCCTTCGGAGCCATCGAGGCGGCCGGCGAGGTCGAGGCCCCGCTGGTCGCCGGGGGCATCAAGGTCGCCCTCATCACGACGGCGGCCGGGCTCATCATCGCGATCCCGGTCAACATGGCGCACAACTGGTTCGTTTCCCAGATCGACGGGCTGATCGTCGACATGCGACGCGGCGTCCAGACGATCAACGAAATCCTGTGGCAGCGCAGCCCTCGTCCGGCCGTGGGTGGGCCGACGCCACCATCATCGAGAGCCGGAGGCTGAGGACGGCATGGCGGTACGACAGAAGGGATTCGAGAAGAAGCACAAGCCCGCCAGCGAGATCCCGACGGCGTCGCTGGCGGACATGGCGTTCCTGCTCCTCATCTTCTTCATGGTCTCGACCGAGTTCCGCAGCGAGGATCCACGGGACGTCGTCCTGCCCGAGGCCCTCGCCCAGGAGAAGATCCCGGAGAAGCGAAAGGACATCCAGAACCTCTTCATCGAGGAGGACGCGGTCTACATCAACGACCAGCGCGTCCCGGTGGCCCAGATCTCCGACATCATGCGTCCCATCTTCGCCGAGCACCCCCGGGTGGTCGTGTCGATCCGGGGCGACGTGGACGTGGACTACGAGCTCGTGAACGACGTGCAGGAGGAGTTGCGGGACGCGGGCACGGTGCGGGTGAACTTCACGACGAACCTGGAGCGGGAGGCCTCGCGCCGGGGCCGCTGATCCCGGACGGGACCCGCGCCCCAGGTCCAGGGTATGAGCATCGGACCCATGGGCCGTCCCCCGAGCCCCTGAGAGGAGGAGCATGGCGGAACCGCAGACCTACACCACCGCGAACAGCCGGCTGCACGACGAGTACGGCCGCCTGTTCAAGATGTTCACCCTCGCGGCGCTGATCGTTCACGGAGTGCTGATCTTCTTCTTCGTGACGCCCCGGGGCGAGGGGTTCGAGGTGCGAGCGGACGAGCTCGAGGTGATCGACATCCCGCCCGAGATCAAGATCCCGCCGCCCCCGGAGGAGATCGCCCGTCCGGCGACGCCGGTCATCTCGGAAGAGCCGATCGAGGAAGACATCACGATCGCCGAGACCGAGATCGTCGAGGACCAGCCGGTCCCCGAGGGTCCGCCCCCGATGCCGGAGACGGGCGAGGTGGGCAACACCTTCACGTTCACGCCCTACACCGTGAAGCCGAAGTGCAAGACGAGCTGCACGGCCGACGACATCCTGAGGCACATCCCACCGCTCCTCCAGAAGAGCGGCGTCCAGTGCGATCTGGCCGTCGGGCTTCGGATCGACACGTCCGGCAACGTGACCGCGACCCAGATCTTGAAGTCCAGCGGTCAGCAGGGTTGCGACGCGGCGGCCGAGAAGTGGGCCAAGACGACGAGCTGGACGACGGCCTTCAACCGGGACCAGCCGGTGGTCGTCTGGATCAGCCAGCCGGTGAGCATCAAGACCCAGTAGCCCGACGTTTGCCGGCCCGCCGGACGGCGGGCTGCTTTCCGGGCGGGGGCGAGCGATCGCCTCCGCCCGGTTCGTTTTTCCCCCGAGAGCCCTTACTCCCCCGGCGGGCGACCGCTCGCCGCGCCGCCCGCCCCTCCCCCTGCAGCGAATTGCCGTCCCGGCGCGGCGACCGGTTGACACCCGCTGCGAGGGGTCCTATACTGGAATTTCACAGGCCTGCCCAGCCACAGCGCCGTAACCCGCCAACCCTCATTCAAGGAGGGCGCTTCGATACGAGCTCTGTCTGCCTTTCCTGGCGCCATCGCGCCCAATCAAGTCCAGCCAGAAACCGGAAAGACGCCCCCCGGAGGACGGGTATTTGCGCCCTCCGACCGGGTGAGGCGTCCACGCAGGGCTTTCCCGAACCTTCACGGAGGAACCCGTATGCAGCAACCCGGTTCGTCCACGTTCGCTAGGTTGTCCTGCCTGGCAGCGGGCGTGCTCTTCCTGCTGGTCCTTTCCAGCGGGTCCGCGTTCGCGCAGGTATCGGGCAAGGTGCAGGGGACGGTCACCGATCAGGACACCGGCCAGCCGCTGGTCGGGGCCCAGGTGGTCGTCTCGGGCACGAACCTCGGCAACGTCACCAACGAAGACGGCTACTACTTCATCAACAACGTCCCGGTCGGCATCCAGGCGATCCAGGCGCAGTACCTGGGCTACCAGACGTTGACGCAGGAGGAGCGTATTCTGGCCGGCCAGACGATGTCGGTCGAATTCGCGCTCTCCAGCGAGGTCATCGAGCAGACCGGCATCCTCGTCGAGATCGAGCGCGAGCCCCTGGTGGCGCGCGACAACACGATCTCGAAGAGCCGGTTCATGGGCGAGGACGCGCGTAACCTGCCGACTGAGGATCTGGACGAGGTGATCGAGCTGGGGGCCGGGATCTACGAGACCCAGTCCCGCGGGGGCCTCGCCGGCGGGTTCGTGATCCGCGGCGGCCGGACGACCGAGTCGGCGGTGTTCATCGACGGCGCGCTGGTGACCGATTTCTCGACGCAGGTCAACAACACCGAGTCGGCGGGATTCGGAGTCGAGGAGGTGGACGTCATCACCGGCGGCTTCGGCGCCGAGTTCGGTCACGCCCAGTCGGGCGTCATCAACATCGTGACGCGCGAGGGGGGCCGTGAGTTCCACGGCAACCTGCGCTACACGACCGACGGCCAGTTCGGCACCGACGGCTACACGCTGGAGGAGCTGGGCCTCGCCTTCGACACCGACGCCCTTCAGTTCGACCGCGTGGGGGCTCCGGAGGAGGAGACCTGCTGCGGGTACAATGGCGTGCAGGCCTCGATCGGGGGTCCGATCATCCCCGATATGCTGACGTTCTTCGGCTCGGTGGAGGCGGAGGGCGCGGCCGACTGGTTCCCGTCGAGCGCGGGCTGGAACCCGGCCGGCGGGGGCTTCAACTCGGCCGGCTCGACCGAGACGATCCTGCCTGGAAACCGGGGCGACCGCACGCGGGGTCAGGGGAAGCTGACGGTGTTCCCGACGTCGACGACCAAGGTGTCGGGCACGTACCTGTTCAGCCGCGATCAGTTCGAGGACTATGACGACCTGACGTTCAACGGCACGCATCCCGGGATCTTCCAGATGATGAGCAGTGCCCGGCGGACAAAGACGCACGATGTCATTCTGGGCTGGGACCAGCAGCTCTTCCAGACCGCCGAGCGGAACCTGAACCTGCAGGTCCGGGGCAACTACCACAAGACGGACTTTTTCACCGGGACCCCGCTGAACGATATCTCGGCCGCGTTCCTGCTCGGGCCGGGCTCGGTCGGGGCGGCGAACTGCGGCGATGACTGCACGGAGGCGCTCGACCAGGGCGACGGGTTCGAGGAGGACTTCCTCAACTATCGCTTCGACGACGTCGACTTCTTCTTCGAGGAGGCGATCCCGGGACAGGAGAGCCTGCTGAACGTTCCGACGCTGCGCTCGACGCGTCCGGATCCGGTGTTCGGCGTGCCGCAGATCTTCGGCTCAGAGGGCTTCCTCAACTTCTTCCGGTCGCGGGAAGAGGAGCGCACCGGAATCCGGGTCGACCTGGATAGCCAGTTGAACCGCGTCCACCGGATGAAGGTGGGCGGCGAGTACACCTGGCTCACGCTGTCCCAGCGCGATCAACGTTTCACAGACGCGACGTTCGCCAACTTCTACGAGGTGGAGCCGCAGATCGGGGCCCTCTACGCCCAGGATCGGCTGGACTACGGGGACCTCGTGATCGACGTCGGGCTCCGGGTCGACCATTGGAACCCGAACACGATGTTCCCGAAGTTCGCGGGCGTCGTGCCGTGCTCGATCTCGGCGTTCGACCAGTGCTCGGACCCGGCGACCAACCCGCTGGCGCAGCTCGTCGAGGCGCCGACCCGGACCGAGCTCTCGCCGCGGCTGGGGGTGGCGCACCCGATCACGGACGCCACGCAGGTCCGGCTGTCGTACGGCAAGTTCCACCAGCTGCCGGAGCTCCGGCGCTACTTCGACGCGTTCACGACCGACTTCGTGGCGGCCGCGCAGAACCCGAACATCCTGTACGGCAACCCGAACCTGGACTACATCGAGACGACGGCGTTCGAGGCCGGCATCACGCACCTGCTGGGTGAGAACCTGGTGCTGGACGTGGTGGGCTACAACCGCGACCGCCGCGGCGCCCTCCGGGTCGACGTCTTCCAGCCCGGGACGATCCAGCCGGACATCCAGGAGCGCCGGATCGCGGTGAACGCCGACAACGGGAACGTAAAGGGCGTCGACATCACGCTGTCGAAGCGCTACTCGAACTACTTCTCGTTCGATGCGGCGTATTCGCTCCAGTTCGCTCGTGGGACGACGTCGGGTCCGACCGAGTTCGCCACCGCCGGCGGCTTCGGCCGGCTGTTCGATCCGCTGTTCCCGGGCCGGCTGCTGACGCCGCCGACCGAGCTCCTGGCCGAGTCGTTCGACCGGCAGAACACGCTGAACCTGCAGTTCAACGTGCGGTTCCCGAACGACTTCCGTGAGGGGACGACGGCGGGGACGGTGCTTCAGGACTTCGGCGCCTACTTCATCTACAACGCCCACTCGGGCGAGCCGTTCACGCGGCGCAGCACGGTGGGTCAGGGCGAGCCGCTGGAGGACCTCAACTCGAGCCGGCTGCCGTGGTTCCATCAGGGCGATGTCAGGTTCGTGAAGGGGTTCGATGTCGTCGGGGGCCTGGGCTTCGAGCTGTTCGCCTCGGTGATCAACTTCCTGGACATCGAGAACGTGGTGCTCGTCAATCCTAGCTCCGGTCGTCCCGACGCCTCGGGCTTCGAGAACTCGCAGAGCCAGACGCCGGTGATTCCGTCCGACTTCCTGACGGATGACGCGCCCGAAACGTTCCCGTTCAACCTGGACACGGACATCGTCGAGGACTTCCGCGACGAGATCGCGCTCCAGGACCGGAACAACGACGGCATCGTGAGCCTGGAGGAGGCCCGGCTGTCGCTGCGCGAGGCCAAGCAGGCGTCCGGCGACGGGGCCGACTTCATCGCCGGCAACAACGGCGACTCACCGTTCAACTACGGCGAGCCGCGGCAGTACCGCTTCGGCGTCGAGATCCGCTTCTAGCCGGTGGCCTCACCGTCGAAGCGTAGTGACAGGACGGTCGTCTCCGGCCCCCTCGTGGGGCCGGAGACACCGATCACGAGACCGTTCCCATCAGGAGGCTTCATGGAGTTTCGCAGTCGGTTCGACACCCCCCGCTGGCGGACGTGGCTGGCGGGCCTGGCGTCGCTGCTGCTGCTGCTCGGCACGGTCGGGATCTCGGCGGGCGAGCCGCCGAAGGACCGGCCCGACCGGCGCGGCGGTCTGACGGCGGCCACGACGCCGAACAGCTTGCAGTTCGAGCGGAACCGGTTGATCCTGCTGCTGCAGGACAACGCCGAGATCGGCTCGTCCGGCTCGTCGGTGGCGGGCGGCGGGTTCTGGATCGTGACCACCGACCAGTACATCTTCAGCTCGGGCCCCAACATCGGGGCCACGATCCCGGGCGCGGGCGACACGGTCGTCGCGATCGGCGGGCCGTTCTCGGAGCTCGAGGCGGGCGGTCCCACCTTCGACGACATCGGCCTCGACGAGTACTTCTCGACGGCCAACCCGGAGGACGAGGGGAACTTCCCGACCGAGTGCACGGTGGACGAGTCCCGGGTGACCGAGTTCCCCGCGCTCCAGCCGTTCGCCGGCCAACCCTTCCCGGGCTTCGCCGACGAGACGGTGTGCATCGCGGCCAACGACATCCAGGCCGGCACGTGTGCGGACTGCGGCGGCACCCGCGTCGGGGTCGAGATCGTGGAGACGATCTTCGCGTTCGGCGTCCCGTCCGTCCAGGACTTCGTGTTCGTCGCGTTCCGGGTCTTCAACCGGACCGAGTTCATCACCGCCGCCAACACGCCGGCCGTGGCGGCGGGGGACGTTCCCGCCGGCCCGTACGACCTGGAGAACACGATCGTCGCGATCGCCATCGACCCCGACATCGGCGACGCGGGCGACGACCAGGTCGCGTTCCTGCCGGAAGTCCAGACGATGGTGTACTGGGACTCGGACTTCACCGAACCCCAGTTCCAGAACCCGCTCGGCTTCGGCGGGATCACCTACCTGAAGACGCCGATCGATCCGCTCACGGGTGAGGAGGTCGGGCTCCAGGAGTTCACGGTCTTCACCAACGGCAACCCGCGGCCCGACCCGTCCGACAAGGAGGAGTGGTACGAGCTGATGACGGGCAACACCTCCCAGGTCGTGCTGGAGGTCGAGCCACGCGACGTCCGGGGCATGGCGTCTTCGGGACGGTTCACCCTGCCCCAGGGAACGTCCGTCGACGTCTACGCGGCCTACTTCCAGGCCGGCACTTCCGGCGCGCCCCCCGCGCAGCTTCTGGCGCAGGGCTACAAGAACCTGCAGACGGGGGCTCTCAATCCGGACGCCAACACGGCGCCGGTCATGGACAACTTCAAGACCGTGCAGCAGACGGCGCAGGCGGTGTTCGACGCCGGGTTCATCGTGCCGACCGCGCCCCCCAAGCCCGAGTTGGAGCTGATCCCGGGCGACGGGCAGGTGACGCTCGTGTGGGAGGCCGACCCGGTCGAGTTCGTGAACCCGTTCGCCAAGGTCGCCCGGGATCCCTTCGCGCGGCTCCCGAGCGGGGCGCCCGATCCGGCGGCCCCGCCGGCGCTGGATCTGGACGGCAACGAACAGATCCTCGCGGCCGACCAGGTGATCTTCCTGCCCGATCGTGACACGGGCGGTCTGACCGGGTTCCTCACCGCGGCCGAGGCGGGCCTGACGGACGCGACGGTCACCAATCCCGCGTTCGACGCCGATTTCGCGATCCAGGACTTCCAGGGGTTCCGGGTCTATCGCTCGCGTGGGGGCAGCACCTCGGACGCCGAACTGATCGCGCAGGTCGACCTGGCGGACGGGATCGGGACCAGCCTCTTCTGCAGCGATGCGCAGGCGGTGTTCCTGGAGGATTTGCTGGTGAGCGTGGTGTGCCGTGAGACGGAGCAGCCGCCGATCGGCAGCGACACCGGCCTCTCGTTCGCGGTGACCGACCGCGGCGGGTCCTTCCCCGACCCGTCGAGCGGTCCGGGGCTGATCAACGGGATCCCGGTCTTCTACACGGTGACGTCGTTCGGGGTCAACTTCGGCCAGACGCCGGTCCAGCTCCCGACCCTGGAGGCGTTCGACGTGTTGAACGAGTCGGTGACGCCGGCCCTGCCGCTGGTCCTGGAATCCGGCCTGTCGCCGCTGGCGCAGGCGACGCCCAGGTCCAACGCGTCGTCGTTCGCGGCGGCGGACGTGGAGTTCGTCCCGCTGACGGCGGACGGGTCGGTATGCGACGACACGGAGCCCACGGCGACGGTGGACCCCGCGACGGGGCACTATGTCGACTTCGTCGACTGCTCGACGGCTCTTACGAGCGTGAACGTGGTCTCGGCGCGGGATGTCAACGTGCCGACGGGGAACTTCTTCTTCGTGGTGGACTCGATCCTCCCGAATCCGAACATCAACCCGTACGACGGGGGGTACGCGCTCGCGTTCGGGTTCAACGACGTGTTCTTCCACTGGGAGGACGAGGGCGGCGGTCTTGCGACCCAGATCTCGCCGACAGTGGGGTCGTTCACGCAGAACTTCGACTTCGGCGGCGGGGTCTCGGAGACGCCGGTCTTCTTTGGGTTCGATACGGACCCGTCGGACACGGGCGTGGACATCGGGATCAACGCCTCGTTCGCGAGCAGCTTCAGCGCCATCGAGGACCTGGAGGTGAACGGCCAGTCGCTGCATCTGGGCGAGCTGGGCGGCACGCACGGGCTGGAGAGCCGGCCGCACAGCATCCTGGACTCTTCGCTGGCGGCCTTCGTGCACATCGGCAACATCCGACAACTCGCCAACGCCCGCGAGTACTCGCACCCGGGGCCGTTCGCGGCGGGCGCCACGTCGTACGAGCTGACCTGGGAGGTCGAGGGGAGCTCGTTCGGCGGCACGTTGCGGAAGCTCCCGGGCGGCGAAGTGGTGCCGGAGGGTGGCCAGCCCAAGGGCCCGGACAACCCGTCCACACCAGGCGACCTGATCGCCGGCTACAACTGGGGCTTCCTCGGCCCGGACACTCCCGCGGGCATCCAGGCGGTGGCGTTCCCGGTCGCGGCGCCGTTGTCGAACAACATCACCCTGAACGTTGGGGACACGTTCGTGATATTCGTGCCAGGGCAGTCGGTGTACATCGAGGGGATCAAGGCGCTGCCGGCCAACGGCGACGTGTGGCGGCTCCTGATCGACGCCGGCTCGGACCGCCACGACGGCGGCCGCGAGGGCGGCGACGCCGTAGACAGCAACCTTCCGGTGGGTCCGTTCACGTACGCCGAGTCGGGCCCGGTGAACGTGTATCCGGGCGCCCGCTGGCAGCTGACGCTGGGCGGCGGCTCGAACGAGCTGGCGGACGCCGACCTGTCGGCGATCCGGGTGGTCCCGAACCCGTTCATCGCGGCCAACGAGATCACGCGCGGCAACGGCTTGCAGCGGATCCTGTTCACGAACCTGCCGCCGCAGGCGACGATCCGGATCTACACGATCTCGGGCAACCTGGTGCGCGTCCTGGAGCATGCGGACGGCTCGGGGACCGAGGAGTGGGACGTCCGGACCCGGTTCGACCTCTTGGTGGCGAGCGGGAACTACTATTTCCACGTGACGACACCGGACGGCCGGACGCATCTCGGCCGCTTCGCGGTCGTCAACTAGACGCGGCGCAGAGGGTCCGGCCCGTCCGAACGGCGGGCGGGCCG
>DASRVA010000008.1:0-13892 GCA_035687745.1 Gemmatimonadota bacterium
CCTCAGGGCCGTGCAGGAGCTGCTGGGCCACGCCGACATCACGACGACCCAGATCTACACCCACGTCGATCCGCCCTATCTCAAGGCCGAGCACCGGAGGCATCACCCGCGTGCGTGAGGCGCGGCACGGATCGGCGCTCGCGGCGGCGCTGGCCGTGGCCCTCCTGGCGCGGCCCGCGGTTGGCCAGGAGCCGGTCGTCGACGTGGATCCCCGGCTCCCGTTCGCGACCCGCCAGATCGTCGAGCGGTCGCTGGCCGGCCCGGAAGCCGAGGTCGAGACCGGCGCGACCGTGGTGGCGAGGGAGGAAGCCCGTCCGGGCTCGATCGTCCAGCTCGGGGGCTCGATCCTCCTCGAGGGGCGGATCGAGGGAGACGTGCTCGCGGTCGACAGCGAGGTCACGCTGAAGCCGAGCGCGGTGATCGGCGGACGGCTCACCGTCATGGCCGGTCGCTACTTCGGCACCACGATGGCCGAGACGGGGGAGGAGACGGTCTGGCTCCCCGAGGCGCGGGTCGTGGTCGAGGCCGTCGCCGACACCGTCCGCGTGCGGTACGTCCCTGAGAAACGGCCCTTCCCGGTCGGCCTCGGCGGTGTCTTCGGTCTGGTTCTCCACGAGTACAACGGGGTGGACGGCCTGGCCTTCGGCGTCGAGGCGGCCCTGCGCGATCTCGAGGGGCACCCGCCGACCGAGCTGGGCGGAGGGCCGGTTTTCCGGACCGAGCGGATGGAAGACGTCGGGTGGTGGATCGGCGGGTTCCGGGAGTTTTCGCGGCTGAAGGGCCTCCGTCTCGGCGCGGGCGCCCATTCGATCACCGACACCGCTCAGCGCTGGCACCGGCCCGACTTCGGCAATTCGGTCGCGGCGCTCCTCTTCGCCAACGACGACCGGGCCTATCACGAGCGGACGGGCTACGAGGCGTGGGTCGAGCGGACGTGGGTCCTGACGCCGGTCACCGTGCGGGTGGGATGGCGCGACGACGAGTTCGACTCGCTGGCGAGCGAGAGCCCGTTCGTCCTCTTCGGCGGCGACGAGGACTGGCCGGTCAATCCGGAGATCGACCCCGGGCGGGGCCGCGCGCTCGGCGTCCGTGCGGCCTACGATCGGCGCCTGGACGAGGAAGGGCTCGGCCCCCGCCCCGGGCTCTATCTGGAAGGCCGCTACGACCGGTGGGGCTTCGGCGGCGACTTCGAGTTCGACCACGGCCAGCTGGACGCCCGGGCGTACGTCCCGGCCGGGGCGTCGGTCGTCTCGCTGCGGTTGGCGGCGGGCGGACGGCTGGGCGGCGCCGACACGCTCGCCCCGCAGTTCCTCTACCGGCTGGGGGGCGCCGGGTCGGTGATCGGCTACGACGGCCTGAGCGAGCGGCTGACCGGGGACCGGATGGCGCTCGCCAACCTCCGGGTGCACCTGGCGCTCCCCGGACGCCGCTTCATGGACCGGCTCTACCTGGTCGGGCTCGCCGACGTCGGCGACGCCTGGGTCGAGGAGGAGCCGGTCCGGTGGAATGCCGGCCTCGGGGCCGGGCTCGCCGGCCACGGTCGAAGGGCGTATCTGGGAGTCTTCGCGGGATACGGGCTCGAGTCCGAGGAGTGGCACGTCTACGTCCTGGCCAGGCCGTGGTTCTGACGATGAGCGTCCTGGTCGCGATTCCGGCCCGCCACGGCTCGACCCGCTTTCCCGGAAAGCCGCTCGCCCCGATCCTCGGGCGGCCCATGGTCGCGTGGGTTGTGGACGCCGCGCGGGGAGCGCGGCGGGTCGACGACGTGGCGGTGATTACCGACCGGGAGGAGATCGCGGCGGCCGCGCGGGAGGCCGGGGCGCGCGCGGTCGTGAGCGACCGGGAGGCCGCCTCGGGGAGTGACCGGATCGCGCACCTCCTCGACCTCGATGCGGAGGCCGGCCGGGCGGCGGTGGTCGTCAACCTGCAGGGCGACGAGCCGGCGCTGGAGCCCGCGGCGATCGACCGCGTGATCGAGCTCCTGGACGACGGGCGGTTCGACCTGACGACCCTGGTGCGGGAGCCGCGGCCGGACGAGCGGATCGAGGATCCCGATCTGGTCAAGGCCGTGCTCGCGCCCGACGGCCGCGCGCTGGACTTCTCGCGGCTCGTCGTGCCGCACCGGACCCGCGAGACGGCGCGTGACGCCGGGCCCTGGATCCACGTCGGGATCTACGCCTACCGGCGCCCAGCCTTCGACCGTTTCGTGGCCACTCCGCCTACACCCCGCGAGCGCGCGGAGCGGCTCGAGCAGCTCCGGGCGCTCGAGCTCGGGCTCGCCATCGGGTGCGCGATCGTCCGGACGGTGTCGATCGGAGTGGACGCGCCGGACGACGTGTCGCGGGCAGAAGAGGCACTTCGCCGCCTCGACGCGACACGCGCCCGACCCTAGATTTCGGATTTACCTTCAGCCGTCTCCGGGTGCCGATGTCGGACCCCCAGAAGACCCGCTACGTCTTCGTGACCGGGGGGGTCGTGTCATCGCTCGGGAAGGGGATCGCCGCCGCCTCCCTCGGCATGCTCCTCAAGGCGCGCGGGCTCTCGGTCAGCCTCCAGAAGTTCGATCCCTACATCAACGTCGATCCGGGGACGATGAGCCCCTTCCAGCACGGCGAGGTGTTCGTCACCGACGACGGCGCCGAGACGGACCTGGACCTCGGCCACTACGAGCGGTTCATCGACCGCTCGCTCTCGCAGGCCAACAACGTCACGACCGGGCGCATCTACCAGACCGTGATCGCCAAGGAGCGGCGCGGCGACTACCTCGGCGCGACAGTCCAGGTGATCCCCCACATCACCGACGAGATCAAGCGCGCGATCGCCAGCCTGGCACGCCTGGAGCCGGACCTGGACGTGGTGATCACCGAGATCGGCGGAACCGTGGGCGACATCGAGAGCCTGCCCTTCCTGGAGGCGATCCGTCAGTTCCGGCTGGAGGCCGGCCCCGGCAGGACCTGCTTCGTCCACGTCACGCTGGTCCCGTACATCAAGGCGGCCGAGGAACTCAAGACCAAGCCGACCCAGCATTCGGTGCGCGAGCTCAGGGCGATCGGCATCCAGCCCGACATCCTGCTCGCGCGGAGCGAGTTCCCGCTGACCGACGAGCTGCGCAGGAAGATCGCGCTCTTCTGCAACGTCTCGGTGGAGGCGGTGATCCCGGCCCGCGACGTGTCTTCGATCTACCAGGTTCCGCTCGCGCTCCACGAGTACGGGCTGGACGGGCTGGTGGTCGACCGCCTCGATCTCGACGCGCCCGAGCCCGATCTCTCCGACTGGCGGCGGATGGTGAACGGGATCTATCACGCCGCGGGCGAGGTCGAGATCGCGATCTGCGGGAAGTACGTCGACCTCAGGGACAGCTACAAGTCGATCGAGGAGGCGCTCGTCCACGGCGGGATCGACAACGACGTCGAGGTCCGGATCCGGTGGGTCAACGCGGAGGACCTGACGCCACAGAACGTGGCCTCGAGGCTGGGCGGCGTGGACGGCGTTCTCGTCCCGCCGGGGTTCGGCGAGCGCGGGATCGAGGGGATGGTCACGGCGATCGAGTGGACGCGCCGGACCGAGACCCCGTTCTTCGGGATCTGCCTGGGCATGCAGTGCGCGACGATCGAGTACGCCCGTCACGTCTGCGGCCTCGCCGGGGCCACCTCCACCGAGTTCGAGCCGCAGGCCGAGCACCCGGTGATCGCGCTCATGCCCGACCAGGTCGACGTGCGCGAGAAGGGCGGGACGATGCGGCTCGGCGCGTGGCCGTGCGCGCTCGGCGAGGGGACGCTGGCGCGGCAGATCTACGGCGAAGCCGAGGTCAGCGAACGACACCGCCACCGCTACGAGGTCAACAACGCCTATCGGGACACGCTGACCGACCACGGGCTGGTGCTGAGCGGGACCTCGCCGGACGGACGGCTGGTCGAGATGATCGAGCTCGCCGACCATCCGTGGTTCGTGGGCTGCCAGTTCCATCCCGACGTCAAGTCGCGGCCGCTTCGCCCGCATCCCCTGTTCCGCGACTTCGTCCGCGCCGCGAAGGAGCACGCGACGCGGGAGGAGGCCCAGGCCGTCGAGGCGCACGCCGCCCGCCAGGAAGTCCGGACGTGATCCCGCCCGGGCCGGCCGCGACCCGGCACGTGCCCTGCGGACCCCATCAGCTCGGAGACGGCGCCCTGTTCGTGATCGCCGGCCCCGACGTGCTGGAGGACCGCGGGATGGCGCGAGACGTCGCCGTCCATCTCCGGAATGTGGCCGAGCGGCTCGCCATGCCGACGATCTTCAAGTCGTCCTATCTCAAGGCGAACCGCTCGTCCGGGGACGCCTACGCCGGCCCGGGCCTCGCGGCCGGGCTCGAGATCCTCAAGGAGGTGAAGGAGGAAACCGGGCTCCCCGTCCTGACCGATGTCCATTCGATCGAGGAAGTCGAGGACGCCGCCGAGGTGGCCGACGTCCTGCAGGTGCCCGCGTTCCTGTCGCGCCAGACCTTCCTGATCCGCGCCGTCGCGCGGACCGGACGCGTGGTGAACGTGAAGAAGGGGCAGTTCATGGCGCCCGAGGACATGCGGCTGGCCGCCGACAAGATCGTCGGCGAGGGAAACGAGAAGGTCCTGCTGACCGAACGCGGCACGACCTTCGGCTACCACAATCTCGTGGTCGACATGCGGAGCCTGGCTCGTATGCGATCGATCGGCTACCCGGTCGTCTTCGACGCCACGCACTCGGTGCAGCTCCCGTCGGCCGGCGACGGCGAGTCGGGAGGGGAGCGGGAGTTCGTGGCGCTCCTGGCGCGCGCGGCGGTGGCGGCCGGGGTCGACGGGGTGTTCGTCGAGACCCATCCCGATCCTCCGCGCGCCCTCTGCGACGCCGCGAGCCAGTGGCCGCTCGATCGGCTGGAGCCCCTGCTCGAGACGTTGCTCGAGATCCACGCCGTCCGACGGAGACACGCCGATGGGTGACACCGACCCCGCACGGATCCGCGCCTTCGTCTTCGACGTCGACGGAGTCCTGACCGACGGGTCGGTCTACATCGGTGCGTCGGGCGAGGAGATGAAGCGGTTTTCGGTCCTGGACGGGCCGGCGTTCCACTGGTGCCGGCTGATGGGGTACGAGGTGGCGCTCCTGAGCGGCCGGCAGTCGGGGGCGACCGCCCGGCGGGGGGAGGAACTCGGGGTCGAGTCGGTGTATCAAGGCGTGCGCGACAAGGCCCGCCAGGTGGCGGCGTGGGCCGCCGAGAAACGCCTCCGACCGGACGAGATCCTGTACATGGGGGACGACCAGATCGACCTGCCCGTGTTCGAGGTGGCGGGGATCGCGGTGGCGCCCGCGAACGCGGCTCCGGAGGTGCGCGAGCGGGCGACCCACGTCACGCGCCGCCGGGGTGGGGAAGGGGCCGTGCGGGAAGCCGTCGAGTGGCTCCTCTTCCGGGCCGGACGGCTCGACGAGGCGCGGCGGCGATACCGGAACGGATTGGCTGGAGAGGTAGATGGCGGAGACGATTCGACGGAAGGTTGAGCCGGCTCCGGCCGCGTGGCTGGCCGCGGCCCGCGAGACCCTGCGTCTCGAGGCGGAGGCGATCCGCGCCCTCGAGCCCCGCCTGGGGCCCTCCTTCGCGCAGGCGGTCGACCTCCTGTACGGCTGTCGCGGCCGGGCGATCGTCACCGGGATGGGGAAGAGCGGGCTGGTCGGCCGGAAGATCGCCGCGACCCTCACCTCGACCGGCACGCCGAGCCTCTTCGTCCATCCCGCCGAGGGCGTGCACGGCGACGCCGGGGTGGCGATGAGCGGGGACGTCGTGATCGCGCTCTCCAAGAGCGGCGAGACCGGCGAGCTGATCGATCTCCTGAGCGTCTTCAAGCGCTTCGACCTGCCGGTCATCGCGATCACCGGGCAGCCCGGCTCGACGCTGGCGCGGCACGCCGACGTCGCGCTGGACGGCTCGGTCGCCCAGGAGGCGTGCCCCCACGATCTCACACCTACCGCCTCCACGGCCGCCATGCTGGCCCTGGGGGACGCGCTCGCCATGGCGCTCCTCACCCGGCGCGACTTCCGGCCCGAGGAGTTCGCCGCCTTCCATCCGGGTGGAGCGCTGGGACGGCGCCTCCTCCTGACCGTGTCGGACGTCATGGTGACGGGGGAGGATTGCCCATCCGTCCCGGTCTCGGCCTCCATGCGCGATGCGATCCTCGAGATGGCGCACAAGCGCGGCACCGTGCCGGTCGTCGAGGGAGATCGCGTCGTCGGCGTCGTGACGAACGGCGACCTCATGCGCCTCATGGAGGAGACCGATCGCGTCTTCGAGGTGCCGGTCCGGGACGTCATGACGCGGGAGCCCCGGGTCACCCGGCCGGACGCCCTGGCCGCCGCGGCGGTCAACCAGATGGAGAACCACGGGATCATGGCCATGCCGGTCGTCGACGAGGACGCGCGTCTGCTCGGGATCGTCCACCTCCACGACTGCATGCGGGCGGGGGTCGTATGAGGGCCGTCCGACTCGTCGTCGCGGCCCTGGTCCTCCTCTCCGCCTGCGGGGAGGACGCGACCCCGGTCCGGACCGTCGAGCCGCCGACCGGCCGGCCCGGCCTCCCGACCCCGGACCAGGTGGTGGAGGACGGAACCCACGTGATCACGGTCGAGGGCGTCAAGAAGGCGGAGATCCTGGCCGAGAGGCTCCTCTTCTACAACGGCGAGGGAAAGGTCTACGGCGACACGATCCAGGTCCGCTTCTTCGACGACGCCGGGGCCCCGACCTCGACGCTCACCGCCAGGAGCGGCGAGCTCGAGCAGGCGACCCAGGAGATGATCGCGCGCGAGGACGTCTTCGTGCGCGGCCGCGACGCCACCATCCGGACCCAGGAGCTTCATTACGACCCGACCTCCGACCGGCTCACGAGCGAGGGGCGGACCGAGATCAACCAGGGCGGCAACGTCATCCGCGGCCAGGGGGTCGTCTCCGACACGGCCCTTCGAGACATCCGCATCACCGGCGGCTCGGCGGTCCTGCGCTCGGATCCCGAGCGTCAGGAGCGGCCGGCGGTAAGCCCGACGCCGCCGCGGGCCATCGCCGTCCCGGATGACTCGACGTAGGCCGCGTGCCCAGCGCCTGTCGGTCGCGGTCGTGGCCGGGATCGTCTTCGGCTCGACGGCCTGGCCGCTCCTTGCCCAGCGGGCCGAGGAGCCGATCGTGGTCGACCACGCGGACGAGCTCCGCCGCCTGGTGGAGGCGGACTCGCTGACCTATCTCCTGACCGGGAACGTCCGCGCCCACCGGGGCGACGTCCGGATGCGGAGCCAGCAGGCGACCATCTACCGCCGGTCCTCGATCGCGGACTTCCAGCGCAACGTCCACTTCTGGGACACGACGACGGAGATCTATGCCGACCGCGTGATCTACGAGGAGATCCCCGACGTCGCGCTGGCAACGGGCCGCGCGCAGCTCATCGACCGCGAGACCAGGTCCGAGGTGACGGCCGACTCGCTGCGCTACTTCCGCGACGAGGGCAGGATCGTGGCGTGGCCGCGCCCTCACGCCGTGCTGGTGCCTCGCGATTCGGCCTCCGCCGAGCCATTCGACCTATACGCCGACGAGATGCGCTTCCGGAGCGACTCGCTGCGATCCGAGGTCGTCGCCGTGGACTCGGTCCTGATCGAGAGGACCGACCTGACCGCGGTCGCCGACAGCCTCCTCTACGACGACCAGACGGAGATCGTGCGCCTGCGGCTGTCCCCCAGGGTGGAGACGGCCGAGACGTTCCTGGTCGCCGACGAGATCGACGTGCTCATGGCCGACAACGAGATATCGGCCCTGGTGGCGCTCGGCCGGGCCCGGGCGGTGAACAAGCGCGACTCCGTGCCGGTTTCCGTGCGCATGGCCTTCGAGAACGTGAGCCCGACGTCGTTTCTCGAGGGCGACAGCCTGTACATCGCGTTCGCCGACGAGGGAATCGACTGGCTGGTCGCCGAGGGCGACGCCCGCAGCCTCAACTACTCGCGGGAGTCCCAGCCGGGGCCGGTGGAGACATGGAGCGTCAACTATTTGCTGGGGGCCCGGCTGCGGCTCAACTTCCGCGGCGATTCCCTGAGCGAGGTGGTGGCCACCGGGGGCCATCGCGGGGTGTACCTGAGCGAGGCGGTCCGGATCGGCGGCCCCGAGCGCCGCCCGAGCGAGCCGATCCCGGTCCCCGAGCCGGCGGCGGTGGCGACCCCGGGAACCGCCGTGCGGACCGGCCGCCCGCGGGCGGCGCGAGGAGGACGGCGATGATCGAGAAAGCCGGGACCGTGGCGCCGGCCGAGAAGCTGCTTCCCGACCTGGAGGTGCCCAGCGGGTCCGTCCTCAAGGCCGAGCACCTCGTCAAGCGGTACGGCAAGCGCGCGGTCGTGAACGACGTCTCGCTCGAGGTCCATCCCGGCGAGGTGGTCGGGCTCCTTGGGCCGAACGGAGCCGGCAAGACCACCACCTTCTACATGATCGTCGGGCTCATCCAGCACTCGCGGGGACGGATCTTCCTGGACGGCGAGGAGATCACCCACAAGCCCATGTTCCGCCGGGCGAGGCAGGGGATCGGCTACCTGTCCCAGGAGCCGTCGGTCTTCCGGAAGCTGACCGTCGAGGACAACATCAAGGCCATCCTCGAGACGAGCGGCCTGAAGCGACGCGAGCGGGAGGAGCGGCTGGAGCTCCTCCTCGACGAGCTGGGCCTGCGCCGCGTCCGCGGCAACATGGCGTACGCGCTCTCGGGCGGGGAGCGCCGCCGCCTCGAGATCACGCGGGCGCTCGTCACCCAGCCCCGCTACATGCTCCTGGACGAGCCGTTTGCGGGGGTCGACCCGATCGCGGTCGACGACCTGCAGGGGATCGTGGCCAGCCTGCGGGACCGCGGGCTCGGGATCCTCATCACCGACCACAACGTCCGGGAGACCCTCTCGATCACCGACCGGGCCTACCTCCTCTACGACGGTCGCATCCTCATGGCGGGGAACGCCGACGAGCTGATCGCGAATCCGGAGGCCAGGCGGCTGTACCTGGGCGAGGACTTCCGCCTCTAGGTCCTTGCTGACATGCTCCCTCGCCCGGCCCAGACGAAGGCAGCGGCGAAGAGCCAATGGATGACAGCGAATACGATGGTCACCGGCCGCGCGCCGCTGAACAGGCCCCACACGTCCAGGGCGCCTATGGCCGCGAACCCGACGATGTTGCCGAGGACGATGGCGTCCCGCGTCGTGGACGGCTCAGCGTTTCGCGCCTTCCAGTCGACGGCCGCAATGCCCAGTAGCGGGGCGCCGAAAAGCCGCAGGTAGGCGATCAGCGCGGGGGAAGCGTCGGCGGGGACGGCGCGATTGCCGAAGGCCTGCGGGGCGAAGATGAGGCCGAGGCCCACAAGGGCCATATAGATCGCGGCGATCCTGAGGAGGAGGCTGAGCATCACGGGGGAGCATCCTTCTGAAATGGAGTTGCCCGACGCCTTCCGGGCAGCGGGTGCGCGCGGGATTTGCTTGGTGGTACACGGCTCGGCGAGACCGGATCCGCCGGTTCGGGGTCCCCCGGGTGGGCGACGTTCGCGGGGCGTCGCTGACGGAGGGTTGACGGGTCCGGGGTGGTCGGCAGCCCCGGAACGGGCCGGCGATGACCGCCCGGCGTTCGCCAGTGGTTGAAATCGCGCCCCGCGTCGGATAGACTCGTAACCACTGGCACGCTTCGTGCAACACCGGATCCCGGAAGTCGCCAGGGTCACGTCAGCGGTCGGTCCCTTCTCGACCTCACCCCCGGACAGAGGCGATGGCGCTTAGGCAACAACTCGCCGTAACGCAACGACAGGAGATGAGGATGAACCCTCGCCTGTACCAGGCGATGGATCTCCTCTACCTGCCCCTCCTCGAGCTCGAGCAGCATCTCAAACAGGAGCTGACCGCCAATCCCTTCCTCGAGATGAACGAGGTCGAGGAGGAGTTCGCCGATCAGGAGGAGACCGAGGAGTCCGCCGAGGAAGAGGAGGAGATCGACTGGGAGGAGATCCTCCTGGACGGTTTCGACTCCGGATACCGGGGCGGCTCGAACTACGAGCAGCTCGAGGAGTACGAGCGCGTACCCGAGACGACCGCCGACCTCTGGGACCACCTCCTCCAGCAGCTCTACCAGAGCAACGGCCACCAGGATGGAGACATCCGGATCGCCGAGGAGATCATCGGGAACATCAACGAGGACGGGTTCCTGACCTGCTCGCTCGAGGAGATCGCCGAATCGGTCTCGGCACCGCTCGGGCAGGTCGAGCGGGTCCTGGCGCGGATCCAGGAGTTCGATCCGCCCGGCGTCGGCGCCCGGAACCTGCGCGAGTGCCTGTTGCTCCAGATCGCCGACCGTATGGGCGCCGACAGCCTGTCGTACCGAATTGTCGAGGAGAACTTTCCCGAGCTGTCGTCCCACAAGTACCAGGACATCGCCCGCGCGCTCGGGATCTCCGCGCTCGAGGTTCAGGCGGCCGCCGACCGGATCGCGACTCTGGATCCGCGGCCGGGCCGCAAGTACTCCGACCTGACCCCCGGCTACGTGACGCCGGACATCATCGTCGACAAGGTGGACGGTGAGTACGTGATCGGGCTGAACGACGGGAACCTGCCACGGCTCCGGATCAGCACCGCCTACCGCGACCTGGCGCGCAACGGGCAGTTCAAGGGCCAGGCCAAGGAGTTCGTCCAGAACAAGCTCAACAGCGCCAACTGGATCATCCAGGCGATCGAGCAACGCCGGCAGACGATGCTCAAGGTGATGCACGTCCTGCTCGAGCGGCAGGCCGAGTTCTTCGAGAAGGGGATCCGCTACCTGCGGCCGCTGACCCTCAAGGAGGTGGCCGACGAGATCGGGATGCATGAATCGACCGTCAGCCGGGTCACCAACGAGAAGTTCGTCCAGACGCCCAACGGGGTCTTCCGGCTGAAGTTCTTCTTCTCGAGCGGGCTATCGACCGACGAGGGCGAGGACGTTTCGGCCCGCGGTGTGAAGGCCCGGATCAGCGAGATGATCGCGGCGGAGGACTCCCGTAAGCCCCTCACGGACCAGCAGATCGTGGAGCTGCTCAAGGCCGAGGGCGTCAACATCGCCCGCCGCACGGTGCAGAAGTACCGCGACCAGCTCGGCATCCTTTCCTCGCGTTACCGCAAGCGGGTATAATCGCCCCACCAGGTCAGTCGCCTCCATGGCCCGTGCCTTCCGAAGCCGGACGGTGCGAGCGGGGTCGCGGTTTCGAGGCTGTCGATTCCCCCGAGGAAGGAGCGAGAACCCATGCGGATGACCTTCAGCGTACGCCACGGCGATGTCCCGGATCGGCTCCGCCAGCACGCGGAGAGCGAGGTCGAGGGGCTCTCGAAATACTTCGATCGCCTCGTCGAAGCGGACATCATCCTGGATCAGGAAGGTCATCGTCACATCGCGGAAGTGCGGATTCACACCTCGACCGACACCCATTTCGCGGCCTCCGCGGCGGATGAGTGGCGAAAGGCGATCGACGCGACGGTCGACAAGCTCCGGAGACAGCTCAAGCGCCACAAGGAGAAGCTCGAGCAGCGACGCTCGACCCGTGGGGAGCGCGAGCGGGCGTTGCAGGGCTCCAGCGACGGATCGGGGTCGGCCCCGGCGGCCGCGGCCCCGCAAGCCTGGGACCGCCTGAGCCGCGACGAGGCCGTCGCGCGGCTCGAGGAGCAGAGCGGCGAGGACGTGCTGGTCTTCGTGGACGTCACCGACGAGGCGGTCAAGATCGCCCGTCGCGACGAGGCCGGGTCGGTGAGCGTGGTGGAGGCCGACGCGTACGAGATCGGGGAGCGCTGAGCGGGTCGGTTCCATCTTGGCCAGCCTGACCGTCGCCGAACTCCTCTCCCGCAAGGCGCAGCCGCTCGGGCTGACCCTCCTGACCGAGGAGGGAACTGCGGGCCGGGAGATCCCGAGCAGCGAGGCCGCCAGCCCGGGCCTGGTCCTGGCCGGGTACACCGATCGCTTCGTCCACTCGCGGGTCCAGGTCCTCGGCGAAACCGAGATCGCCTACCTGGAAACCTTGTCGGAGTCCGATCGCACATCGGCCATCCGCCGCTTTCTCGAATTCGATCTTCCGGTCGTGTTCATCACCAAGGGGCTGGATCCCCCGGAGGGGCTTCTCGAGCGTGCCAACGCGCGCGGGATCCCGGTCGTCTCGACGCGTTTGAAGACCGGCGCCTTCTATTCGGCGATCAAGGCCTTCCTCGAATCATTCTACGCTCCCAGCACGTACATCCACGGTTCGCTCGCCGATGTCTACGGGGTGGGGCTCCTGTTCGTCGGCCGGAGCGGAATCGGCAAGTCCGAGTGCGTGCTCGACCTGGTCGAGCGCGGGCACCGGCTGGTCGCGGACGACCAGGTCCACGTGACGCGCCGGGCGGCCGGCCTTCTGATCGGGCGTGGCAGCGACGTCCTCGGCTTCCACATGGAGATCCGCGGGGTCGGCATCATCGACATCCAGTCGTTCTTCGGCATACGGTCGGTGCGGCTGCAGAAGCGGATCGAGGTCGTGGTGCGGCTCGAGGAGTGGGACGAGTCGACGCACGTGGAGCGGGTCGGTCTGGAAGACGAGAAGACGGAAATCCTGGAGGTCGAGCTCCCGCTCGTCCGGGTGCCGCTCAACCCGGGGAAGAACATCACCGTGATCGCCGAAGTGGTGGCGATGAACCACCTGCAACGGTTCGCCGGCCGGCATGCCGCCGAGCGCTTCAACCAGCGCCTGATCGAGCGCATGCGCACCCGGGCCGAGACCGACACCTATCTCGAAGAGGACTACGAGTGACGGAGCGCTGTGGGGTGATCGTGGCCCACGGCGGTCTGGCGGACGGGTTCCTGTCGGCCCTCACCCGGGTCGCGGGCCCGCAGGAGAACCTGTGGGCGCTGTCGAACGAGGCGCTCTCGGGCGAAGCGCTGAAGGCGAGGCTCGGGGAGCTTCTGGACGACCGGGCCGAAGGACGCGAGGTCTTCCTGTTCACGGACCTGGATGCCGGCTCGTGCGGTCTGGCGTGCCGCCGCCTGTTGGCCGAGGAGCGAGTCCGGCTGGTGTTCTTCGGCGTCAACCTGCCGCTCCTGATCGAGTTCGTCTTCCTCCAGGCCGAGCCGCTGGAGAAGCTCGTCCCGCTCATGATCACCAAGAGCCGGGCCGCGCTCGGCGTCCGTCCGTGACCGTCGTCCTGTTCCGGGTGGACGAGCGGCTGATCCACGGGCAGGTCGTGGTGGGGTGGGGACGGCGCCTGGAGGCCGAGTCCCTGATCGTGGTCAGCGACGAGCTGGCGGCCTCGGGGAGCGAGCAGGAGATCTACCGGACCGGACTTCCGAGCGGGCTCGAGGCCGACTTCTGGAGCGAGGCGGTGGCCGCGACCCGGCTTCCCGAAGTGATGGATTCCGATGCCCGGATCCTCGTCCTGACGCCGGACCTCGGCACGATGTGGCGGCTGGCCGTCGCCGGTGTCCCGATCCACGAGGTGAACGTGGGCGGGCTCCATGCGGCATCGGGTCGCGAGCCTGTGCTGCCGTACGTCTATCTGGACCCGGACGACCGCCAGCGGGTGCGCGACTTCGAGGCCGCGGGCGTCCGCGTGACCGCCCAGGACGTGCCGGGCGGCGCGCGGGTCCGGCTCGAGCGCGTGCTCTAGGGACGTGGGCCTCCCGGAATGGCTCCTGCTGGGCGCGCTCGGCGCACTGGTCTTCCTGGATGCGTGGCCGGTCGGGCAGACGATGCTGTCCCGGCCGATCGTCGCCGGACCCCTGGCGGGGGCCATCCTCGGCGCACCGGCCGAAGGGGTCTTCTGGGGGGCCGTCTTCGAGGCCGTCTACCTGGGCGTGCTGCCGGTCGGGGCGGCGCGCTACCCGGACGCCGGCCTGGCCGCGCTCGTCGGAA
>DASRVA010000009.1:0-22058 GCA_035687745.1 Gemmatimonadota bacterium
TGGCTGCCCGCGGTCCACCGGTGCCTGGAGTCGCCGCCCGGTCCGGTCCGGGCGATCGCCGCCGGACCGCGCCTCGAGCGGGCGGCGCTGGACCGCGCGCTGCGAGCGATCCGGGCGGAGCTCGAGGAGCGACCCGACCGGTTCGGGGACGAGGGCGACGTCGTCCGTGCGGTCGACGAGCGTTGGGCGATGGAGCTCGAACGGCTGCTCGCACCCGCGCTTCGTCCCCTCGTCAACGCCACGGGCGTCGTCGTCCACACCAACCTGGGCCGGGCTCCTCTGGCCCATCGCGCGCTCGAGGCGGCGCTCGCTGCGGGGGGTCGGTACTCGCCCCTCGAGCTCGATCTCGAGGAGGGACGGCGTGGCTCACGGTACGTCCACGCGGCACGGCTCCTGACGCTCATGACCGGGGCGGAGGACGCGCTCGTCGTCAACAACAACGCGGCCGCGCTCCTGGTCGCCGTGGACAGCCTGGCGCGCGACCGGGCCGCCGTCGTCTCCCGCGGCGAGCTGGTCGAGATCGGCGGTGGGTTCAGGATCCACGAGATCCTCTCCCGGACGGGTGCCCGGCTGGTCGAGGTCGGCGCCACCAACCGGACCCACCTGAGCGACTACCTGCGCGCCATCGACGAGCAGGACGTCGGCGCGATCGTCAAGGTCCATCGATCGAACTTCGAGGTCGCGGGCTTCGTGGCCGAGGTGCCGCTGGACGTCCTGTGCCGGGAGGCGGGGGAGCGCGGTGTCCCGGTCGTGTTCGACCAGGGGACGGGGGTGATCGAGCCGCTCAGGGGCGACCTCGGAATCGGCGAAGGGACGACGCTCGGGGCGGCGGTGGGCGTCGGCGCCGCCCTCGCGTGCGGGAGCGGCGACAAGCTCCTGGGGGGTCCGCAGGCCGGGATCCTTTGCGGCCGGCGAGAGCACCTCGACCGGGTCCGGTCGAACCCGCTCCTCCGCGCGCTCCGCGTCGACAAGATGACGCTGGCCGCGCTCGAGGCGACGCTCCGGCTCCTCCTCGAAGATCCGGCGTCGATCCCGGTCCGGCGGATGCTCGAGGCGCGTCCGGACGACCTGGCGGAAAAAGCGGAACGGCTCCGCGCCATGCTCACGCCGGTGGTCCGGGCGGTGACCGAGGTCCGTCCGCACGCCGGCCGGGCGGGGGGCGGCACCCTGCCCGAGCGGGACCTTCCGGGCCACGCGCTCCGCGTGACGCGGCCGGGGTGGACGGCCGAGGCATTGGCGCGTGCGCTCCGCGCCGGGGACCCTCCCGTCGTGGCGCGGGTAGCCGAGGAGGCGGTCTGGATCGACGTGCGGACCCTCCTTCCCGGCGAGGAGGAGGATGTCGCCCGCCGTCTGAAAGAGATCCTGGCGTCCCCAAAGCCCCCCCGGACCGATAGGAGCGACCCATGAAGCGAGTCCTCGTCTTCGCGCTCACCGTCTCGGCCGTCTTCTGCGACCGTGCCCGGAGCCAGGAGCTGCCGCTGGAGTCGATCCGGCTCCCGGAAGGGTTTCGTATCGAGCTCTACGCGCGCGTGCCGAACGCGCGCTCGATGGCCCTCTCGCCGGGCGGCATCCTCTACGTCGGGACGCGCGATGGGAACGGCGAGGTCTACGCGGTGACCGACTCGGATGGGGATGGGATCGGCGATCGCGTCGTGACGATCGCCGAGGGCCTGAACGTCCCCAACGGGGTGGCGTGGCTCGACGGCTCCCTGTACGTCGCCGAGACGGGCCGGATCCTCCGCTACGACGGGATGGACGAGGCGCTGGACGCGCCGCCCGAGCCGGTGGTGATCAACGACGATTATCCGACCGAGCGTCATCACGGCTGGAAGTTCATCCGCTTCGGGCCCGACGGCTGGCTCTACGCACAGGTCGGCGCGCCCTGCAACATCTGTGACCCTGAGCCCCCGTTCGCCACGATCACACGGATCCGGCCCGACGGGTCAGGCCGCGAGATCTACGCGCGCGGGGTCAGGAACTCGGTCGGCTTCGACTGGCATCCGGTGACGGGCGATCTCTGGTTCACCGACAACGGGCGCGACCGGATGGGGGACGACATCCCGCCGGACGAGCTGAACCGCGCCCCCGAGGCAGGCCTCCACTTCGGCTATCCCCACTGCCATGGCGGCGACATCGCCGACCCCGAGTTCGGCGACGCCCGGCCCTGCTCGGAGTTCACACCTCCGGCACAGAAGCTGGGCCCGCACGTGGCCGGACTCGGCATGCGCTTCTACACGGGCGACATGTTCCCCGCCCCGTACCGGAACCAGATCTTCATCGCCGAGCACGGATCGTGGAACCGGAGCCGGAAGATCGGCTATCGTGTGACGCTGGTCCGGCTCGACGCGTCGGGGAACGCGCTGGCCTACGAGCCCTTCGCCGAAGGGTGGCTCCAGGGAGAAGAGGAGTGGGGACGACCGGTGGACGTGCTCGTCATGCCGGACGGAGCCTTGCTCGTCTCGGACGACGAGGCGGGGGCGATCTACCGGATCACGTACGAGGGGTGAGATGACCGCGAGCGTGGCGGCGACCGGGGCCAGGTATCCCGACTTCTTTCTCGTCGGGGCCGCGAAATCGGGGACGACCTCCCTCTTTCGCTACCTCGCCCAGCACCCTTCGATCTTCGTCCCCTGGAAGAAGGAGCCCAACTACTTCGCCGATCCGACGGTGCACGGCGGCGGAGAGTACAGCACGCTCGACGCGTACCTTCGGCTCTACCAGGACTGTCCCCACGACGTACGAGCGGGTGACGGATCGGCCTCCTACCTTCCGTCGCGGTCGTCCGCCGCCAGGATCAAGGACGCCCGACCGGACGCCAGGATCCTCATCATCCTGCGGAATCCCGTCGATCGCGCATACTCCCACTACTGGCACCAGCGGGTGAGGTTCGCGGAGGAGATGAGCTTCGAGGACGCCATCGAGGACGAGCCGCGGCGGATCGAGCAGGGGCGTCCCTACGGGTTCCTCTACGTTCGGACCGGATTGTACCACGAGCAGGTGGCCCGCTTCGTGGACCTGTTCGGCAGCCAGGTCCGCATCCACCTGTTCGATGATCTGCGGTCGGACCCCGACACCCTGTTCCGGGACGTCCTCTCCTTTCTGGGCGTGGAATCCGAAGGGCCCGCGGGCACCGCGCGGATTCATCATCGGAGCGGTCCGTTGCGGAGCGAGACCCTCGGCCGGCTGATGGCCATACCGTTCCCGGGAAGGCGCAAGCTGGCGCAAAGATGGCCCCAGCGGATGCGGGCCCTCAGGCGCGCCGTGACCCAGCGAAACGTGACCCGACCCCCGCCGATGAACCCCGAGACGCGGCTCAGGCTTACCGAGGTCGTCCGGCCGGATGTCGAGCGTCTGCAGGAGCTCCTGAAGCGCGATCTGTCCGCGTGGCTGGACCCGGGCCGGCAGTCGCCCTGAACCCTGAAAGAAGGAGGTCGGCCGTGGTCATCGAACGAATCAGGCCCGTGTCCCTCGCGAAGGTGCTGGGCGCGATCTATGCCGTCATCGGCTTCGTCGCGGGCGCTCTGTTCACGCTGCTCGCGCTGGTCGGCGCTACGGCCGGTGCCTCGTCGGACCCGGAGATGGCCTGGATGGCGCCCCTCTTCGGCATCGCGGCGATCGTGATCTTCCCGATCCTCTACGGCGTGGCGGCGTTCGTGATGGGCCTCGTCGTGAGCGGGCTCTACAACCTGATCGCGGGGCGGGTCGGGGGAGTCGAGGTGACGCTGGGGGAAGGGATCAGTCGGGCCTGAACACCAGACGCGTCTCCCCGTCGGCCGTCCGGGAAGTCAGCGTCAGCCCGCCTTCGATGAGGCGGTAGCCGGAGACCTCCTCGAGAGCCGCCAGGTAGCGCGCCTCCCGCTCCATGATGCGGGGATGCCTGCAGTCTCGGCCGGTGGCGGTCAGGTGGGAGAGGACGAAACGTCCGGCCGCCGCGGGCCCGAGCCACGCGGTGTACCAGTTGCAGCCCCCCGACCCCTCGCCGCGGGTCGTTCCGAACACGAGCGTGACGGGCGGGAGATCGGAGTCCGGCGCCCGGCCATCGATCTCGAGCAGGCGCCACTCCGTGCCGTCGAGCTCTGCGGGGACCACGGCGTCGGCGGTCGTCTCCTGAGCGTTCGACTCGGCGGCGGTCGCACCCGTCAGGACCGTCAGTCCCGCCAGAAACAGCGCGTTCAGAGCCGGCGACCGCAACCCCAGTACTCCCGGCCATCGAGGGTCAGCGAGACCGTCGTCTCGTAAGGCCAGCCGCTCATCGCATCCCGACATGGCTCCTCGTCGATGACGATGGTCGCCCGATGGGCTTCGGTCTCGATGCGGTAGGTGGTCCGGCCGGTGCCGGGGTCCACTTCGGGGTCCGCGGGGGGCAGGTGGTAGACGGCCTCCCCGTAATCGGCCTCGACATCGATCGCGCCGTCCTCCCGGACATCCAGGATCCAGCCCGGCTCCTGACCGAGGGCGCGGAACCGGATCCCCTGCGCCTTCGCCTCCCGCCAGGCCGGGCCGCCCTCGTCGCTGACACACCCGGTGAAGGTCCGCTCGGGCGTCTCGAGCCGGGCCTCCTCGCCCTGCGACCAGTAGACGTAGGGGCCCTCGCCGTATCTGGCGCCCGACGCCGACAGGACATGGGGGAGCGTGACGGTCGTATCGGGCAGGAGAAGTCGGACGGATTCGCGACCGTGCTCCATCGTCGCGACGAACCGGTACTCGCCGCCGCAGCCGTACGAGAAGCTCGATCGCCCCATCCCGTTCGAGGCCGCCGACATGGCCGTGTCGACCGCGGCCGCCGCGGCGGAATCGGACGCGGCCTCCGCGGCCCCGCCGGAGCCGCCCGGATCGGTCTCTCGCCCGCAGGTCGACGCCAGCGTGATCGTCGCCAGGCAGGCGGTCGCGGAACCGAGAAAACGCCATGTCGTCATCCCGAGACCTCCGCTCATCGTACGATCAACGTAGCGTTGCTCCACCCACCACGCCCGGATACACTACCCGCCCCATGCGCTGGTCCCGGACCTTCATCCCCACCGTTCGCGAGGATCCCGCCGACGCCGAGGTGGCGAGCCACCGGCTGATGGTGCGGGCCGGCCTCCTGAGGCCGCTGGCGCGCGGCGTCTACACCTACCTGCCGCTCCTCCAGCGCGTGATCCTCAAGGTGACGCGGATCGTGCGCGAGGAGCTGGACCGGATCGGTGCGGTCGAGCTCGCGATGCCGATCATCCACCCGGCCGAGCTGTGGCGGGAGACCGGCCGCTGGGAGGTGTACGGCCCGCTCATGATGCGGCTCGAAGACCGGCACGGCCGTCCGTTCGCGCTCGGGCCGACCCACGAGGAGGTGATCACCGACATCGCCCGGAAGGAGATGCGGTCGTATCGGCAGCTTCCGGTGAACCTGTACCAGATCCAGACCAAGTTCCGGGACGAGATCCGGCCCCGGTTCGGCGTCATGCGGGCGCGCGAGTTCCTGATGAAGGACGGCTACTCGTTCCACGCCGACCAGGCGTCGCTGGACGCGACCTATCGCGACTACTACGACGCCTATACCCGGATCTTCCAGCGCTGCGGGCTCGCGTTCCGCGCGGTCGAGGCGGAGTCGGGGGCGATCGGCGGGGCGGTGAGCCACGAGTTCATGGTGCTGGCCGAGAACGGCGAGAGCGGCGTCCTCTCGTGCGACGCGTGCGGCTACGCGGCCAGCGACGAGCGCGCCGAGGGCGTCAAGGTCGAGCACGTGCCGGGCCCGGGGCACGGGCCGGGGCCGCTCACCGAGGTCGAGACGCCGGGGAAGACCACCGTCGGGGAGGTGGCGGAGCTCCTCGGACGCCCGGCCGAGGCGTTCGTCAAGACCCTCCTGTTCATGGCCGATGGTGATGCGATCGCGATCCTGGTCCGCGGAGACCGGGAGGCGAGCGAGGCCAAGCTGGGTCGTCTTCTGGGCGCCCGGCGCCTCGAGATGGCGGACGCGGCGACCGTTCGCGCCCTGACCGGGGCGGAGGTCGGGTTCGCCGGGCCGCACGGCCTCCCGCGCGACGTCCGCGTCATCGCCGACTGGTCGCTGGCGGGACGGGGAGATCTGGTGGCGGGCGCCAACCGCACCGACTTCCACGTCACCGGGCTCGAGATCGGTCGCGACGTCGAGCCCGACGAGTGGGCCGACGTCTCGCGCGTGGTCGGGGGCGATCCCTGCCCGCGCTGCGGCGCCCCCCTGTCGGAGACGCGCGGCATCGAGGTCGGCCACATCTTCGATCTGGGGACCAAATACTCCGACGCCATGACCGCGACCTTTCTGGACGACCAGGGGCGGCAGCGGCCGTTCCTCATGGGGTGCTACGGGCTCGGCATCACGCGTACGGTGGCGGCCGCGGTCGAGCAGAGCCACGACGAGAGGGGGATCGCCTGGCCGGTCGCGATCGCGCCCTACGAGGTCGAGGTGATCCCGCTCAACATGGACTCGCCGGCGGTGGTCGAGACCGCGGAGGGGATCTACGCCGCCTGCCGCGAGGCCGGCCTCGAGACGCTCTTCGACGACCGCCCCGATCGCGCCGGCTCCAAGTTCGCCGACGCCGACCTGATCGGGATCCCGTGGCGGATCGTGGTCGGGGAGAAGGGTCTCCAGGGGGGCCTTGTGGAGGTGGTCGAGCGTCGGACCCGGGCAGCCCGGAAGGTGGCTCCGGACCAGGCCGTGTCCCTCGCCCGCGAGCGGATCGAGGGCGGTCGCCAGGGTGGCTGATCGGATCGAGACCGCCGAGGCCCTCGCCATCGCCCGCGAAGCGGCCGCCGACGCGGTCACGGTCCTGCGCGCCCGGCTCGCCGATGCCGACGCTGCCGGGGCCGCGCGGAAGCAGGCCCGCGACTTCGTCACGATCGCCGACGAAGCCGCCGAGGCGGTCATCGTCGCGCGGCTCGAACGGGCGTACCCGGACCACGCCATCGTGGCCGAGGAGTCGGGCGGCCGGGATCGAGCGAGCCCCTGGCGGTGGCTCGTCGATCCCCTCGACGGGACCACCAACTTCGTCCACGCCTTCCCGGTCTTTGCCGTGTCGATCGCGCTCTTCCGGGACGAGACTCCGGTCCTGGGCCTCGTCGTGGACGTGGTCCGCGGCGAGTGGTTCACGGCACGGACGGGCGAGGGGGCGTGGGTGGACGACGGCGACCCGGACGCCGGGCAACGCCGGATGCACGTGTCGACGATCGACGACCCGGAGCGCCGTCTCGTGGCGACCGGCTTTCCCTTCCGCTGGCCGGAGCTGACCGACCTCTATCTGGGCGCCTTCCGCGACGTGTTCGAGCAGGTCGGCGACATGCGGCGGGCGGGAGCGGCTGCCCTCGACCTGGCCTGGACGGCGGCCGGGCGGCTGGACGGGTTCTGGGAGATCGGTCTCTCGCCATGGGACCTGGCCGGCGGCGAGGTGCTGATCCTGGAGGCCGGCGGCGAGATCACCGACTGGACCGGCGGTCGCGATCATCGCCGGACCGGCTGGGTGGCCGCGGGGTCCCCGGCCGTCCACGCGATGCTCGTCGAGACGCTAGCCCCCTACGTCGAGGAGACGACCGGTGGCTGAAGACAAGCGCCTCCGGGTCGGGCTCCTCTTCGGTGGCCGCTCGAGCGAGCACGAGGTGAGCCTGATGTCCGCCCGGTCGGTCCTGGAGGCCCTCGACCCCGCTCGCTACGAGGTCGTCCAGATCGGGATCACCAAGGAAGGGCGCTGGCTGGTGGCGGGGGACGCGGTGACCCGGCTGGTCGAGCAGGCCGGCGCGGGCGGTGCGCTGGAGGGCGAGGTGGAGGACACGGCGCCGGTCGCGCTCCTGGGGGACCCGAGCCGCGGCGGGCGCCTCCTGCCGGTCGCCGGAAGCCCCGGCCCGCCGGTCCTCGATCGCCCGCTGGACGTCGTCTTTCCGCTTGTCCACGGCCGGACCGGCGAGGACGGCGCCCTACAGGGGCTCTTCGAGCTGGCCGGTCTGCCGTACGTCGGGGCCGGGATCCTGGGGAGCGCGCTCGGGATGGACAAGACGGTGGCCAAGCGGCTCTGGCTCGCCGCGGGCCTTCCGGTCGGCGAGCACCTGGTGACGACCACCGGGCGCTGGCGCGACGACCCGACCGCGGTCCAGGGAGAAGTGGCCGGCAGGATCGGCTTCCCGTGCTTCGTCAAGCCGGCCAACAGCGGCTCCTCGATCGGCGTTCACAAGGTGCACGCCCTCGAGGAGCTGGCCCCCGCGCTCGACGACGCCGCCCGCTACGACGTCAAGCTGCTCGTGGAGCAGGCGATCGAGGGGCGCGAGCTCGAGTGCGGGGTGCTCGGGAACGACCAGCCCGAGGCGTCGGTGGTGGGCGAGGTCGTCCCCGGCCATGAGTTCTACGACTACGAGGACAAGTACTTCGACGACGCGGTCCGGCTGGTGATCCCGGCCGAGCTCCCGGCGGAGACCGCGGAGGAGATCCGCGCGCTCGCCTTGCGCGCCTTCCGCGCGGTCGAGGCGGCCGGGATGGCGAGGGTCGACTTCTTCCTGGAGCGGTCGAGCGGGAAGGTGCTCCTCAACGAGATCAACACGATCCCCGGCTTCACCCGGATGAGCATGTACCCGAGGCTATGGGAGGCGAGCGGGGTCCCGTTCCCGCGGCTCTGCGATCGCCTGGTCGAGCTGGCGCTCGAGCGGGCCCGCGAGCGACGGGCGCTCCGCCCGATCCGCTAGGTCGTCCCGGAGGCCCGGCTCAGCACTTCGAGCAGCGCAGAACGGTGACCCGCATGTCGTCGCTGATGTCACCGGTCGTGTCGGTCACCGTCACGGTGGCGTTGCCGATGGCCAGGGCGCGGATCGTCGCCGTGGCGCTCTCGCCCACGACGCTGGCGACGGACGTGTTGCTCGAGAACCAGCGCAGGATCGGGTTGGAGACGAGGACGCCGTCAGCGGTCCTCGCCTCGGCGAGCACGGGGCAGGAAGCCCCCTCCTCCACGAAGCACCCCCCGGAGCGGATCTCGATCGTGGCGATCGGGATCTCGATCGAGGTCGGCCCGTCGCTGCTGCTGCAGGCCAGCACGGTCAGGCCCAGGGCCAGGCCCAGGGCGGAAACGGTTCTCGGAAAGCGCATGCTTCTCCTCCTCAAGGCGGGGGCCCGGGACCGGGATCGGTCTCGTCCACGAAGATCGACAGCGAATCGCAGACGACGCCGACCTGCTGGCAGACCGAGCTCGGGCCGGCCGCGGACTTGGCGAAGATCGTGGCCGTTCCCTCTCCGACGCCCGTGACGCGTCCCTGGAAGTCCACGGTGGCGATCGTGATGTTGGGCGTGTTCCAGTCGAGCTGGACGTCCGAGAGGACGGCTCCATCCGTGGCTCGCACGACGACGCCGAGCTGGCAGGTCTCGTCGACCCGCAGACCCGCGCAGTCGCCGATGGACAGGTCGATCGCGGCGATCACCGGAGGGGCCGTGATGTCGTCCTCCTCGCAGGCTCCCACCGGCGCCAATGCAGCGGCGACCAGGGCCACGCAACGCCATGATCTCATCCCCACCTCAATCTACGTTCCCCGCGCCGGGCGGCCATTTCCGGTTGACCCTCCGCAGGGGCGGGCCTAACTTCTTGCCCCTGTTCTCGTTGGCCCGTGGTGTAATTGGCAACACGCTTGACTCTGGATCAAGAGATTCCTGGTTCGAGTCCAGGCGGGCCAACCAGCGGCGGCGGGGGGCCGGAGGCCCCCCGTTTCGCCATTCGCCCGTGCGAAAAAGGGTCTTCCACGTCAGAAAGTTTAAAGGAGGGTTCTCTCCGTGTCGGGTCATCGCACGCCGCTGGTCGCGCTCGCGGCCGCGTTCGTGTTTCCGGTCCTCGCAATGGGACAGTCCGCGACGCCGGACTTCGGCGTTTCGAGCGTCCAGGTGGTATCCGAGCTCCGCGGCCAGGACCGTGGCGACGGAAGCGGCACCTACGCCCTGATGACGACGCTGACCGACGCTTCGAGCAACGTCACCCTGCGGCACGAGCTTAACGCCGAGCGCACGGTCGAAGGCGAGGTGGTCTCCAAGGAATCGCTGCTGGTCCTGGAGGGGGACAAGGAACGCTACCGCTCGGAGAGCGACCCTTCGGCGCTCGGGCCGTACGCCGTGCACGCAACGACGTGGGCCCTTCCGTTCGGCGTGGAGTTCCATGACGAGCCGCGGAAGAACTACCGCGCCCAGCAGAAGAAGGTCGCCGAGACCGTTCACGCCGTCGTGCCGGACGCGAAGATCTCGACGAAGAGCGGCTCCGACGGCCGGACCACGGCCACGATCGAGGTGCCGGGGAGCCATCCTGTCGACCTCCTGGCGCAGCGGTTCGTGGGCATCCGGGAAGCGCTTTACGAGGCCGATCTGGGCATGGCCAAGCTCGTGATCAAGGGCACGGCCATCGCGCCGGACGAAGCGGTCGCGGAATCGCCCTGAGGGGGACGGTGGCCGAGCCGCTCCGCGCCGAGAACGTCGTCATCCTGGGATCCGGCTGCGCCGGTCTCACGGCCGCGATCTACGCGGCGCGGGCCAACCTGGGGCCGCTGGTCGTCCTCGGCGTCGAGTCGGGCGGACAGCTCTCCATGACGACAGCCGTGGAGAACTATCCAGGCTTCCCGGAAGGAGTTCAGGGTCCAGAGCTCATCCAGAAGATGAAGGAGCAGGCCGCGCGCTTCGGCGCCCGCTTCGTGCCCGGTGACGTCACCGCCGCAGACCTCTCCCGGCGGCCTTTCCGGATCGACGTGGAGGGCGAGACGATCCGCACCCGGACCTTGATCGTCGCCTCGGGCGCCTCGGCCCGCATGCTCGGGGTGCCCGGGGAGGAGCGACTCCTCGGGCGCGGCCTCTCGACCTGCGCGACCTGCGACGGCTACTTCTTCAAGGACCGCGAAATCGTCGTCGTGGGGGGCGGCGACACGGCGATGGAAGAGGCCCTCTTCCTGACCCGGTTCGCGTCGCGCGTCTGGGTGGTCCATCGCCGCGACGAGCTCCGGGCGTCGAAGATCATGCAGGAGCGGGCGTTCGGGAATCCGAAGATCGACTTCATCTGGAACACGCAGGTGGTCGAGATCCTGGGGGACCGCGAGGTGAACGGGGTCAAGCTCTGGAACCACGTCACCGACGAGACCACCGAGATGCCGATCGACGGCGTGTTCATCGCGATCGGCCACGATCCGAACACGGAGATCTTCCGCGGTCAGCTCCCGATGGATGCCCAGGGGTACCTGGTCCTCGAAGACCCGGCTCGCTCGATGACCGAGGTCGAGGGGGTCTTCGCCGCCGGCGACGTTCACGACCACGTCTACCGTCAGGCGGTGACGGCGGCGGGGGCTGGATGCCGCGCGGCCATGGACGCCGAACGCTTTCTGGAGCGGATGGGCGAAGCGTCCGCCGTGGCCGGCACGGCCGAGGCGCGCACCGGATGATCGAGGACGGCCGGCCCGTGGGCGGGCCGCCCTCGTGAGGGCCGTCGTCAAAGTCGACACCCGCCCGGGTCCGGAGGGGACCGTGGTGCGGGAGATGCCGCTCCCAGTCCCCGGCACCGGCGAGGTCCGGCTGAGGGTTCGGGCGGCTGCCATCTGCGGCTCCGATCGACACATCTGGCACTGGGATCCGTCGGTCCGGCATCTGGTCCGCCCGCCGCGGATCTACGGGCACGAGTTCTGCGGCGAGGTCGACGAGCTGGGACCCGACGCGGGCCGCACCGACCTGTCGCCGGGCGACTACGTGTCGGCCGAGATGCACGTCGTCTGCGGCACCTGCCGGCAGTGCCGGGCCGGTCAGGGACACATCTGCAGGAACACCCGGATCCTCGGCTTCCACGACGACGGCTCGTTCGCCGAGTTCCTCGTCGTCCCGGCGGGGAACGTCATCCGTCTCGATCCCGGCGTCGTACCGCTCAAGGTGGGGGCGTTCCTGGACGCCCTCGGAAACGCCGTCCACACCGTCCAGGACCACGACCTGGCGGGAGCCCGCGTGGCGGTCCTGGGGTACGGCCCGATCGGCGCGATGGCGGCCGCGATCTCGCACCACCAGGGGGCCGAGCGGATCTACGTGCTGGACGTGAGCCGGCAGGCGATCGAGCAGGCCGAGGCCTGGCGGGCGCGGAAGAACGCCGCCTCGGTGACGGTGCTCGAGACGGGCGGCCACCACACGGCGGACGTCGACGCGCGGATCCTGGACGAGACCGAGGGGGGCGTGGACCTGGTCCTCGAGATGTCCGGCGCCGAGCCGGCGATCAACCAGGGCCTCAGGATCGCCCGGATGGGCGGGACCCTCTCGATGCTGGGAATCCCCGGCCGCGAAGCGATCACGATCAAGGACTTCGCGCGCGACTTCATCTTCAAGGGGCTCACCCTCCAGGCCATCATCGGCCGGCGCATGTTCTCGACCTGGGAGCGGACGCTGGAGCTCCTCGCCGACGGGCTCGACGTGGCGCCGCTCGTCTCCCACGAGTACGAGTCGCTCGACGCGTTCGAGGAAGGGATGCGGGCCTTCGACGCCCACGAGGCCCTCAAGGTGGTCTTCTATCCGCACGGCAACGGCGCCCCGGTTGACACGCCGCCGGACGGCGAGTAGAAACTGGAGCCGGAGGTCGCCGTGACCCAGTCCGCTTCGCCCGGTCCCTTCAACCTGCATTGGATCATAGGAACCGTCGGCGCCGCCGTGATCGCCGGCGTGTTCACGCTGTGGGCCGCCCGCTCGGACCGTGATGATGGGGACGATCCGGGGGTGACCGCGCAGGCCGACAGCGCGCCGCTCTCGCTGAGGAGCCCTGGCGGGGAAGCGGGAGCCGAGGATCTCAGAATGCTGGTCGCGCGGTTTCTGAGCGACGCCAATCAGGCCGAGATCGACGCCTACGCGTACGGCGATCCCGCCGCCGCGGCCGGCTTCTACACCGGGGAGGCGCTGCTCGGGCTGGAGCGGTCGATCGCCGAGCTGAACGCGGCCGGCCAGGTGCGGATGTCCACCTTCCACTCCGAGAAGAGCTACTTCGCCGAGGTCCGGCGGATGGGCGAGGCAGAGGTCGAGGTCGACACGTGCGAGTTCTGGAGCCGTGACATCCTGGACCGCGGGACCGGGGACCTCGTCCGCGCGGAGCCGGCCGAGATGTACCCGCAGACGGTCCACATCCGGGACTGGCGGATCGTTCGGATCGAGTTCCACGACGGGCCGGCGTTTTGCTGAAGACGGGTCTGGTAGATGGGCTGGAGCAGGAGCTGGACGACCTGCGTGAGGCCGGCACCTACAAGGTGGAGCACGAGCTCGAGGGCCCGCAGGGGCCCAGGGTCACGGTCGAAGGCCGATCGGTCGTGATGCTGACCTCCAACAACTACCTCGGTCTGGCGGACCATCCACGGATCGTCGCGGCCGCCCGGGAGGCGCTCGACGAGTGGGGTTTCGGGATGGCGTCGGTCCGGTTCATCTGCGGCACGCAGACCCTCCACCGGCGGCTCGAGCGGAGGATCGCCGACTTCTTCGCGGTCGACGACGCGGTCCTCTATACCTCGTGCTGGAACGCCAACGAGGCCCTCTTCGCGGCCGTCCTCGGCGAGGAAGACGCGGTCTACTCCGACGAGCTGAACCACGCCTCGATCATCGACGGGATCCGGCTCTGCAAGGCGGCGCGGCACCGCTTTCCCCACGCCGACCTGGACGCGCTGGCCGGACTGCTGGCCGGCGACGAGACACGGCATCGGATGGTGGTGACGGACGGCGTCTTCTCGATGGAGGGAGAGCTGGCCCGGATCCCCGAGCTGATCGAGCTCTGCCGGGAGCACGGCGCGCTCCTCGTGGTCGACGACTCGCACGGGACGGGAACCCTGGGTGAGCGCGGGCGCGGCACGGCGGAGGAGCTCGGCGTCCACGGAAAGGTGGACGTCGTGACGGGGACGCTCGGCAAGGCCCTGGGCGGCGCGGCAGGCGGGTTCGTGGCCGGTCCGGCGGCGCTCGTGGCCATGCTGCGCCAGCGCTCCCGCCCCTACCTCTTCTCGAACTCGCTCCCACCCCCCATCGTCGGCGCGTCGCTGGCCGCCTTCGACCTCGTGGAGGAATCGCCGGAGCGGGTGCGGCGGCTCAAGGAAAACACGCGGTTCTTCCGGAAGGGTCTGCAGGAGCGGGGCTTCGACGTCCCGGAGGGGGTCCATCCGGTGGTGCCGATTCTGGTCGGCGAGACCGCGCTCGCGATCACCATGTCGCGCGAGCTTCTGGACGAGGGGGTGTACGTGAGCGGATTCGGTTTCCCGGTCGTGCCCCACGGGGAGGCTCGGCTGCGGGCGCAGATCTCGGCCGCTCACGAGCGGGAGGATCTCTCGGAGGCGCTCGACGCGATCGCCCGGGTGGGATCCCGGCACGGGGTCGTGGCGTGAGCGGCCCCGAGCGGGACGACGTGTTCGAGGCCCACGAGATCCGGGTCTGGCGATTCGTCCTGAACGATCTCCTGACCAACGGGTTCGTGGTCCAGGAGCGGGACGACGGCGCGCTGGCCGTGATCGATCCCGGGGACCGGGCCGGCGACCTGATCGAGGCGGCCGAGGCGTGGGGGGGTGACGTCCGGTGGATCCTCGTGACCCACCTCCACGGCGACCATTGCGCGCGGGTCGGCGAGCTGGCCGAGGCGTTTCCCGCGGCCGAGGTGGCGGGCCCGACGGGCGGGACCTTCCGGCCCGACCGGCCGGTCAGCGGCGGCGAGACGCTGGAGCTCGGCCCCTCCACGGTCCAGGTCGCGGCCACTCCGGGTCATTCGCCCGAGAGCGTCAGCTTCGAGATCGGAAGCCACGTCTTCGTTGGCGACTTCCTGTTCCGGCTGGGGAGCGGCCGGACCGACGGCGCCCGGGCGTCGACGGCCGACCTGATGCGGGTCGTGCGCGAGGTGTTCGCGCCGATGCCGGACGACGTCGTCCTCTGGTGCGGCCATGGTCCGCCCAGCACGCTCGGCGAGGAGCGGCGGGAGAACCCGTTCTGGCGGATCGCCCTCGAGGGTGAGCCTGGCGCGCCGGTCGACAAGGTCGCCTGGCGCGGCCGGACGGTCCCGATCCTGGCCTGGGCCGACGACTATGACGGCGGTCGGAAGGCGCTCCTGGCGCTGGAGGACGGGACGCGTGTGATCGTCCCGGGTTCCCAGGTCGAGCGCCGCCCTTCGTAGGTCGCCCGCGCCTCGTCACCGACTATCTTCCGACCTCATGATCGAAGCCCCCACCGGCACCGTCACGTTCCTCGCGACCGACATCCAGGGCTCGACCGAGATGTGGGAGCGCTATCCGAGCGCGATGGCGAGCGCCCTCCGGCGCCACGACGAGCTCCTCCGGTCCGCTGTGGAGTCGCAGGACGGGAGGATCTTCAAGAACGTCGGGGATGGCCTCTTTACCGCCTTCAACCTTGCGCCGGCGGCGGTCGAGGCCGCGCTCGATGGCCAGCGCTCGCTGATCGCCGAGGCGTGGCCGACCCCGGTTCCGGTGCGGGTCCGGATGGCGCTCCACAGCGGACAGGCGGAGGAGCGGGAGGGAGACTACTTCGGGCCGCCGGTAAACCGCGTGGCGCGGATCCTGAGCGCCGGTCATGGCGGCCAGATCCTGCTCTCCCAGGCGGTCGAGCGGCTGACCGCGGACCGCTTCCCCGAGGGGGCGGCCCTCCGCGATCTCGGCGAGAGGTCGCTCAAGGACCTCACCCAGCCCGAGCGGCTCTTCCAGCTCGTGTCGAACGGCCTGCCGGCAGACTTCCCGCCCCTCAACACGCTGGACGCCCGGCCCCATAACTTGCCCGCCCAGCCGTCGCCGATCGTCGGCCGGACGAGCGAGGTGGAGGAGATCCGCCGTCTGGTCCTGCGTCCCGACGTCCGGCTGGTGACCCTGCTCGGCCCGAGCGGCGCGGGGAAGTCGCGGCTCGGGCTCCAGGTGGCCGCCGAGGTCGTGGACGCCTTCCGGCATGGCGTCTACCACGTCGAGATGGCGGTCGTCCACGAGCCCTCACAGGTCGAGGAGGCCATCCTGAACGCGCTCGGCGTCAAGCCGGAGGGCGAGGCGTCGGGCGCCGCGCTCAGAGAGTACCTGAGGGCGCGTGAGATCCTGCTCGTGCTCGACAACTTCGAGCAGGTGCTTGACGCGGCCCCCCTCGTGGCGGACCTCCTCCGCACGGCCCCGCGGCTCACCGTTCTCGTCACGAGCCAGGCGCCCCTCAGGCTGCGCGGGGAGCACGAGCATTCCGTCCCTACGCTCGCTGTCCCCGGCGCCCGGACGCCACGCTCGATCGAACGGCTGGCGAGCTACGACGCAGTGGCGCTCTTCACCGAGCGCGCCCAGGCGGTGGTTCCGTCCTTCCGCCTCCAGGAGGACAACGCGGAGGCGATCGTGGAGATCGTCCGCCAGCTGGACGGCCTCCCGCTGGCGATCGAGCTCGCCGCCGCCCGTCTCAAGCTCTTCTCGCCGCAGGCGATGGTCTCCCGGCTGTCGCGGCGGTTCGATTTCCTGAAGGGCGGGGGGCGCGACCTTCCCGACCGTCAACGAACCCTTCGCAGCGCCCTCGAATGGAGCTACAACCTGCTGAGCGAGAAGGAACGCGCCCTGTTCCGCCGCCAGGCCGTCTTCGACGGCGGGTTTACGCTGGAGGCGGTGGAGAAGGTGGCCGCCGCCGAAGACGAGGACATCGACGTCGTGGAGATCGTCTCCTCGCTGGTCGACAAGAGCCTGCTCCGGTCGGTGCCGGCTGAGGACGGTGAGCCGCGCTTCTTCCGGCTGCGGTCGATCCGCGACTTCAGCCTGGACCTGCTCGAGGAGTCGGGCGAGGCGGATACCTGGCGCCGGCGCCACGCCGAGTTCTTCGCCGATCTCGCGGAAGAGGGGGACCCGCGGAACGCGACCCGCCACGCGGCCCCGGAGGCGCTGGCGCGGGTCCAGCGCGAGTACGAGAACCTGCGGGCGGCGCTGGCCTGGGCTCTCGACCGGGGCGAGACCGCGCTCGCACTCCGCCTCTGCCTGGGACTTCCCGCGCTCTGGTTCCAGGGTGGGCAGTTCGCGGAGATGCGACGCCTGGTCGAGCAGCTTCAGACGCTCCCCTTCGAGGACGACGTCCAGCGCGCCCACGCGCTCAACATGGCCGGGCGCTTCGCGCAGCTCCTGGGGGACAACAGCCCCGAAGTCGTAAGCAAGTTCGAGGAGGCGCTGGCCCTCTACCGCGCGGCCGACCATCCCGCGGGAACCGCCCGCGCCCTCATGAACCTCGGCAACGTACGGGCCCGCGAGGGCGCCTACGAGGAGGCGCGCCGGCTCTTCCGGGAGGCGCTTCCCCTCTATCAGGAGCTTGGTGACGTGTTCGGCGAGAGCGGGGCGCTCATGAATCTGGGCGACAGCTATCTCGGACAGGACGATCTCGATCACGCCGAGGAGATGTTCGAGGAGGCGCGGAATACCGCACGGACAAAGGGCGATCGCGTGGCGATGGCGTTTGCGACCCAGTACCTCGGATCGGTGAGCCACCAGCGCGGCGACCTCGACGAGGCGGAGAGCAGGTTCCGTGAGGCGCTCGCGATCTTCGAGGCGTTCATGGCGCGTCCCGGCATCGCGTGGTCGTGGTACGGCCTGGCGACCGTCGCTCGGGAACGGGGTGATCTGGCACGGGCCGGGTCGCTGTTCCTCGAGGTCGCCGAGCGGTTCCGGGAGTTCGACTACCGGCCGGGGATGGCGGTCTCCCTCCTCGGCATGGGGACGGTCGAGCTGCGTGAGGGCCGGCCCGAGCGGGCTGTCCGGCTCCTGGGGGCCTCGCGCGCGCTCCGCCGGGGCGCCCGAATGACCCGCGAGGCCCACGAGGAGATGGCGGAGGCCGAGATCGAGGCAGGCGGGCGGACGGCGCTGGGGGAGGCGGGGTTCACGCGCGAGCTCGAGGCGGGGAAGAAGCTCGGGGTCGACGAAGCGCTGAAGCTCGCGCGGGGCGACGCCGACCGCGACCGCGAGCCGGTGGAGGCCGCCGGGACGCGGTGAGGCGTCCGTTCGTCGTCGGGTTTCTCCTCCTCACCCTTCTGTTCGTGCTGACCCTGAGCGGGGCCTATCTCTACGACTACCACTCCAAGGCTCCCTGGCGGGACGGCTGGGCCGACCTGACCGACCGGCTGCGCGTCGAGAAGTCGAGCATCGACTCCCTCCAGGCCGAGGTCGAGTCGGGTGAGCGCCGCGTGGCCGTGCACCGGTCCCGGCTGGACAGCCTGGAGGCGCGCCTGGCCCTCTACGAGCAGCGGGCCGTGGGCGGCCGGCTTCCCCGGCCGGAGCACCGGGCCTACCTGGAGGTGATCGAGGCGCAGAACCAGGCGGCCGAGACGCACAACGAGGCGCTGGCCGACGTCCGCGAGGTCTACGAGGAGTACGCCGAGCTGGTCCGCGCCCACAACGCGGTCATCGACAGCGCGAACCGGTTCCGGAGGGCGGCGGCGGAGGAGGGGGTGAGGTTGAAGGAGGTGGAGCTGCGGTGAGCGGGCCTACTCGTACCTGAGCGCTTCGATCGGATCCAGCGCCGCCGCCCTCGTCGCCGGATACAGCCCGAAGAAGATCCCGATCCCGACGCTGAAGGCGACGCCGACCACGAACGACCATGGCTCCAGCGCGACCGGGAAGTGGATCAGCTTGGATACACCGGCTCCGAGCGCGCTCCCGATCGCGACCCCGAAGATCCCGCCGATCCCTGTCAGGACGACGGCCTCGACCAGGAACTGCCACAGGATGTCCCGCCGGCGGGCTCCGATCGCCTTCCGGATTCCGATCTCGCGTGTCCGCTCGGTCACGCTGACCAGCATGATGTTCATGACCCCGATCCCGCCCACCATGAGGGCGATCGAGCTGATCACGATCATCGCCAGGAACACCGAGCCGGTGATCTGATCCCACAGCTCCAGAAAGTTCGACTGGGTGATGATGTCGAAGTCGTTCTCCTCGCCCGGGCGGAGGTCGTGGCGGGCACGCATGAGGAACGTGACCTGCTCGCGGGCGTCGTCGACGGTCACGCTGTCGGCGGGGACGATCGCGGCCATCAGGTCCATCGGGCCGCGCTCCCCGAAGTCCCGGTCGAGCGCGGTGTAGGGAAGGATCACGCGGGTGTCCTTGGTCTGACCCCAGAGGAGGAGCGGCCGCTCTTCGAAGACGCCGACCACGGTATACGGGAAGCCGCCGATCCGGATCACCTTCCCGACGGGATCCACGTGGGGGAGGAGCACGTCCACGATCCCCTGCCCGATCGCGACGACCCGGTTCCGGTTCCGGACTTCGCTGGCGTTGAAGAACCGGCCCGAGGCGAGGTCGGAGCCGTCGACGATCGGGTACGTCTCGCTCGTCCCGAGCAGGTCGGCGTCGGTCTCGTTGTTCCGGTAGGTGAGCGTCCGGTGGATCGGGAAAGGGCCGGTCCCGAGGAAGACGTCGACGGTCTGGATGGCCGGGATCTCGCGTTGGATCGCGGCCACATCGGCCTCGGAGATCTCCGGCCGGCGCTCCAGCCGCAGGAACTCGCGCTCGCCGGCTACGATCCGGCCACCCCACTTGCGGATGTACAGGTGGTTGGCCCCGATCGACTGGATCTCGCCGGTGATCGAGCGGTCCAGGCCGCGGACGAGCGCGGTCATCCCGACGATCGCGGTGACGCCGATCACGATGCCGAGGATGGTCAGGAAGGACCGCAGCTTGTGGGTCCAGAGGGTATCCAGCCCGAGCCGGGCGCTCTCCAGGAACTGGCCGACGAGGGTCGCCTTCGGCGTCCTCACTCGAACCTCAATGCCGCGATGGGATCCAGCCTCGCGGCCTTGGCGGCGGGGTAGATCCCGAACACGATCCCGACCAGGGATGAGATCCCGATCCCGAGCGCGATCGACCACCAGGTGAGGGAGTAGGGGAGCGGGGTGAGCTGGGAGACCACGATCGCGATCGCGAACCCGAAGGCGACCCCGACCAGCCCGCCGACCGCCGCCAGAATCACCGCCTCGGTCAGGAACTGGCGCAGGATGTCGCGGCGGCGGGCACCGATCGCCTTCCGGATCCCGATCTCGCGCGTCCGCTCGGTGACCGCGACCAGCATGATGTTCATGACCACGATCCCGCCGACGACCAGCGAGATGGCGACCAGACCGACCAGCGCCGAGTAGACGCCGGTCGTGACCCGCTGGTAGAGCTCCAGGAACTCCTGCGTCGTGACGAAGCCGAAGTCGTCCTCCTCCACGGGGCGGAGCCCGTGGCGGATCCGCATCAGCATGCGTGTCTCGTCGATCGCCGCCTGGATGTCGTTCGGGTCGGCGGCCTTGATCGAGATCTCCACGCTGGTCCGGCGGTCGAACATCTTCTGCCAGGTGTCCAGCGATATCACGACGAAGTCGTCCTGCGTGACGCCAAAGGTCGTTCCCTGGGGCTCGGCGATCCCGATCACGGTGAAGTGACGGCCGCGTACGCGGACCGACTCGCCGAGAGGGTCGGAGGTCGGGAAGAGCTCTTCCGCGACGTCCTCGCCGATGACGGCCACCGGACGCCCGTGCTCGATCTCCAGCGGCGTCAGCTGCCTGCCGCGGGCGATGTCGTAGGTCGAGAGGAACGGATACTCGGGGCCGACTCCCTGGATGTTCATATCCTCGACCTTGCGGCTCCCGCCCCACACGTCCTCGCGCTCGTCCGCCTCGGCGGCGACATAGAGGAGGTTCCGTCCTTCCCGGGCGAGCGCCTCGGCGTCCTCGGCCGTCAGCTCCGGCCGCCGCATGGCCTCGACCATGGCCTGCGCGCTGAACGCCTCGCTGGTCCCGATCCGGTCGAGGATGAAGACGTCGGCGCCGCGACCGGTCACCAGCTCGGTCACCTTCGAGTTGAGCCCCTGGATGACGGTGACCACAGCGATGATCGACGTCACCGCGACGATGATGCCGAGGAGGGTCAGGAAGGACCGCAGCTTGTGCGATCGGAGAGACCAGAGGGCCGAGGTGAGGGCTTCCCAGATGTTCATCGGCAGCTTTGTCGCCCCCCTTTCGTCCTTGTCGTCGACAAAAGTGGATTCGAGTTCACTTTTGTGAACGAGGATGCCAGAGTCGGGGGCCGCCTCGCGGCCGTCGAGGGTGTCGGGATATCGTCACCCGAGATCCCTAGAACCTCGTGCGAACGCGGTAGGTCAGGACGGTCTCGCCACCCGCCTCGACCGGCACCGACCAGCGGACGGTGTCCGCGTCGATCCGCTCGTGCGCCTGGCTCTCCTCGACGATTACGGCGTCGCCGGACAAGGGCTCGTACACGGTGACGGTGCGGTCGTCGCCGGAGCGGTTCCGGATCGTGATCCGCCAGGCGGATTCGTGGGTGCTCTGGTCGAGCTGCCGGAACTCGGTCTGGACGCGCTCGGCGACCAGGTCGAAGGCGCTTCCGATCGTCACGTCGACCCGCTCGCCGTCCGGCGTCGGAGGGATCGATCCGTCGCCCGAGAACTGGAGCCGGCCCGCGCTGTCGCGCCGGTAGACGTGGAGGATCCCGGCCGGCAGCGGATCGCCCTCGCCGGCCAGGTCCTCGTTCCGGAAGTGGAGCCACACCTCCGGGTTCTCGCGCGGCGGGATGCCCGGGTGGCCGGCCTGGTACCAGTACGGCTGGCCGCGGAGCACGTACTCCCGCTCGACGTCGACCGGGGCGTCCTCGAAGAGCGTCGCACGCACGGTCTCCCGCGCGCCGACGGTGACCGGCTCGGAGAGCGTGTAGAGGTGGACGTCCCCGAGCGCCTCGGGCGAGGGAGCCGTCGGGGCGGCGTCGGCCATCCTGACCTCCGCCACCGCGTAGGGGACCGGACGCGGGCCGCCGCTTCCGCGCCGGACATCGCCCGCGACGAGCTGGACGCGCGCGTCCGGGAAGCCATAGTCGGTCCCGTTGTCGATCGTCACGCTGCCGCCCAGCTCGACCGGCCCCCCGTCTTCGAGCACGGCGGTGTAGTCGGCCCTCCAGGCGAAGCCGTCGGCCAGGTAGCTCAGGGTGAGGGGCCCGTCTCCCCGGGCGCCGCTCCAGCGGAGACCCCGCTCGACCGCGCCCGCCGGGATGCCAGGGATCTCGACCCTGCCCTGCCAGTCCAGGATCAGCCGATCGCCGGCCCGGAAGATGGGCGACTCCGA
>DASRVA010000010.1:0-5363 GCA_035687745.1 Gemmatimonadota bacterium
CGCGAGGCCATCCCCGCCTCCCGGCCCCCGCGCGCGCAGGTCCGTGGTCGAGACCGCCGCCACGATCCGCGCGTCCCGGGCGAGGCGGGCCGTCCCGTCGGGCTCGACGACGAGCCCGCGATCGTGGGGGACGGCCACCCGCAGGGCTTCGGCGAGGACCGACCGGAAGCGCGCCTCGAGCGCGGCATCCTCGGCCACCCCCACCCGCCGCTTCCAGGACCGGCTCGTCGCGGGCGCGGAATCCGCGCCGGTCAAGAGGCGCACCGCCTCGCGTCGGCTGGCGTCGTACTCGCGGCTCGTCCGCCCGGCCGGCGCATCGCCCCGACGGACGAGGACCAGCACGACCAGCACGGCGAGGAAGAGCAGAAAGGAGAGAAGTACCGCGATTCCGGCCACGAACACGACGCCGAGGTTACCGCGCCGATCGGCGCTTGCCAACGCGCTCACGCGCCGCTAGCGTGCGCTGACCGATGGACACGGAGAGGCTCTACGCCGCCCTCGCCCGCCTGATCCCGATCCGGGCGAAGATCGCGCTGGGCTCGCTGGCCCTGGGGATCCTCCTGACCGTCGTCTCGTTCTACCTCCACGACCTGTGGCTGGCCCTGGTCGGCGCGGTCCCCCTTGGAGGCGCGCTCGGACTCCTCCTGATTCCCCTCCCCCACCCGCGATGACCCGCGGCTGGCTGCCGATCGCCTCGGCGGTCGGCGTCCTGGCGGGCGGATGCGGCGCCTCCACGGACGAGCCGTTCCTTCGGCAGACCTTCGGCTTCACGTTCGAGAGCGATCTCGGGCAGTGGGTGGCGGACGGCACGGACCTCGAGGACCCTCCGGTCACGTGGTCGGTCGAGCGCTCGGACGAGCTGGCCGAGCGGGGCGACTGGTCGGTCCGGCTCTCGCTGGACAACCTGAACGACGCCGGGAAGATCTGGATGGAGCGCGCCTTCGAGCTCCAGCCCGAAGCGACCTACGACGTCGAGGTCGAGTTCGACTTCGCGAGCGCCGACTTCGGCGAAATCGGGAACTGGACGATCATCGCCGGGGTCTCGGAGACCGACCCGGAAACCGTCGACGACCTCGTCTTCCGGGACGAGACCGGCAACGGCGCCGGCGAGGACGTGGGCCACGTGTGGGGCTTGAGGACCTACTCTCTCGGGACCGCGACCGCCGGCGGGGACGGCCTCCTGTGGGTCGCGCTGGGTGTCTGGGGGACCTTCGAAACGACCCGCACCTACTTCGTGGACGACCTCCAGCTGACGTTCACGCTCCGGTAGGCGCGGGCGGCTCGGCCGGATCCCCGGCCGGCGGCCGGGGGGTCGGCGTCCCCGGCCGTCCCTGGCTGTACTTCTCCTCGACGCTCTCCCGGATCGTGGGGAGCGGAACGCCGGCCTCGAACTGGGTCTTCGCCTCCCGGGCGACGTCGATGCAGATCGTTCAGGTGAAGCCCATCGGGTCCGGGTCCACCCGGGGGACGGGGCCGGTCCGGTCGATGGCGTTCACGAAGCAGTCGTAGTTGGAGCGGTGGGGCGGGGTCTCCCGCTCGCAACCGCAGTAGCACGGCATGTACCGGAGGACCTCGGGGTGCCGGGCCGCGAAGACGTACGCCTCCACGATCTCCGGGGGCGCGTCGGCGAGGGCGGCCGGGAACTGGACGCCCTCGATCGTGATCCAGCCGGCTTCCGCGGCCGCGGAAGGCTCGGGGTCGGAGGCCGGTACCCGGTCCCCGCCGCAGGCGGCGAGTACGAGTAGCGCGAGGGCGGCGTTCGGGATGCGCACCATCCGCAAGATACCACCGCGGCCCGAGGTCGGCATTCGACCCGGTGGATTCACATAGCTTGTTATCGCGTTGTGCATGTGAGAGCTCTCCGCACTCCTTGCGACGCCCACTCCGCATGTTGTAGGATCCTCCCGTTCCCCCAGGCCATTCCGCACCCATCTATGCGAAAGGGTTGTATGTCCCCCAAAGCATCCTCGGATGATCGCGCCGGCCGCGAGCGCGGCGCAACGATCGTTTTCGTCGCCCTCGCCATAACCGCGCTCCTCTCCGTCGTCGCGCTCGCGATCGACGTCGGCATGCTCCTGACCGCCAAGACCGAGGCCCAGCGGACCGCCGACGCGGCCGCCATGGCCGGGGCCGGGACCCTTCTGTTCAGCCCGGACGACGACGGTCCCGCCCGCTCGGAGGCGGACAAGTTCGGCGACATGAACAAGATCCAGGGGGTGGCCGATATCGACCCCGCGGACGATGTCGACGTGGACCTCGTCAACCTCACGGTGACCGTCCGCGCGCATCGGGACCAGGTCCGCGGCGGACCGGTGGCCACCTGGTTCGCGCAGATCTTCGGCGTCGACGCGGTGGACGTCGGGGCGGACGCGACCGCCAGGATCGTACCGGCGGGGGCCGCCACGTGCCTCAAGCCGTTCTCGATCTACGACCGCTTCGACAGCAACGACGGCAACGACACGTTCGACGAGGGCGTCGACGTCTACGATCCTCATCTCACCGGCTACGGATCGAGCTGGAGGAATCCGGGCGAGCCGGGCGACGACGGCCTGGGGTACATCAACGACTTCGGCCGCCCGATCGTGGTGAAGGGGAATGCAAAGCAGGGGGACCCGTGCTGTCCTGGCACCGGGCCCAGCTGGTACTACCCGTGGGTGATCCCGGGGGGCATCGGGGGCCGCTGGTTCCGGGACAACATCGCGGTCTGCAACCCGGAGATCATCTCGGTGGGCGAGGAGCACGACGTCGAGCCGGGCAACATGCACGGGAACGTCGTGAAGGGGGTCGAGGCCCTGATCGCGCAGGACCCGCTCGCCTCATGGGACACGGCCACGAACCAGGTGGTCGGGAGCGCCTTCGATCCCTGGGTGGGAAGCCCGCGGATCGGCATCGTTCCGACCTTCCATCCGGGACGCTCGTTCCGCCCCGGCCGCAAGCCCCTGGTGTTCATGAACTTCATCGCCGTGTACTTCGAGAGCGTGTCGGGGAAGGGCAACGACCAGCAGGTGCACGCCCGGATCCTGTACGCCACCGGGCTCGCCGGCGGCTCCGAGACCGCGCCCGGCGCGAAAGCCGTCCAGCTGATCGAGTAGCCGCCGGCATGCCCGGCGCACAGCAGCCCCGCTTCATCGACTCGACCAGTGGATGTGGCGGATCTTCCAGCCGGTCGGTGTGGGCGCCAGGATCATCGTCTCCACCCCGGCGGCATCGATCTCAGTGTCCCGGAAGGATCCCCTGACCCGGTACCGGCGCAGATAGAGAGACAGGTCGCGCCCAAGCACGACCGAATCCTCCACGGTGTCGAACGACACCGCGCGGCTGAACTCGATGTCGCTGGCGAGGTGCCCGCTCCGATACTCGTCCAGCGTCTCGGCATGGCCGCTTTCGTAGACCATCAGGTCCGGATGCAGATATTCCAGGGCGCGCGTCGAGTCTCCGGCTGCCAGCGCGGCGTGAAACCCCTCGACGACGGCTCTGATCGTCCCCTCATCCGGAGGAACACCCGGCGGTTCCTGGGCCAGCGCCGGCAGCGCGGCCAGGGTCAGCGACAGCATCGCAGCGCTCACGAGAAGCACACCGGAGCGACGGGGGTTGGTCGCACGATATCGTTCCATCGCGAGCATTACCGTCCGTGGCCTTCGGTCATCATCGGAGCCGGCCGCAGCCGGAAGAAGAGCTGCAGTCCCGCCGGCGTCGTCGAGCCGTAGAAAGATTCGAGGTCCTCGGGCACGCGTGAAACGGTAACACCGGCACCGAAGCCCGGCACGAGGCCGGCCACGGGATCGATCTGGCGCAGGTAGCCGAGCCCGAGCTTCCCGACCGTGAACGACCGCTCCTCGAGCTCTTCGGGCAGGACCAGATCCCCGCCGGTCTTCTCCGCCACCTCGAGGCGGCCGTAGAGGATGTCTCGCTCGGCGAGGTTGAGGCTTGCCTCGGCGAGGAAGGCGTGCGTGGCCTCGCTTCCTTCACGGTTTCGTCCCCAGGCGATCGTGCTGGCCCAGCCCCCCTCGTCCGCCAGGGGGCGATGGTAGCTCGCCGACGCGGTCACGCGCGTGACATCGATCCGGGGGCCTCCGACTTCGTGGACCTCGGCCTCGTTCAGCCGCCCGGCGGAGATCTGAAGCCCCCATCTCTCGTTCGGCAGGAGCCAGAATCGCCCCGCGTACGAGTCGAGCGCGTCGAGATCGAAGTCGTAGCGCTCGGCGTCCGGCTCCCGGCCGTTGAAGAGCGATCCCTCGGCCTTCCACCGACGCCCGTAGACTCCGGCCGTCGCGACGCCGAAGGCGATGTGGGTCGAGTCGAGCCAGTGGTGGCCGACGGGCGCGATCGGGTTGGGAAAGGAGGAAATGCGATGTGGGAAGGCGACCGGCCCGAGCGCCGGCTCGCCGACCGGCCCGCCGTAGAGCTGGAGCGCGAGGTCGTCTCCCAGCGCCCGCTCGTAGACGCCGGCCAGCTCCATGAAGAGGTCGTGCGGATGCTGACGGTCGTGGAGCGGCTCGTCGTCGCAGAACTCGCCGGTCGCGAGAAGGTCCGGGTAGCCGCAATCGGTGGCCGTCACCGGGTCGGCGCTCAGCATGGCGCGAAGCAGCATGTCGCCCCCCGCCGCTGGCCGGCGCGCCATTCCCATGATCCAGTTGGTCGCACCGAACTGCTCTCGGCCACGGTCGCCGCCGTCGTCGAGGTAGTGGATGAAGAGGCTTCCGTGGAGCATGAGCTCCCAGTCGCCGGCCTGACGGTGCAGCGCGTGCATGGGGCTGGCGTCAGGAAGCCAGGCCGTGCCTGATCCCTCCCGCGTGCGCGGGGTGCCGAGCGGACCCGGCTGCATGGTCATCCCGGCCATCGTAGGCATGGCGACCGAGTCGGCGGCAGCGGAATCGGCCAGCGCCGCGGCCGGATGGCGGTGCTCCTGCCCGGCCGCTGGCCGGACGGCGAGGAGCGAGAACGTGAACGCGGCGTACGCGGCCGCGCGTCGGGGATTGCGCATGGTCACCTGCTAGGGTTGATGTCGCGGGTCGTTCCCGAGAAAGCGGACGACCGCGCGGCCTACAAGCGGAGGGGGTGCAGGGTCTCTGCCCCGACCGGGCGGGAGACGGGTGCTGGTGCGAGATAGGCCAGGCGCGGCGGCGGCCCGAAATCGCGGACCGAAGCCACCGGTGCGATGGCAGGACCCGCTCCGGGCGCCGGGTCGCCCGCGCGCCCCCGCTCGCGCAGGGCGGGGGCGGAGGTCGTCACAGCGACACATGCGGGCTGCGCGGCGGGCCCCAGGACGGGGCCGACCGGTGCATGCTCAACATCGGGCCGATGATGCGGCGTCGGTCCGTGGGTCGCATGCAGCCCGGTCGCTGGACCGGCGACACCGAGGC
>DASRVA010000011.1:0-26394 GCA_035687745.1 Gemmatimonadota bacterium
GAGCGACTCGACGAACCGGCGGACGAGCTCGCTGGCCCCCCGGCCCGGGCGCGCCCGCCCGCGGAGCAGGACCCGGCAGGCGACCTCGAAGCCGTCGAACGCGCCCGGGATGCGGACCCCCGGTCGCCGCCTGACGAGCGCGCCCAGGCCTCCCTGGGCGAGGGATCCGTCCACCACCGCCGGCTCGGCGTCGAGGTCGAACAGGAGTCGCAGCCGGGCCAGGAGCGGCATGAGCGCAGGAAGCAGGGAGGCGGAGATGTCGACGTCGATGTGGGGGCCCGGATGTCGCCCGGCGCCGTCGCCTCGCCGGCGCGGATCTTCCACCAGTACGATCCCGCTCCGTCCGGCGAGCCGCACGGTTCTAGCGTAGCGCCCGCCCTGCACGGTCTCGACGCCAGGAAGCGCGTCCCGCCCGAGAAGGGTGACGAGCGCCTCCCAGGCGAGCGGAGGGCGATAGGCGAGGGTGAGCCGGAGAAGATCCCGCGCCGCCTTCGCCCCGCCCGCCCGACGGGCCCCGGCCCCGCCGTCTCGATTCAGCGATCGCCGCAGCGCGCTCGGGCTCAGACGGTAGCGGTCACGGAAGGCGGTGTTGAACCGGCGCAGGCTCTGGAAGCCGCTGGCGTAGGCGACCCGCGTCACGGGAAGACCGGTGTCGGCCAGCAGCCGCTTGGCGAGAAGCAGCCGGTGAGTCTGCGCGAGCTCGACGGGAGACACGCCCAGCTCGCGCTCCAGGGCGCGTCGCAGGTGGCGCTCGCCTACGCCGAGCTCCCCCGCCAGCTCGGCCACGCTGTGGGTGTTGAGCGCCCCCGCCGCGATTCGGCGCGCCGCCCGGTAGGCCAGCCGCGGCACGGCGTCGACCGGAGCCCGTCCCGGTGCCAGCTCCGGGCGGCAGGTCAGGCAGGGCCTGAAGCCCGCGTGCTCGGCGGCGGCGGCGGAGTGGAAGAACCGCCGGTTGGCGGGTCTCGCGCGGCGGGTCGGACAGACAGGGCGGCAGTAGACCCCGGTGGTGACGATGCCGACGAAGAAGAGGCCGTCGAAGCGCGCGTCACGCGCGTTGAGCGCGCGCTGGCAGACATCGGCGGGCGGCAGCCCGGATCGGGCGATCGGTTCGATCACGCCCCGAGTCTAAGGCGGCGCGGATCTGCTGACTCGCCGGATCCGGCCGCGCATTTCGGGAAACATGGTGCTCCCTGGAGGGATTGCTGGCCCGACCACGCCGGCCTAGAATCCGATGTGTCCCCGCCCACATCAACAACAGGAGGTCCATGCGCACCCCACATCATCTAGGCCTCGTCCTTCTCCTCGCCGCGAGCCCGGCGGCCGCCCACGCCCAGGACGCCTGTGGCGGCTACATGCACGCCCCGCCCGTCGGAGACTGGGCGGAATACCAGATTTCCAAGGAGGGCGAGGATGATATGGGCCTCCGGTTCGCGATCGTCGGGACCGAGCAGCGAGAGGGACAGGAAATGCAGTGGTTCGAGATGACGATCACGCCGGAGGACGACGACGATCCCGTGATCATGAAGCTCCTCGTCCCCACCTGGCCGTTCGAGCCCGACATGCTGGAGGAGATCATCATGAAGGCCGGCGACAACCCGGCCATGAACATGGGCGGCCCGATGATGTCGACGATCCTGAAAACGATCGGCGACAACCCCGGCCTCTCGGTGGCCGAGGAATGCAGGAAGATGCAGGAGGTGGGCGAGGAATCCATCACGGTGGCGGCCGGAACCCTCCAGACCCATCATTATCGGAACGCGGAGTCCGGGGCCGAGGCCTGGCTCTCGAGCGAGGTCCCGTTCGGCATGGTACGCAGCACGGACGGCGAGTACACGAGCGAGCTCGTGGCCCATGGCGATGGCGCTACGACGGCGATCACCGAGACCCCGCAGGATCTCTTCTGAGGATGACGGTCCGGACGGCCCTGCTCGCGCTGGTCCTGCTCCCCGCCACCGCCGCCGCCCAGGAAACGCGCACCCACAAGCCCGCGCTGCATGGCCGCCACTGGATCGCGATCACCGGAAAGCCGCTCGCGGCGACCACCGGCGCGCTCATCTTCGAGCGGGGCGGGAACGCCGTCGACGCCGCCTGTGCGATGCTGGCCGCGACGTCGACCATGTGGGACGTCCTGTCGTGGGGCGGTGAGACCCAGGCCCTGATCTACGATCCGAACGAGCGCAAGGTCGTCGGCATCAACGCGCTCGGGGTCGCTCCGACCGGCGCGACGCCGGAGTACTTCAAGGAGCGGGGGATGGACTACCCGCCGGAGGAGGGGCCGCTCGCGGCGGTCACGCCGGGGACGCCGGGCGGGCTCATGACGATGCTGGCGGAGTACGGCACCATGAACCTGGCCGAGGTCCTCGAGCCCGCCATCCGGATGGCCGAGGACGGCTACCCGATCGAGGCCCAGACCGCCAATTCGATCGAGCGCAACAAGGAGACGCTCAAGGCGTGGACCTGGTCGCGAGATGTGATGCTCCCGCACCTCGGCGAAGAGCGGGAGGCCCCGTACCCCGGCGAGCTCTTCCGCCAGTCCGACCTGGCGGCAACACTCGAAAAGCTGGTCGAGGCCGAACGGCAGGCGCTGGATCAGGGGAAGAGCCGCGAGGAGGCGATCCAGGCCGCCTACGACCGCTTCTACCGAGGCGACATCGCCGAGGAGTTCGTCCGCGGGGCGCGCGAGGAAGGGGCGCTCTTCACGATGGAGGATCTGGCCAACTGGGAGGTCCGAATCGAGGAGCCAGTGCGGGCGGACTACAAGGGGATCGAGGTGTACAAGCTGACCCACTGGGTCCAGGGGCCGGTCCTGCTCCAGATGCTGAACATGCTCGAGAACCTGGACCTGGCCGCGATGGGCTACAACTCGGCGCGTTACATCCACGGTATCTATCAGGTCATGAGCCGGGCCTTCGCCGATCGCGACTTCTACTACGGCGACCCCTACTTCCCGCCCGAGGAGCCGATCGAGGGGCTTCTCTCCGAGGAGTACGGGAAGGAGCGGATCCGGGACATCGACTGGGAGCGGAACGATCCGGACGTCGGCCCGGGCGACCCGTACCCCTTCCAGGGCGAGACCAATCCGTTCACCGAATATCTGGCGGCCTGGCCGCCCGAGCGGGACGAGCCCGAGGGCGAGCAGGCGGCCGCCGATCTCGAGGACTTCTACCGCGGAACGACGACCATCCAGACCGCGGACGAGGACGGATGGGTCGTGTCGGTGACCCCGAGCGGCGGCTGGGTCCCGGCCGTGATCGCCGGACGAACGGGAGTCGGGATGAGCCAGCGCGCCCAGAGCTTCGTGCTCGATCCGGCCGAGAACCCGTTCAACGTGATCGAGCCGGGGAAGCGGCCGCGGGCGACTTTGACCCCCTCGCTGGCGCTGAAGGACGGCGAGCCCTTCCTCTCCTTCGCCGTCCAGGGAGGCGACACCCAGGACCAGAATCTGCTCCAGTTCTTCCTCAACCTGGTCGAGTTCGGGATGGATCCTCAGGTGGCGGCCGAAGCGGCCAACTTCAACAGCTTCCAGCTCCGGAACTCCTTCGGCGACCACGAGTCGATCCCCGGGCAGTTGCTCCTGCACGAGGACACTCCGCCGTGGGTCCGGGCCGAGCTGCGCGAGATGGGGTACGAGCTGGACTACGCCGCGCGGACCTCGGGTCCGATCAACGCGATCTGGTTCGACCGCGAGCACGGCACCATGTGGGGCGCCTCGAGCGACTACGGCGAGGACTACGGGATAGCGTGGTAGGCAGGCGTGACCGCCCGCTCGCGCGTCTGGCGGTGGGCGTCCTGCTGACCGCCGCCTCCGCGGTGGCCGCCCCGCCGCTGACAGGCCAGGAGCCGGCGGACCTGATCGTGACCCACGGCGTCATCCACACGGTCGATCCGGCGGCTCCCCGCGCCGAGGCGATGGCGGTCTCGAACGGCGTCATCGTCGCGATCGGCTCGGCCGAGGAGGTCGAGCCGTATAGAGGACCGGCGACAGCGGTGATCGACCTCGAAGGACGCGCGGTCGTACCCGGCCTCATCGACGCCCACGCGCACGTCATGAACCTCGGAAAGTTCCTCCGCACGGTCGACCTCGTCGGGACGACCGGGGTCGAGGAGGTCGCCGCCCGGGTGCGGGAGGCGGCCGTCGATCGACCGGCGGGGGAGTGGATCCTGGGTCGGGGGTGGGATCAGAACGACTGGGCGGTCAAGGAGTTCCCGACCGCCGCCGCGCTCGACGGCGCCGCTCCCGACCATCCCGTGTGGCTGACCCGGGTCGACGGGCACGCCGGTTGGGCGAGCAGCCGCGCCATGGAGCTGGCCGGGATCACGGCCGCCACGCCGGACCCGGATGGCGGGCGGATCGTACGTGACGAGGCCGGGAACCCGACCGGGGTCTTCATCGACAACGCCGAGGACCTGGTCGACGCGGCGATCCCGCCCCCCGGCCCGGAGGAGCTGGCGGCGCGGCTGGCGGCCGCCCAGGAGCGCATGGCCTCGGTCGGCCTGACCGGGGTTCACGACATGGGGACCGAGGTCCAGGAGGTCGAGCTCTTCCGGGAATGGGCGGAGGCGGGGAGGCTCATCCCGCGGATCGTGTCGTACCTGGACAGCAGTGACACGACGCTCATGGGCGCGCTGGACACGATCGCGGCCGCGGAGTCGGCCGAGCCGGGGGACCGGTTCCGGATCCGAGGCGTCAAGTTCTACGCCGATGGCGCGCTCGGGAGCCGGGGGGCGGCGCTCCTCGAGCCCTACAGCGACGATCCGGCCAACGAGGGGCTCCTCGTCACGCCGCCCGACGCCCTCGAAGCGGGCATGGCCCGCGCGGTGAGGCTCGGCCTCCAGCCGGCGATCCACGCCATCGGCGACCGGGGCAACCGGATCGCGCTGGACGCGATCGCTGCGGCGGAGGCGGTGGCCGGCGGAGTGACCGACGCGCGCCCCGGAGCATCGAGCGTGAGCTACTACGCGCCCGCTCCCCGCATCGAGCACGCCCAGGTGGTCGCGCTCGAGGACATCCCGCGCTTCGCGGAGCTGGACGTCATCGCTTCCATGCAGCCGACCCACGCGACCAGCGACATGTACTGGGCCGAGGAGCGGGTCGGCCCCGAGCGCGTCCAGGGCGCCTATGCGTGGCGGAAGATGCTGGACGCGGGTGTGCCGCTGGCGTGCGGCAGCGACTTTCCGGTCGAGAGCACGAACCCCTTCTACGGCCTCTACGCGGCCGTCACCCGGCAGGACCAGGAGGGGTGGCCGGCGGGCGGCTGGCGTCCCGAGGAGCGGCTGACCCAGGACGAGGCGCTGGCGTGCTTCACGCGATGGGCGGCCGACGCGGCGGGGATGGGGAACGAGGTCGGAACGCTCGAAGTGGGCAAGCGGGGCGACTTCCTCGTTCTCGACCGGGACGTCATGGATGTGTCGGCCGAGGAGATCTGGCGGACCCAGGTGCTTCGCACGGTGATCGACGGCGAGACCGTGTACGCGGCCCCCGCGGCCGGCGAGTGACCCACGCGGCCGGCCGTCTCCTCGTCGGTGGCATGCTCCTCGGATTCGGGGGAGCCGCCGGATGCGCCGGGGAGAAGGGCCGGGCGACCGTCATCGAGTTCTGGGGCATGGGCCGCGAGGGCGAGGTCGTCGCCGAGCTCGTCCCCGAGTTCGAGCGCCGGAACCCCGGGATCGAGGTCCAGGTCCAGCAGATGCCGTGGATCGCCGCCCACGAGAAGCTGATCACCTCCTACGTCGGTGAATCCACCCCCGACATCGCCCAGCTCGGCAACACCTGGATCCCCGAGTTCGTCGCGCTGGACGCGATCCTTCCGCTGGACGGCCGGATCGCGCGCTCGCCGGCGATCGATCCGGCGGATTATTTCGCCGGCATCTGGCAGACCAACGTCGTCGCCGATTCCGCCTACGGCGTCCCCTGGTACGTGGACACGCGGGCCCTCTTCTACCGCAGCGATCTCCTCGCCCGGGCGGGCTACGAGGAGGTGCCGGAGACCTGGGAGGGGTGGCTGGAGGTGCTGCGGGCGCTGAAGCCGATCGTGGGGGCGGGCGGCTACCCGCTCATCATGCCGACCAACGAGTGGCCGCCGCCGGTGATCCTGGGGCTCCAGGCCGGCTCGCCGCTCCTCGCGGACGGTGGCCGCTACGGCGCGTTCGCGGCGCCCGAGTTCCGCCGCGCGTTCGAGCTCTACATCGGACTCTTCCGCGAGGGCCTGGCGCCGCCGATCAGGGACACGCAGGTCGGGAACATCCACCAGCGGTTCGCGGCCGGGGAGTATGCCATGTACATCAGCGGCCCCTGGTATCTGGGCGAGTTCCGGCGACGGCTTCCGGAAGCCGTCCAGGACGACTGGGCGACGGCGCCCCTTCCCGGCCCCGACGGTCCCGGAGTCTCGATGGCCGGCGGCTCGAGCCTGGTCGTCTTCAAGGCCAGCGGGAATGCCGACGCCGCCTGGCGGTTCATCGAGTACCTGTCGAGCCCCGAAGCCCAGGTCCGCTTCTACGAGCTTTCGGGCAACCTGCCGGCGCGGCTCGAAGCGTGGGAAGCGCCCGCCCTGGCCGGGGACGCGAAGGCCCGGGCCTTCCGCCAGCAGCTCGAGCGCGCGGTGCCGCTGCCACGGGTGCCCGAGTGGGAGCGGATAGCGACCAAGGTCTACGAGTACGGCGAGGCGGCGGCCCGCGGCCGGTTGACCGTCGACCAGGCTCTGGCGGCCCTCGACGCCGACGTCGACCGGATGCTCGAGAAGCGGCGCTGGCTGCTGGCGCGGGGAGAGGAGAGATGATGTCGATGGCGCGCTCCAGCCCTTGGTTGGTCTTTGCCGCCCTGATTGCCGTTTCCTCCTTACGCGCTCAGGAGGTTCCCAAAGGGACAGGTCTCGAAGTCGAGGATTCCAGGCGGATGGGAGTCACTCTCATCGTCGGGCTGGGGATCGAAGACGACGCTGTAAGGGAGGCGGTAGAGCGGGAGTTCTCCCTGGCTGGGGTGGAGATGACCGAGGGAGGGGATCCCCGAGAGCGAGAGACTCTCGTCATCTGGATGGGCGAGACAGATTGGATGGGCGAGGAGCCGGACGGATGGTCGAGGTTCAAACTGTCGGGCTACCGCATGGAGTTCTGGCGGCCGGTCCGCTACCGGGTGGGGGAGAGCGAGCGCTTCACTTCCGGGGTGACGTGGGTCATGCGAGGGACCGCCGGGGGAGGCTACAGGGCGGCATACGGACACAGCCCCACGGAGGTCATCTGTTACGTCGTGGCCGAGAGTGTCCGCAACTTCCTGACCCAGTTCCTCGAGGCGAATGGCGAGACGTACCCGGCACTCGACAGTCCACCGGCGTGCAAGGATGATTGAACAAGAAGCTCTTATCGCAAACTCTTGATGCATGACTAGGACGACGATCCGTATCGACGCCGATCTCCTTCGCCAGATAAGGGAGAAGGCGGCGCGGGAACAGAGACCTCTCCCTGAGGTGGTGAACCAGCTCCTTCGACAGGGGCTGTCCTTCCCAGAGCGGCCGTCCGACTACAGGCTTCGCATCCGGGGCTGGAAGGCCGATCTTCAGCCGGGGGTGAATCTGCTCGACCGGCGGACGCTCTTCGGGCGATGAGATCAGCCGACGGCTCCACCGTGCGCATCTCGCCCGGCTGGCTCTTCGTCTCGCCCGCCCTCCTCACGATCGGCCTCTTCTTCCTTCTGCCGGTCGTGGCCGCCCTCCTCCTCAGCTTCACCGACTTCGACATCTACGCGCTCCGGACCCTCGAGAACGCGCGGATCGTCGGACTCGACAACTACATCGCCCTCCTCCGCGACCCGCTCTTCTGGACGGCCCTCAGGAACACGCTCTACTTCGTCCTGGTCGGGGGGCCCTTGTCGGTGGCGGTCTCGCTGGGGGCGGCGCTGCTCGTGAGCGCGCGGCTGGTCCGCTTCAAGGGGTTCTTCCGGACGGTGTACTTCGCGCCCGTCGTGACGACCCTGGTCGCGGTCGCGGTCGTGTGGCGCTACATCTACCACCCGCGGTACGGGCTCCTCAACTACGCGCTCGGCTTTCTCGGGATCGGCCCGATCGACTGGCTCGGCGATCCGGCGTGGGCGATGCCTTCGATCATCCTGCTCGCCGTGTGGAAGAACTTCGGCTACAACATGGTGATCTTCATCGCCGGGCTGCAGGCCATCCCCGACTACCTCTACGAGGCGGCCGAGCTGGACGGGGCGGGCCCGTGGCAACGGTTCCGCCACGTCACCCTCCCCGCGCTCGCGCCGACCTTCCTGTTCGTGGCCCTCCTCACCATGATCGGCTACTTCCAGCTCTTCGCCGAGCCCTACGTGATGACCCAGGGCGGGCCGCTGCACGCGACCTACAGCGTGGTCCTCTTCATGTACGAGCAGGGGTTCCGGTGGTGGAACATGGGCTTCGCTGCGGCGATCGCGTTCGTGCTGTTCCTGATCATCCTGGCGGCGACGCTCCTCCAGCTCCGGCTCCAGCCGCGGGGGGAGATGTGAACCGCCGGCTGAAAACCACGGTCCTGTACGGCGCACTGCTGCTGGGTGTCGTCCTGTCGTTGACGCCGCTTGTCTGGATGCTCTCGGCCTCGTTCATGCCGACCGGGCAGGCGAGCGGCTATCCGCCCTCCTTCCTGCCGAGCGCGGTCACGCTCGAGCATTACCGGGATCTCTTCACCCGGCTCGATCTTGGGCGCACCCTCTTCAACAGCGCCTTCCTGGCGACCGCGGTGACGCTCATCTCTCTCCTCGTTAACTCGATGGCGGGGTACGCCTTCGCCAAGCTGCGCTTCCGAGGGCGGGATCCGGTTTTCCAAGGGCTGCTGGCCGCGCTCGTCATCCCCGTCCAGGTGGCCATGCTGCCGTTGTTCCTCATGATGAAGGAGCTGGGCCTCGTCAACACATACGGGGGAGTGATCGTCCCGGCGATGGCTTCGATCTTCGGGATCTTCCTGATCCGCCAGTACGCGCTCACCATCCCCGACGAGCTGATCGACGCCGCGCGGATCGACGGCGCGGGCGAGTTCCGGATCTACCGGTCGGTCGTGCTGCCGCTCCTCGCCCCGATCCTGGTCACGCTCGCCGTCTTCACGTTCCTGGCCGTGTGGAACGACTTCATGTGGCCGCTCATCGTCCTCACCGACAGCGACATGTACACGCTGCCGGTCGCGCTGGCGAACCTGATGGGCGAGCACGCCCAGGACACCGAGCTCATGATGGCGGGGTCGGTGCTCACCGTGTTGCCCGTGTTGGTCCTCTTCCTGGCGCTCCAGCGCTACTACATCGAGGGCGTGATGCTGGGGAGCGTGAAGGGTTAGGACGGACGCGGGGACAAGGCCCGGCTCACACTCCCCACGCTGAGGAGGCTTCTCGAAAGGGTGGGATCGCCTATCCCTCCAGCGCCTCGCCGTTCGTCCGGATCACCTCCGAATAGAACCGGCCGCTCTCCTTGAGCGTCCGCTTCTGCGTCGAGTAGTCCACGTGGACCAGGCCGAACCGCATGTCGTAGCCATGCGCCCACTCGAAGTTGTCGAGAAGCGACCAGGCGAAGTAACCGCGCAGGTCCACCCCGTCCTGGATCGCCTGCCGGGCGGCCCGCAGGTGGTCGCGGAAGTAGGCGACGCGCAGCGGGTCACGCACCGTGTCCCCGTCGGCGACCGGCGGATCGTAGAAGGCGGCGCCGTTTTCGGTGACGTAGAGCGGGATCTCGCCGTAGCGGTCGCGCAGGGCGACCAGGGTCTCGGCCAGGCCGTCGGGATAGACCTCCCAGCCGGTCATCGTGTGCGTCCGATGGGGCACGATCACGCGGCCGACCCCGGGCGGGAGGAGCTTCGGCGCGTCGCACATGACGCCGCGTGTGTAGTAGTTGACGCCCAGGTAGTCGATCGGCTGCCGGATCCGCTCCAGGTCGCGGGCGGGGAAGTCCGGCCAGGCGGCGCCGAAGAGCTCGGACATCTGGTCGGGATAACGGCCGCGGAGCACGGAATCCAGATACCAGCGGTTCGTGTAGGCGTCGGCGCGATCGCGGGCGTCGTGATCGGACTCGGAATCGGTGAGCGGGTGCTTGGGCTCCAGGTTGACGACGATCCCGATCTCGTTCCGCCCTTCGGCGCGGTATGCCTCGACCGCGGCACCGTGGGCGAGCAGCAGATGGTGGGCGGCGATCGGCGCTTCGAACAGGCTGTGGTGTCCCGGTGCCAGCTTGCCGTGCAGGTACCCGCCGTCGACCACGACCCACGGCTCGTTCAGCGTGGCCCACATCCCGACCCGATCGTCGAGCGCGCGAAAGACGGTGGCCGCGTACTCGGCGAACCACCCGGCGACGTCCCGGTTCAGCCACCCGCCGCGGTCATCGAGCGCGGCCGGCAGGTCCCAGTGGTAGAGGGTCACGAAGGGCCGGATGCCGGCTTCGAGGAGGCCGTCCACGAGCCGGGCGTAGAAGTCCAAGCCGGCCGAATTGACCCGCCCGGACCCCTCCGGTAAGATGCGGCCCCAGGCGATCGAGAAGCGGTAGGCGCCGAGACCGAGCTCGCGCATGAGCGCCACGTCGTCACGCCAACGGCGGTAGTGGTCGCACGCGACGTCGCCGGTATCGCCGTTCGCCACCAGTCCCGGCGTGTGGGCGAACCGGTGCCAGACGGACGGGCCCGCTCCATCGGCCAGCGGCGAGCCCTCGATCTGATAGGCAGAGGTCGCCGCGCCCCACAGGAAACCGTCCGGAAAGCGAGGGCCGCCGCTCATCGAGTCCATGGTCCGCGCGAGGGACCGACGGGAGGGTAGATGGCCAGCGTCCGGCTGGAAGAGGTCCGCAAGGTCTACCGGAACGGCGCCGAGTTCGTGGCCGTCCATGGGGCCGACCTGGAGATCGCCGACGGGGAGCTTCTCGTCATGGTCGGCCCTTCGGGCTGCGGCAAGAGCACGATCCTGCGGATGATCGCGGGGCTCGAACCGGTCTCGGCGGGGCGTCTCTACATTGACGACCGGCTCGTCAACGACGTTCCACCCAAGCAGCGGGACATCGCGATGGTGTTCCAGAACTACGCGCTGTACCCGCACATGTCGGTTCACGACAATCTTGCTTTTGGCCTCAAGCTCCGCAAGATGACGAAGCCGGAGATCGAGGGGCGGGTTGGTGAGGCGGCGGGGATCCTCGGCCTCGAGGCGATCCTGGCCAGGCGGCCCCGTCAGCTCTCGGGCGGCCAGCGGCAGCGGGTCGCCCTGGGGCGCGCCCTCGTCCGCCATCCCAAGGTGTTCCTGTTCGACGAGCCGCTCTCGAACCTGGACGCCAAGCTGCGGGTCCAGATGCGGACCGAGATCGCGCGGCTCCATCGCCGGCTCGGCGCGACCATGATCTACGTCACCCATGACCAGGTCGAGGCGATGACGCTGGGCGAGCGGATCGTCGTCCTGGACGCGGGTCGGATCCAGCAGGTCGCCGCTCCGCTGGATCTCTACGAGCGTCCGGTCAACCGTTTCGTGGCCGGCTTCATCGGGAGCCCGGCCATGAACTTCGTGCCGGGCGAAGTGAGCGCGCGAGAAAACCTTCGGTTCCGGGCCGAAGGCGGGGCATTTCAGCTCGATCTCGATGGACGTCCGGCGCTGGGGGCCTACGGCGGGCGGAAGGTGATCCTCGGGTTCCGTCCCGAGCACGTCGGGATCGCGGGGCTGGGAACGGAGGGCCCTCACGTCGTCGAGCTCACGCTCGACGTCGTCGAGCCGATGGGGAACGAGATCTTCATCCATGCCCGGGCCGGAGATCACGACGTCGTGATCCGGGTGCCGCCCCAGGAGCTTCCCGAGCCCGGAGCGCCCCTCGCCGTCCGCTTCGACACGGTCCGTCTGCATTTCTTCGACGCGGAGAGCGGACAGGCGATCGGGAACCAAGAGCATCATCAAAGGCTTTCGATGCGAGATCGTACGATGGATCGGTAGGACTCATGACTCTCGACGGAGAGGCCTGACGCCTCAAGGACCTGATCGAGATTTTCAAGCAGGCCCTCGACAATTCGGTCGATTCGATTGGTCGAGGCCGCATCCTGCCGGTCCAAACGGCGGGCGAGGCTCGCAAAATCTCTGCTTCGGAGATTGTTCGCGCGTCCATTAACGGGAAGCGCGAACAGGTCGCCGCGGATCACGATCGCCGTGTTCAGGAGGTCGTAGAGTGGCGAATACTCGATGCCGACTGGCTCGGGAGGGGCTCCCAAAGATCCCGGACGAAAGCGCCGGAGAATGGAGATGTTCTTCGCATGCAGGTCGCCATTTCCCACGAGCCAAGAGAAGACTACGTGATCCAGGAATGTGTCGAAGCTATCCTCGGGGAGCCCTGCGGATTTCAAGCCATCCAAGACGCGTTCGAGAGACGTCTGGTACTTCTCATCACGCGTTAGGCCAAGAACCGAAGCGGCATCCTCCAATAGAAAAAGGAGCTCGGGCTCCTCACCCGCTGACGGCAGATCGAATCGCTCGATGAGTAGGCCGGGAGTTTCGAAGGGACTCTCTTCCTGGAATGCGACCAGGCGAACCGTCGGCGTGGGCAGGCCGATCCGGCGTGCAAGCTCCATCGTCGCCCACTCGTTCTGAACTATCTCGGGATAGTCCTGGCTGCGGAACTTCAAGATGTGCGTGCTGGGATTTTCCAGCCCCGCGAGGTCTAATCGAAGAAATGGACCCTTTGTGTCCAGGTGAATCGGAAGCTTCGCCTGGACACCAGACAGTCGCGTCGCCCCCCGTCGGCGTAGCTCCAACCACAATTCGCGAGTGTCCGGAGCTTCTCCGATTGCTTCCACCACTGTCACTTGTTCCGCCGGCTCCGGAGCAACATCCTGCAGCCGCACTCCCAGCTCATCCAAAGCAAGGCGGGACTCGTCGAACCCCTCCGGACGCAGCGTTAGGTTGCTGAGATACTTCTGCGTCGTCTTCAACAGTCCGAACACATCGTCTCGGGCAAGCCTGTGAACCGCCCGCAGACGGGCTTCCGCCCATCCTTCCGGCAGCAGGTTCTCGAAGAATGGTGGCAGTCCAGGCCCCTCGTAGGCTCGCCCCACCGGAAGGTGCTCGGTGAGCGGGACTCGCCAGCCGTCCTCGTAGCTGAAGCGGTACTCTCTCCCCGACAACTCCTCCAACCGTCCCACACGCCAATGGTAGAAGAACAGCTCGAGCGCGCTTGGCCTAGCCACTGGGGCCGATCGGGCAGCGTCAAGGTCGGCCGCCATCGCTTGGAAGCGTACCCATTCGGATTCCAGGCCGTTACGAAGCGCAAACCGACCGGCACGTACACGGTCGGAGATGCTCACGGCCTCGATCAACCCCCGGATGTTCGCTTCAGGGAGCGAACGGTTTGGTTGTCGAGCATCCGAGGACAGCACCTCGAAGATTGTTTGCAAAGGAGAGCTCAATCGAACCCTGGCAGGAAATGGATCCGCCGACAGCGACGTAGCAACAAGTTCCTCGAGCTCGAGGATTCTCATCTCGGGATGTGGCAGCTCGGGGAGGCGATTGACAGTTACTCCGGGGAGCTTGAGTGGATGACGGATCCCGCCTCCGGAAAGGAAAGCTTCGCCGTTTCGGGGACGCAGAAGCGCTGCGGTGCTGTGCGATACGTATTGATCGGGGAAGAGGGTGCCAAGAACGGCCAGCAGGTTCCGATCGACGAACCGCTCCAGGGGCATGTCGAGATCATCCGTGTAGATACCGCGTGCCACTCGTCGTACGCGCCCACGCCTTACGGCGTTGTACAGCGCCTTGGCGTCACGCCGGTTTGCCGGGGCAAACAGCATGGATCCCCCTTAGGCTGATGTGGAATAGGTCGCCATATTATAGCTGAATTATTGCGATAAGTTCCACTCGATTAAAGTGGAACAAGTAGCGGCTTACGCTGCACTTTATTGCTAGATATTCCACGTTATGGGGGTCTTCCGGGCGCAGGGACGAGGGGGAGCAGGGCATGCGGCCGGGTCGCCAACCCTCTAACGTCAGGGCGGTGACCACGACCTACGACCTCCGGAGCGACACCGTCACGCGGCCCTCGCCGGCCATGAAGCGGGCGATGGTCGAGGCCCCGCTGGGCGACGACGTGCTCGGCGACGACCCGACCGTGAAGCGGCTCGAGGCCATGATCGCCGAGCGGACGGGGAAGGAGGCGGGGCTCTTCTTCCCCAGCGGCACCCAGGCCAACGAGACGGCGGTCAACGTCCATGCGCCGCCTGGCACCGAGATCCTGGTCGAGCGCCGGGCCCACATCTACAACTACGAGTCAGGCGGGCCGGCGGTCCTCTCCGGCGTCCAGGTCCAGCCGGTCGAGACCGTGCATGGGATCTTCGACGTGACCGATCTGGAGTCGAGGATCCGGCCGCGAGATCCCCACTGCGCTCAGACCCGGCTCCTCTGCATCGAGAACACCCACAACGGCCACGGCGGACGGATCTATCCGATCGAGGATATGGAGGAGGTGTCCGAGTGGGCGCGGGGGAGGGGGCTCGCCGTCCACCTGGACGGGGCGCGGCTGTTCAACGCCGTGGTCGCGACCGGCATTCCGGTCCGCCGTTACGCGGCCTCCGCCGACACGGTGTCCCTCTGTCTCTCGAAGGGTCTCGGCGCGCCGGTCGGCACCTGCCTGGTCGGCGACGCGGAAACGATCGACCGGGCGCGCTGGGTCCGGAAGCGGCTCGGCGGCGGCATGCGCCAGGCGGGGATCCTGGCCGCGGCCGGGATCTACGCCCTCGAGCAGAACGTCGACCGGCTGGCCCTGGATCACGCCACCGCGCGCGGGATCGCCGAGGGACTGAGCGAGGTCGAAGGTCTCGAGGTCGATCTCGAGGGAGTCCAGACCAACATCGTGATGATCGGGATCACGGCACAAGGGATCAGCGCTTCGAGCTTGGTAAGGGCGCTGGAGGAGGAGGGGGTCGGAGTGCTCCCGGTGGGCCCGCGCAGGGTCCGTGCCGTCACCCATCTCGACGTGCCCCCGGGCGCCTCGGAGGAGGTGCCGGGCCGGTTCCGGAGAGCGCTGGCCGGGCTGGTCGGCCTAGATCGTCCTCCCGAGCAGGTCTTCCAGCGTGTCCCGCCGCCGGCGTGAGAGCTTGAGCTCGGTCCCGTCCTCCAGGATCACCACGTACGCGCCGTTGAAATACGGCTGGAGCTCCCGGATCCGGTCGATGTTGACGATCGCACCACGGTGGATGCGGGTGAAGCGCTGGGGGTCCAGCCGCTCCTCCAGGTTGGTGAGCGTCTCCCGTACCTCGTGCACCTCCCCGCCGACGTGGATCCGGACCTTGTAGTTGGCGGCCTCGATGTAGTCGATGTCGTCGACGCGCTGGAAGAAGATCCGGTCTCCTTCGCGGATCACGATCCGGTCCAGCCGCTGAGTCGGCGGGTGGGGAACGGGCTGGTCGGGGGTCTCCCGGTCCACCATCCAGTGCTCCTTGACGAGTCGCAGAAGCTCGCCGCGAAGGCCCATCGCGTCCTCGCTTCGGATCACCGCGGAGGCGCGCGCGAGCGTCCGCTCGAAGCGCTCGTTGTCGAACGGCTTGAGCAGGTAGTCCAGGCCGTTGAACTCGAAGGCCTTCAAGGCATGCTCGGCGTAAGCCGTGACGAAGATGACGACCGGCGGCGTCTGACGGTCGAGGGTCTGAAGCAGCTCGAAGCCGTCCATCTCGGGCATCCGGATGTCGAGGAACACGAGGTCGGGGTCGAGCTCGCGGATTCCCAGAAGCCCGTCGCGGGCGCGGCCGAACTGCCCGACGACCTCGTAGCCGTCGCGGTCATCCAGGAGCCGGGCGATACGGTTCCGCGCCAGGGGCTCGTCGTCGATGATGACGGTTCGGATCGGTCGCACGATCATCGTCGTCAGAGGGGTGCGGGTATGGGTTGGGGAGTCGGAGAGACGCGGAAGGGAAGGGTGATCTGGACGCCGAAGCCCCCGCTCTCGGGGTAGAAGACGTGGAAGTCCTGGGCTCGCCCATAGAGCTCCGTCAGCCGGGCGCGGACGTTGGCGATGCCCACTCCCGTCCGGCCCTCCTTGCCTTCCCTCGCCGGCCGGCCGGCTCCGTTGTCCATGACCTTCAAGACCAGCGAGCCATCCTCGCGGCGCGCGCTCACCGTGACCTTGCCTCCGTCCTCCAGCGGTGCGACGCCGTACCGTATCGAGTTCTCGACCAGCGGCTGGAGGATCAAGCTCGGCACGAGCGCCTCCAGCGCTTCGGGATCGACGAGCAGATCCACCTCGAGCTGCTCGGGGAAGCGCACGCGCTCGATGTCGAGATAGAGCTCGGTGCACTCGAGCTCCTGCTGCAGCGTGACCTCGTGCGTCCCCTGCGTCTCGAGCGTCATCCGCAATAGATCACCCAGACGCACGAGCATCCTCCGCGCCTGCTCCAGGTCCTCGTCCATGAGCGCCGAGATCGCGTGCAGGGTGTTGAACAGGAAGTGCGGCTGGAGCTGCACGCGCAGCGCGTCGAGATGCGCCTGTGCGAGCTGCGCTTCGAGCTGCGCGGTCCGCAGCGTGTTGGTACGGTAGCGGGTGTAGTAGTGGACGAGATAGCCCGCGCCGAGAATGGCGAAGTAGAGCAGAAAGTCGAACTCCAGATAGGCGCCGACGAAGGAGCGATACCCCTGCAGAAGGGAATAGGGCGAGGGCTCCGGGGCGACGGACCGCATGACGAGGAGCGCCGCGAACAGGTGAGCGGCTCCGGTCGCGAAGGCGACCAGAACGTGGCCGAAGGCGTTCTTCCAGGCGCCTGTCTCGTCGAGCGGCCAGCGCGCGCCCAGTTGAAGCACGAGAGGCGTCAGGAGCGCCCACAGATACCAGAAGGGGGCGACGAACAGGGCGATGTCCGTCCACGACCAGGGCGCGCCTTCCTGGAGCTGGCGAACGTAAAAGATGACGGTACCGATGGCGGCCGGGACCGACCAGGCGGCGAGAAGCACGAGCCAGAATCGACGACTCCTCCACGAAGGCGCGATCGAGCTCAGTTGTCCCCCTCGAGGGTGATGGTGCAGGACGGAACCCCGAGCCCGAACGTTCGGCGCGGCCCCGGCGGGGCTCCACCGTGACGCAGCCGGATGCGCGTTTCACGCTGCGAACGGTCCATGCGGCGCGGCGATCGGCGCGGGTCACGTAGTCCGCCCGCGACGGCCGGGCCCGTCGATCAGCGCACCGCCCCCACAGGCTCGATGCGGTCCAGGTTGACGAGCAAGGATCGACGGACGCTCAGGAATTGCCGGGGATCGAGACGGCACGCCAGCGCATCGAGGCTCTCGGCGAGAAGATGGATGCGACCTCCGCAGTGTACGCGAGCGCATCCCGCGCCCGCCTCGATCCGATCGATGTCCTCTACCTTGACGAACCGGATGCGGTCGCCATCGCGGACCAGGAGACGGTCCGCGTAGCGGCCCGATCGGGAGCCCGGATCGAGCCCCCCCTCGTCGTCCTGGGGGAAGGCGGCCAGCAGGCGCAGATGCTGTCCATGCAACAGGTCGCCTTTGCCGAGGTACGCGGCCGAGCGCGCGAGGACGCGATCGAACCTCTGGCTGTCGAAGGGCTTGAGCAGGCTGTCGAACGCGTGGAGGTGGACCGGTCTCGGGGTCGTGTGCTCGTGAGCGGTCGTCAGGATGAGGACGGTCGCCGGGTCGCGCTCCCGGAGAGCGCGGGGATCGAGGTCGTCGGCGTCGGGAAGGTCCAGGTCCAGGATCACGATGTCGGGTCGAAGGCCACGCAGGGCCCGCATGGCCTCCGACGCGGAGCGCAGCTTTCCCACGACCCGGAAGCCGGGACGCGCGTCGAGCATCCGAGCCAGGTGAGTTCGGGCGAGAGGCTCGCTGTCAACGATCAGGACCGCGATCATGGCCTTGTCGATTTGGACGTCCCCTGGAGCGTCAGGGTTGGAACGCATCTTGGCTAACGTCCTCTGGCTGGACGTGGTTTCATCGCTAGCGAAACGACACGTGAGGCCGGCTGGCGCGGCCCCGGCTGGTGATCTCTAAACGCTGCCGACGACAGAGCCGATTAATCCGTTCAAAGCGCGGGTCCGGCCGTCGATCTCGTGGCGCGGACCACCGGAGCTTCCAACGACCCTGCGGCTTCCCGGCAATGCTGGAAACATAGCATACTGCTGGTATTCTAGCACGAGCCGCACTGTCAACACCCCGGCCGTTTTCGGACCATCGCCGGCCTGCTTTTCACGCCGTTTTCGGACCGCCGACACGCGTCTTTCACCCGTCGCTCCGTCCGCGACTTGCAGCCACTGATCGGCCGTTCACTGCACCAAGAGGCGCGTTCGCTGCGGCGCGTTGGCTGGAAGACGTCGCGTCGGTGGAGACTGCTAGCGGCGAAGACCGCCAGGCGGAAGGCGCCGGTGGCGGCCGGTCACGTCGAACTGTCAACCGAAGCACGGAGGCGAGCGTTACGCCGGAGGAGTCCTGTATGAGTCGAAATCAAGTCCGCAAACCCATCGTCCGTTTCGTGTGCCTGGCCGTCGGGCTCGCAGCTTTTCTGGCGCCCGGCACGGCTTTCGGGCAAACGACCGGGAAGGTGATCGGCACGGTCACCGACCAGGACACCGGGCAGCCCCTGGTCGGAGCCCAGATTGTCGTCGACGGCACGAATCTGGGCAACGTCACCAACGAGGACGGCTACTTCTTCATCAACAACGTCCCCGTCGGCATCGAGCGCATCACCGCGCAGTACCTCGGCTACCAGACCCTCACACAGGAAGAGCGCGTCCTGGCCGGTCAAACCATGACCGTCGACTTCGCGCTCTCCAGTGAAGTCGTTCAGGCCGAGGGAATCGTAGCGGTGATCGAGCGTGAACCGCTGGTGGCGCGCGACAATACGATCTCGAAGTCCCGCTTTACGGCCGACGAGGCTCGGGCGCTGCCCGTGGATGATCTGACCGATGTGGTCGATCTCGGAGCGGGAATCTACACCGACAACGAGCGCGGCGGATTTGTGATCCGCGGCGGGCGTTCCACCGAATCGGCGACCTATGTGGATGGCGCGCTGGTGACCAACTTCAGCACCCAGCAGAACTCGGGCGCATCCGCCGTACTTCAAACGGCGATCGCGCCAGGCACGGGCCCGATCGGAACGGTCAGCGGCGGTCTCGTTGGCCAGTTCGGGGTCGAGGAAGTCGACGTCATCACGGGCGGTTTCAACGCCGAGTTCGGCCATGCCCAGTCGGGGGTGGTCAACGTCGTGACTCGCGACGGCGGTTCGGACTTCCACGGCTCTCTTCGCTTCACGACCGACGGCCAGTTCGGAACCGATGGCTATACGAGTGAAGAGCTGGCGGCCGTGGACTTCGTCTCCACGGGGTTGGAAGAGGAGAAGTGCTGCGGATACAACTCGCTGCAGGCTTCCATCGGCGGCCCGATCATTCCAGAGAAGCTGACCTTCTTCGGATCCTTGGATGCGAGCGGGGCGGCCGACTTCACACCCAGGTCTGCCGGATTCAACCCGGCCACGGGAGTGTTCAACTCGGACGGCTCGACCGACAACATCCTGCCGGGAAACGGCGGGGATCAGACGCGAAGCCAGGCCAAGCTGACCTCGTTCCTGACGCCAACCTCCAGGCTCAGCGCCACGTATCTCTACTCGCGGGATCAATTCGAGACGTTCCAGGAGTCTCGCGGGATACGACAGTATCTGTCGTGGATCGCCCTCCGCGACAAGTCTCATGATTTCATCCTCGGCTACGATCAGCAGCTCTTCCAGACGGCCGACCGTAACCTGAATCTTCAGGTCCGCGGCAACTACCACATTCAGAGGTCGTTCCTGGGGACGCCGCTTTCAGCGCCCATGGCGGCCATCGTGGGCGATGCGCTGGGTGACGCTTGTGGCGCGGGCTGCGACGCGACAGGAGACACCTTCGAAGCGGACTTCCTCAACTATCGCTTCGACGACGTGGAGTTCTTCTTCGAGGACGCGAATCCGGGCGACTTCCCCAACATCCCGCAGGACACCGGCACGTTCCCGGACGCCATCTTCGGCCACTCGGACGTCTTCGTCACCGACGGGCTGAGCGAGAACTTCTCCGCGCAGACGGAGCGCCGTTACGGGATCCGGGTCGATCTCGACAGCCAGCTCAATCGCGTGCATCGGGCCAAGGTGGGCGCCGAATGGAACTGGGTGAACCTGGCCAAGCGGGCGGGCGAGCTCGACAGCGGGCAGTTCGCCGACTTCTACGACGTGGACCCCCGCGTCGGTGCGGCCTACGTCCAGGACCGGCTGGACTACGGCGACCTGGTGATCGACCTGGGGCTACGCTGGGACCACTTCGATCCCAACCAGATGTTCGCGCGGCTTCCCGGTCTGGTACCGTGTGAAATCTCCGCCTTCCCCGATATCTGTCGGGACGACGCGGAGACGGTCGAGGGGCGGACTCTGAACGAGCTGTCGCCGAGGCTCGGGGTGGCCCATCCGATCACGGACGCCACCCAGGTCCGGCTGAGCTACGGCAAGTTCCACCAGCTCCCGGAGTTCCAGCACTATTACCAGAGCTTCTCGACCGACTTTCAGGCGAGCCTCAGCAACCCGAACATCCAGTACGGCAACCCGAATCTGGACTACGTGGAGACGACGGCCTTCGAGGCCGGGATCACGCACCTGATCAGCGAGAACCTCGTGCTGGACGTGGTGGGCTACAACCGCGACCGGCGCGGGGCCATCCGGCTCGATGTGTTCCAGGGACAGTCGATCCATCCGGACGTCAGCGAGCGCCGTGTCTTCACGAACAACGACAACGGGAACGTGAAGGGCGTCGACCTCACCGTGTCGAAGCGCTACTCGAACTACTTCTCGACGGACCTCGCGTGGTCGCTGCAGTGGGCCCGCGGCACGACGTCGGGACCGATCGACTTCGCGAGCGGGGTGGGATTCGGGCGCCTGTTCGACCCGCTCTTCCCGGGCCGGCTCCTACAGCCGCCCTCGGAGGTCCTGGCCGAGGACTTCGACCGCACCCACTCGATCAACTGGCAGTTCAACCTGCGGTTCCCGGGGGACTTCCAGCAGGGATCCGCGTGGGGCAAGGTGCTCAGCAACTTCGGCGCCTACGTCGTCTACAACGCTCATTCGGGTGAGCCCTTCACCCGCGTGACCACCGAGGGCCAGGGGGAGCCGCTGGAAGGCATCCATTCCAGCCGGCTGCCATGGTTCCATCAGGGCGACCTCCGCGTCACGAAGGCCTTCGACTTGAGCCAGGCCTTCGGCGTCGAGGTGTTCGCGAGCGTCATCAACTTCCTCGACATCGACAACGTCGTCCGAGTCAACGAGACGACCGGTCGTGCCGATCGAACGGGGTTCGAGGACGAGCGTTCGCAGGACCCGGTGATCGGCAATCAGTTCCTGGTTGAGGGAGGGGACGGCGAGTATCCGTTCGTTCTCGACCAGGACATCCTCGAGGAGTTCCGGGTGGAGTTCGGCCGTCAGGACCTGAACGGAGACGGCACGATCACCCTGGAGGAGGGCCGGGAGAGCTTGCGCCAATCGCTCATCGCCTCCGGGCAGGCGGGCAATTTCCAGGGCGCCGTGTTCGGCGACTCACCCTACAACTACGGCGAGCCGCGCCAGCTGCGGTTCGGCGCCGAGCTCCGCTTCTAACCCAACGTCGCGAGAGCGACTCCCGGCTCCCTCAGGAACGAGAGCCGGGAGTCGCTCCGCACCATCTGCCGAACAGGAGAGCCCATGTCACTTAGAAGTAGGAAGAATGGATGGGGAGGCCGCGGCCCGACGGAAGCCCTGGCCGGCGTCCTTCTCCTGGCCTGTCTCGCGGCAGCGGCCCGTGGGGAGCCCCCCGAGCCGCCCCGCGACCGTGACGGGCGAAGCCTGACGCCCGCGACCGTTCCCACGGCGTTCCAGATCCAGCGGAACCGCGTCATCCTGCTGCTGACGGACAACGGCCAGATCGGGGCGACCCCCGGATCGGTCGCCGGCGGCGGCTTCTGGATCGCCACCACGAATCAGTACATCTTCAGCTCCGGGCCCAACGTGGGCGCGACGATTCCCGCCACGGGAGACACGGTCGTTGCCATCGGGGGGCCCTTCAGCCAGTTCCCCGAAGGCGAGGGAGCGGTCGGAATCCCCGGCCTGGACGTGTACTGGACCTCGGCGGATCCCGCGGACGCGGAGGCCTTCCCCGAGGTCTGCACGGTGGACGACTTCCGGGTGAACCAGTTCCCGTCCCTGGCGCCATTCCGGGGCGAGCCCTTCCCCGGATTCGCAGACGAGACCGTTTGCATCGCGGTGAGCGACGTGACGGGTCCGCCCTGCGGCATTTGCGCAGGGACCAGGGTCGGCGTCGACATCGTCGAGACGCTGTTCGCGTTCGGCGTCCCGGCCGTTCAGGACTTCATCTTCGTGGGCTTCCGGATCTTCAATCGGACCGAGTTCATCGACGCGTCCACCGCGCCGACGCAGCCGGCGGGCCCGTACGACCTGGAGAACACGATCGTTTCGGTCGCCATCGACCCCGACATCGGAGACTCGGGCGACGACCAGATCGCCTTCCTCCCCGATGTGCAGACGATGGTTTTCTGGGACTCCGACTTCACCGAGCCCCAATTCCAGGGAATCCCGGGCTTCGGCGGCATCACCTACCTGAAGACGCCGGTCGACCCGGTCACGCAGGAGGAGGTGGGGCTGCGTGAGTTCACCGTCTTCACCAACGGCCCGCCGCGTCCCGACCCGACCTCCAAGGAGGAGTGGTACCAGCTCATGACGGGGGACGTGAACGAAGCCGTCCTCAACGTGAGCCCGCAGGACGTCCGCGGCATGGCCTCGTCCGGAGCGTTCACGCTTCCCCAGGGCGGGTTCGTCGAGATCTATGCGGCCTACTTCTTCGCCAACGTTTCCGGGTCGCCGCCGGCGCAGCTGCTGGCCGAGGCGTACAAGAACCAGCAGACGGGCGAGATCGACCCCGACGCCAACGACGCTGCGGCGCTGGACGGCTTCAAGACCGTGCAGCTCACGGCCCAGGCGGTCTTCGACGCCGGGTTCATCGTCCCGACGGCGCCTCCCAAGCCGGACATCGAGCTCATCCCCGGCGAGGGGCAGGTGACGATCATCTGGAATGCCGATCCGGTGGAGAGCGTGAACCCCTTCTCAAAGGTGGCTCGTGACCCCTTCGCGCGTCTCGCCGACGGCTCGGAGGACCCCGCCGCGCCTCCCGTCCTCGATGCGGAGGGCAACCCTCTCACGCTGGATCCGGAGCAGGTCGTGTTCGTCCCGTCCCGCGACCAGGGCGGGACGACGGGGTTCGTGTCGGCGGCCGAGGCCGGACTCTCCGGCCGGACGGTCACCAATCCCGCGTTCGACGCTGACTTCACGGTTCAGGACTTCCAGGGGTTCAACGTCTATCGCTCGCGAACGGGCCTGCTGGGCGACGCCGAGCTGATCGCCCAGTTCGACCTGGTGGACGCGCTGGCGAGCGGAACCTTCTGCACCTCGGCTACGGCCGTCTTCGATCAGGACGACGGCGAGTTCGAGGGGGTGGTCTGCACCTCGCAGCAGGCGCTCTCCATCGGGTCGAACACCGGGCTCACCTTCGCGGTCGTGGACCGTGGCGGACCGTTCCCCAACCCGGGGAGCGGACCGGGACTGATCAACGGGATCCCGGTCTTCTACACGGTCACGTCTTTCGGCGTCAACACCGGGCAATCCCCGGTCGATCTGCCGGTCCAGGAAGCGTTCGACGTCCTGGTGCCATCGGCCGCGCCCTTGCTCCTGGAGGCAGGCCTGGCGCCCATGGTGTCGGCGACCCCGCGCTCCGACGCGAGCTCGTTCGCGGCGGGGAACGTGGGGGATACGGAGCTCCTCGATGGCGCGGGCAACGTGATCGAGCCCTCGGGCGATATCCCGATCGGCGCCGACAGCATCCTGACCGGCCCGATCCCGGCGGCCCGTGATTTCGACCTCCAGGTGGAGCTCATCCAGCCGACGGCGATCCCGGCGGACTTCGAGGTCCGGGTGGTGATCGACTCGGCGCCAGTCTCTCCGGGCTTCGCGCATGGCAACGGGTGTGGCGCGGATGATCGCGCGGATCACTGCGTGTTCGGTCTGGACGGGCCGTTCCACGAGGTGCCGGGCGGCGACGGCCGCGCGCGGCAGGTCTGGTTCCACGTCGAGGACGGCTCGGGGAACGTGCTCGATTCCCCGGGTGGCCCGGCGGTGGGTGTGGCCATGACGCAGTTCATCCCGTTTGGCCTCCCCGGGACGGTGGCGTTCACCAGCCCGCCGGTGGCGATTCTGTCGCCGATCGATCCCTCCCTGGGGACAGCCCTCACGGTCACCTTCTCCTCGAGCGTGGGAGACCGGGGGGGCCAGTGCTCGCTGAACGAGATCTGTGTGCTGACGACCCCGGGCGGCAGCGGCGCGCCGCCGGCGTCGGTGGCGGACTTCGCGTTCTCGCGGGGGCTGTATGGCCAGTACCGCAACGCCGACATCGAGCTGACGTGGAGCAACCAGGGCGGAGCGCTCTCCCTGAGCTCGGTGCGTGACGTCTCGAACGGCGTCGACGTCGAGTTCACCGACGGATTCGGAACCGAAGGGTGGGGCTTCGCCAAGGCCACGGGCCTTGCACCCGAGGAGGCGGCCCTGGCGGCGGGGCTCCCGACCACGGCCGACGGGAAGTTCCTATTCCCGGAGCCCTACTGCGGAGGGCTGCCGGCGGACTGCACGTTCTACGGCTTCCTGACGCCGTTCACCCAGGAGGCCCCGGTCTGGACGGACCTACCGTTCGACCCGGCGGTTTTCGAGAAGCTGGAGCCGTTCCGCGGCATCTATGCGGCGATCCCGTTGCATCAGCCGGGGGCGCTGGCTGAGACCGCGGCTCTGGTCAGCGTAGGCGGCCAGCAGGGGACCCGGCTCTACATCGCCGGCCACTGGCTGGACGTCGTGTTCAACACGCTTCCCGCCGAGGGGGAGACGTGGCTCGTCCGGCTTCCGAATCTCCAGGCGAACACGCCTCGCCCGCCGGTGCCGGGCCAAGCGCTCCGGGCGTCGATCACGGGCGGCACGAACGAACTGGCCGACGCGGATCTGTCGGCGATCCGGGTGGTTCCGAACCCGTTCATCGCGGCCAACGAGATCACGCGCGGGAACGGTCTCCAGCGGATCCTGTTCACGAACCTGCCGCCGCAGGCGACGATCCGGATCTACACGATCAGCGGCAACCTGGTGCGCGTCCTGGAGCACGCGGATGGCTCGGGGACCGAGGCGTGGGACGTCCGGACCCGGTTCGACCTCCTGGTGGCGAGCGGGAACTACTACTTCCACGTGACCACGCCGGACGGCCGGACGCATCTCGGCCGCTTCGCGGTCGTCAACTGAGCGGGTAGAGGGAGGACATGCCATGACGGACATCAGACGACGCGCGAGGATCGGGGGCTTCGTGGGGGCGTTCGCGCTCCTGACGGGGCTCCCCGCGGTCGCGCAGGACCTGCCGCCGTCGCTCGAGGGTCGGGAGGAGGACTTCTCGTTCATTGGTAACGCCGGTGGCGAGTACCTGACGATCCCGATGGGTGCGCGGGGTGTGGCGATGGGGCAGTCGTTCACGGCGGTGGTGGACGACATCAGCGCCCTGTGGTGGAACCCGGCCGGTCTGGGGTTCATGCGGAGCCCGGCGGCCTTCTTCACCAACGTCAACCTGCCGTTGGACGTGCAGTACAACTACGCCGGGGTGGGGGCCCCCGTGTTGGGGGGCAACGGTGTGGTGGGGGCGGCGTTCGGCATCTTGTCGATGGACGAGCTGCAGGTGACCACCATCCAGCAGCCGGACGGCTCGGCGGAGGAGTTTTCGAGCTGGAGCACGGTGGCGCAGGGCTCGTACGCCCACAACATCAGCGACCGGTTCACGGCCGGCGGGTCGTTCAAGTGGGCGCACGAGAACATCTTCGGGATCACCTCGGACGCGTTCCAGTTCGACTTTGGTACGAACTATCACACGACGTTCGCGGGTCGCGGGATCCGGCTCGCGTTCGTGGTGCAGAACATCGGGACGAACTTCAAGAGCGAGGGTTCGCGGCTGCAGTTTGCGGCCCGCCCGCCGACGTTCCCGGTGTTCCCGAACGCGGGCAACCTGCCGGCCGAGTTCCGGACCGAGGACTTCCGCCCGCCGACGTCGCTGAAGACGGCCTTGGCGTACTACCTGCTGGAGAACGAGGCGTCAACGTTCATCGTCAACGGCGAGTTCGCGGCACCCCGGAACCAGGAGACGACGTTCTCGCTGGGCGGGGAGTGGACGCAGACCCTGGTGCCGGCCAACAACGGCGGAATCGCGACGACGGTCTCGGCTCGTGGCGGGTACACGTACCAGCAGGACGAGGAGGGGTTGGGCGAGGGCCCGTGCTGCGACAACGACGTGTTCCGGGGCCTGGGCTTCGGGGCGGGGCTCCAGTTCGACTTCGCGACGTTC
>DASRVA010000012.1:0-12423 GCA_035687745.1 Gemmatimonadota bacterium
CCGGGTCGGCCGGGCGTGTTTGTCGATGTTGCGCAACGCCTCTGCGAGCACCGACTGCAGCAGCGGCTCGAGCTCGGCCGGGACCTCGACGCCGTCCTCACCGAGCAGGAACACGCGCTCTCCGAGATGCGAGGCGTAGACGGCCAGGGGGTCCAGGGACGAGGTCCGGACCCTGAGCTCGTCGAGAGGGACGGGGGCGCCGCCCCTGAGCGCTACGACGGTGCCCGGATCGAGCGAGCTCGGGAACCCGGTCCACACTACGTCTACGTCTCCGGCGGCGCCCGCCGCTCGCCGCGTGTCCCGGACCTGGGCGAAGCCCCCGTAGACGGTCAGCTCGAGCGCCTCCCGGTCGGCGGGTGCGATCCGGGTCTGGGCCAGGGCGGCCCCGGCGGAGAGGACCATCAGGGCGGCGCCGAGGGCGGCGCCGAGGAGGGCCGGACCGCGGATCGGGACGTTCCCGCGAGCGTCCATCGTCGTCATGGCGAGCCTCCTCGGTTCGGGTCGGAGCGAGCGGCGGATCGCGCGGAGTATACACCGCGGCCCGTGCCAGTTCCGGTGGCCGGCCGTCACGCGGGCGGCGTAGAATCGCCACGCCATGCCCCTCGGCGCACACCTCTCGACGGCCGGCGGCCTCCACACCTCCTTCGCCCGCGGCGAGGAGCTGGGATGCACGGCCATCCAGATCTTCCTGTCGAGCCCCCGGCAGTGGCGCGGCCGGGATCTCTCGGAGGAGGACGTCGCGAGGTTCCACGCCGCCTGGCGGGCCTCGGGCTGCGAGGCCTGCTTCGCCCACGATATCTACCTGACCCGGCTGGGGAGCCGGGACCGGACGATCCGGCGGAAGTCGCGGGCGTCTCTCGTCCAGGAACTCCACGCCTGCCGCCTTCTCGGCCTGAACGGCCTGGTCGTCCATCCGGCCGGCGACCCGGGGGCCGTCCAGCCGGGCCGGGTGCTGGACCGGGTCGCGCGCTCGCTCGATGCCGTTTTCGAGGAGACGGACGGGGACCGGACGCCGATCCTCCTCGAGACCACCGCCGGACAGGGGAGCGACGTCGGGCATCGCTTCGAGCAGCTCGCACGCATCGTGGAGAAGACACGCCGCTCCGATCGGCTGGGCGTCTGCCTGGACACCTGCCACGTCTTCGCGGCCGGCTACGAGATTTCGACCGGCGAGGGGTACGAGGAAACGCTCGAGGCCTTCGACCGGGAGGTCGGTCTGGAGCGGCTGAAGGTCCTCCATCTGAACGACAGCCGGCGCCCTTTGGGAAGCCGCGTCGATCGGCACACCCACATCGGGGAGGGAGAGATCGGCGCGGCCGCCTTCGGCCGGATTCTCCGGGATCCACGCCTGGCCGGGCTCCCCAAGCTGATCGAGACGCCCAAGGAGGGGGACATGGACCGGGTCAACCTGGACCGGCTGCGCCGGCTGGCGGCGGCATGAGGCTCGGGCGTCTCCGCGCGCCCGCGGCGTGGGGGCTCGCCCTGGGCTGCCTCGTGGCGTGCGAAGGGCGAGGCGGGAGCGATCCGCCGGACGACGAAGGCGGAGCCCCGGCGATGGTCGCCCGTCCGAGCGGGGTCCTGGTCGTCCGCGGCAACCCGGGCTGGGACTCCCTCTCCGAGGACGCCCGGCGCCAGGCCGACACCCCGCTCTCGGCCGAGGCCCGCTCCTGGCTCGCAGCGCAGCGCGAAGTGGTGCGGGCCGTGGCGGCCGACTTCGACGTGTCGCCGGTCGCCCTGGGCGGAGTGGTGGCGGCCGAGCGGACGCTTCTCACCGGACGGGTGGACGCGCTCGGGGAGGAGCTCTTCCGGGCCGTCCTCGGATCGCTCCCGGAAGATGACCTGGAGGGGTGGGTCGCGGACCAGGAGCGGTCCTTCCGCCGATCGGCCCCCGCGCCCGCGCAGGGAGGGATCCGGAACCCGTACCTCTGGACGCTGGGGCCCGCCCAGGTCTCCTTCAGGCTGGCCCTCCAGTACGAGCCTGCCGTGGCGGAGCGGATGGACCGCCGGCGGCGGAACGTGAAACAGGTGCTGGACGCGGTCACCTCGGTGCCCGGCAATCTCGAATACGCGGCGGCGCTACTCGCCGAGGCCCGCGTCGCCTACCGTGACCTGGCGGGGTTCGACATCGCGGGGAATCCGGGGGTCCTGGCGACCCTCTACCAGCTCGGCTCGCCGACCGTCCGCGCGCGGCGCCTGGCCGAAGAGAACGAAGCCCGCCGGAGCCGCGGGGAGCGGATCCATCCGCCGCAGGTCAACGCCTACGGCGCGTTCGTGAACCGCCATGCCGGGGAGATCGCGACGATCCTCGGCGCGGGGGCCGCGCCGGCGGAGCTCCAGGGCCGCTAAGGAACGAAGACCAGCAGCATGCGGTCGGTCAGGTGACGTCGGTCTTCCCAGAACCCGGTGTGATCGTCCTCGGGATTGTGCAAGAGGTCGCTCGACTCGGCGAGCTCGAAGCCGCCCTCCTCGAACTGCTCGATGACCGTCTGCTCGCCCATTCGATGTGTCTCCATGTCGTGGCCCCGCTCCTGGCCGAGGCGCACCTCGACGATGGCCACGCGGCCGTCGGAAACCAGCGAACGCCGCAGTGCGGACAGGAGGATCGACGGATCCTCAAACAGGTGGTAGCCGCGGATGATGATGGCTGCGTCCAGGGCTCCATCGGGCAGCCCGCTCAGCGAGTCGACCAGGACCACGTTGCCGGCACCAGCCAGGTCGCCGCGATCGACCCGGGCCGCCAGGCCGGGGCTGTATCCCTGGGCGTAGACCCGTCCCTCGGGACCGACCCGTTCGCTCAGGAGGTAGGTGAAGTAGCCGCTGCCGGCGAAGATGTCGGCCACCTGGTCGCCGGGTTCGATCCCGATCAGGTCCATGACCTCCTGCGGCCTCGAGCCCACGTCCCGCTCGACCTCCGCGGCCCGGTTGGGGATCTCGGCGTCGTGGTCGTGGCCCTCGGGTGCGGACGAGCCGGCGGCGAGGCTGGTCGTGTCGGCGGCGTCGGGCGGGGACTCGCGCGGCTCGCCCCGCTGACAGGCGGCGACGGCGATCAGCAGCGTGACGGTCGCGGCGAAGCACGATGAGCGGCGCATCGAACCTCCTCGGGATGGCGGTGTCCGGACTGGCGGCGTTAAGCTAGCGGCCACGCCGTGCCCAACCAACCGAGTCCCTTTCAGCCCACGGGATCCGGGTCGGGCCTGGAGCCGGTCCGGGTGGGCCGGCCGCGCCGGATCGCGGCCAAGTTCCTGGGCGGCTTCGTCCCCGCGGTGGCGTACCACTTCGGCGTCCTCGAGGTGCTCGAAGGGTGTGGGTTTCAGCTCCGAAAGGGATTCCTCGAGCCGGGCGAGGAGCGGCAGACCGGCCCCCCCGGCATCGACTTCGTGATCGGCTCCTCGGCGGGAGCCTTCTTCTCGGTGGCTGCGTGCGCGGGCGCGGACCGGCGGCAGATCGCCGGCACGATCGAGGACGAGATCACGGAGACCGCCCCCTTCGAGGCGCGTTACCTGGGCCAGGGCAAGGGGCTCACCCGAAAGCTCCTGGACTACGCCCAGTCGGGGGTCAAGCCGTCCTGGAAGGATCGGCGGACCTGGAAGGCGTGGGCGGCCGAATCGACGCTGAACGCGCTCTTCCCTCTGTGGTCGCTGGATCCGATCGCGCGCTACCTGGGGGAGGACGTCCTGAAGGGGAGGGGCTGGGCGGACCTGAGGACCGAGGCGGCCATCATCGCGGTCGACCTGAACCACCCGGTCACCTACGTGCTGGGCGAGCGGGAGTCGCCGATCCTGGGGCTGCTCCGCGACGAGCCGGTCAACCCGGAGGCGATCCACCGGATCCTGGGCTCCGAGGGATGGAAGATCGTGACCGAGTTCGTGGCGGCAGGAGTGGACCCCGACCACCCCGTCCTCGCCCCGTTCCGCGCGGAGCCCTGGGCCCGCCACACGACCGTCTACGTCCGCGGCGTACCGATGGAGCGAGCGGCGGCGGGCTCGATGGCCGCCTATCCATTCTACGCGCCGGTCGAGCTGAAAGACGGAGAGGGGAGCCCCTTCCGGGTCGGACACTACACGCCGGTCGTGATCGACGGCGAGGACAGGGACCCGTTCACGACCGACGTCGCCGAGGAGTCGGGCGCGGACCTCGTCTTCGTCTCCTCGATCAGCACGCCGTACAAGTACCTGCACTCGGTCGGCTCGCTGGCCCGGCTCGGGTTTCCCGAGCTCCACGCCCAGAAGGCGACCCAGAGCCGCGACGCCAAGCAGGAGGGCGTGACACGCGCCCACGCCACGTACCGGCGCCTGTTCGAGGAAGGGCGCGCCGTTCTCGAGCGGTCCGGCTGCGGCGAGCGGGCCGTCGAGGAGCTCCACGCCGTCTTCCAGCGGATGGCCTGGGTGGATCACGTCCGGGTCCGGATCACCCCCGACCCCGACGTGGCGGTGGAAAACCGCCTCCTGCGGCGGCTGGACCCGCTCTCGTTCACGCCGCCGGCGGTCGACCGGGCGTTCGACCTGGGGAGGCGCGTGGCCGAGCGGGTGCTGGGGCGGTACAGCTTCGACTTCCTGTAGGGGGTAGATTCTTCGTATGCCGCTCAAGGTCAACGAGATCTTCCACTCCATCCAGGGCGAGTCCACCCACGCCGGGCGGCCGTGCGTATTCGTGCGCCTGACCTACTGCAACCTTCGCTGTTCCTACTGCGATTCCGAGTATGCGTTCTTCGAGGGACGCGAGCGGCCGCTGGAGGAGATCCTGGCCGAGGTGGCCCGCTACGGGTGCCGACTGGTGGAAGTCACCGGCGGCGAGCCGCTGATCCAGAAGGAGACGACCGCCCTCCTCGAGCGGCTCCTCGACGAGGGGTACGAGGTCCTCCTCGAGACGAGCGGGGCGTGGCCGGTCGAGGACGTCCCCCAAGGGGTCAAGATCATTATGGACCTCAAGACCCCGGGGAGCGGCATGGCCGCGAAGAACCGCTGGGAGAATCTGGGACACCTCGACCAGGACGACGAGATCAAGTTCGTGATCTGCGACCGCGCCGATTACGAGTGGGCGCGTGGGGTGGTCGGCGAGCACGACCTGACCGCGCGCCACGCGATCCTCTTCTCGCCCTCCTTCGGTCAGCTCCCCGCCGACGAGCTGGCGGCCTGGATCCTCGAGGACCGCCTTCCCGTCCGGCTCCAGCTTCAGATGCACAAGTTCATCTGGTCGCCGACCGCCCGCGGCGTCTGACATGGCCGTCCCCGGAGCGGCGCCTCCGCGCGAGAAGGCGCGACGCGAGGAGGCCGAGCGGCTGGACGTCGAGATCCTGAGCGCGATCGGGGGCGGCTGGGAGGACCCGCTCCCCGAGGAAGATTTCGACCGGCTCGCGCGCGAGGTCTTCGCCCACCAGTTCCGGTTCATCCCCGCCTATCGTCAGCTCTGCCAGCTGGCCGGCGTGAGCGCGCCCGCGGACGTCTCGTCGTGGCGTGAGATCCCGCCCGTCCCCGCGGGCGCGTTCAAGATCGGCCGCTGGGCGACCTTTCCGCCCGAGGCTGAGGTCGCCGCGTTCCGGACGTCGGGGACCACGCAGGGCACCTCGGGCGTGCACCGACTCGACACGCTGGGGCTCGCCAACGCCGCGATCCTGAAGTCGGCGCGGCGGTACGTCGTGCCGGACCGGGAGCGGATCCGCTGCCTCTTCCTGAGCCCGCCCCCCGGATCGGCAAGAGAGAGCTCGCTGGTCCACATGTTCGCGGTCTACGCCGAGGCGTTCGGCGAGCCGGGGAGCGTGTTCGCCCTGGGCGGCCGCTCCGGGGCCATGGCTCCGGCGACCATGCTCGACGCGGCGGTCGCCGTCGGCGAGCCGGTGCTGGTCGCGGGCGCCGCGCTCGCCTACCTGGGCGTGCTCGAATCCACGGACCGGTCCCGGCAGCTTCCGGACGGAAGCCGTTGCCTGGTGACGGGCGGCTTCAAGGGGGCCGCGCGGCGTGCCGATCCCGAAGCGCTCGCGAGCTCGATCGAGGAGCGGCTCGGGATCCCGCGCTCGTACCAGGTCCAGGAGTACGGGATGACCGAGCTCTCCTCGCAGCTCTATGACGGCGTCCTCCGGCAGGCGCTGGGGTTCCTCGACGAGCCCGCGGCGGATGTCCTTCGCGTCCCGCCCTGGATGCGGGTCCGCGTCGTCGAGCCCTTCTCCGGCCGCGACGTCGAGCCCGGCGAAACCGGCGCGCTCGTCCACGTCGACCTGGCCAACCGTGGGAGCGCGCTGGTCGTCCAGACGAGCGACCTGGGGGCGAAGGTGGATGGCGGCGTGCGGCTGGCCGGCCGCGAGCCGGGTGCCGAGGCCCGCGGCTGCTCGCTCGCCGCCGAGCTCTGGCTGGACAGGGAATGAGCGTGTCCCGTTCCGAGGTGGCCGCCACCGCCGGCGTCAGCGACCGGATCCGCGCCCTCGTCGCCGCGGGCGAGGCGCTCCGGGCGCGGCCGATCGAGGAGATCCTCGAGGTCGTCGCCGAGGCGTGTCGCCGCTGGCGCGGGCCCGGACCCGACCGCGAGGCGGGAGAGGAGGCGCTGGCCGTTCACTACGCCGTGCCCCGGCGCCCGATCGCCGAGATCCTCGACACGGCGTTCTCGTCCTGGACCCTCGAAAGCCTCCGTGACTGGATCGCCGGCGAGCTCGGCGATCCCACCGTCCTGGACGGGTTCGCGCGGAGCGGCGGTTTGGAGCGGCGGGCATTTGGCCCCCGGCTCGCCGTCTTCCTCGCGGCGCGCGGCGTGCCGACGACGCCGATCGCCGACATCGTCTCGGCCCTCTGCGTGAAGTCGCCGGCCTGGCTCAAGCCGCCCAGCGGCGGAGACGACCTGGCCGGGCGCTTTGCGCGAACGCTCGCGGAGGTCGATCCGGGGATCGGAAACTCGGTGGTGGTGGAAGGATGGGAACGGGGATCCCGCGACGGCGAGCGGGTCCTCGCCTCCGCCGACGCGGTCATCGCGACGGGTGGCGCGGAAACGATGACCGCCATCCAGCGGAAGATCTCACCGCACACCCGGCTCGTCCTCCACGGACCTCGCATGTCGGCGGCGATTGTGCTTCGAGAGCCGCTCGGCTCGGAAAGCCGGGCGACCATCGACGCGCTCGCCCGCGACACCGCCTTCGCCGGACAGATGGGTTGCCTGTCGCCGGTCGTGGCCTACGTCGAAGGCTCGCTCACGGAGGTCGCAGACCTCGTGGAGCCGGTTCACGCCGCCTGCGTGGAGCGCTGGCCTGGCGCCCCGCGCGCGCAGACGAGCCTGGCAGAGAGGGTGGCCTTCGCCGAGTGGCGTGGGACGGCGGGCCTCGAGGCCGGCGTCGGCCGGGTGTCCTGGACGGGCGACGTCGATTCCGCGTGGACGATCGTGGCTCGCCGCGAGGCCGGACCCCCTGAGCCGCCGCCGGTCCCGCGCATGCTCACGTTGCTGCCCGTTGGGGATGTGATGGAGGCGGTGGAATTCTTCCCGGGTCTTCGCGGAAAGGTCGCTACGGTCGGGACGACCGGTCCAAAGGAGCGGATTGCCGATCTCGCTGGACCGCTCGCCGAGGCGGGCGTGGAGCGCGTGTGCGCGCTCGGTCGAATGCAGAGCCCGCCCGCCGCCTGGCGGCGGGACGGCCGGGCGACCCTAACCGACCTAGCCCGATGGATGGATCAGGAGCAGCCTTCGTGAAGACCGTATCGGCGACGCTGCTCCACTATGACGCTGTGCCTTGCGAGCGGGCTCCCGGATCCACGCCTCTGTAATCGATCCTATCTCACTTGCCGTCCACCCGCGTCACGTTGACCGCCTGCGGCCCTTTGTTGCTCTGCGTCACCTGGAACTCGACCCGCTGTCCCTCGCTGAGCGTGCGGAAGCCCTTGCCGACGATGTCGCTGTAGTGAACGAAGATATCGCTGCCGTCGGGACGCTCGATGAAGCCGAACCCTTTCTGTGCGTCGAACCACTTCACCGAACCCTGCTCCGAGACGGCCTGCGCCTTGCCGAACAGATTCTTGAACATGCGGCCGATCGAGAAACCACCGTTCGAGCCCATTGCCAAACCTCCGAAACCGACGAGAAAGTGGTTGAGGTGGGTACTATAAGCGGCTGGCCTCACTTGAGTTGTGGATACGCCATCGAGACAAGGCCGGAGCCGCTCTCGCAGATCAGCAATATAAGGGCCGAACCAGGTCCGGGCAAAGGTTCGAGCTGGATGGACTCGCGGAGCCGCCCTATACTGGGCGCCGATGGAGCTGACCGAGCGCGAGAGAGCGCGTCTGAGGACGCTGGTCGAGCGGGCCCGTGAGGAGGACCCCGGGGACGACGTACTGGCCGGCCTGGCGGCCAGACTGGCGGCCGGCGGGGGCCCCTCGTTCGCCAAGTACGCCGAGGTTCTCGAGTCCGGCGTCGATCCGGATCCCGACATCGTCGACCGGATCCAGCGCGCCGTGGCGTCGGCGAGCCGGCTCTCCATCCGCTACACCGCGCGCTCGACCGGCGAGACCACCGATCGGATCGTGCGTCCCTTCAACGTCCACTTCTACGACGGGCGCGAGTACCTGGAGGCGTTCTGCGAGCTCAGGGGCGCCGATCGCGTGTTCGCGATCGGCAACATCGAGGACGCCCGCGAAGTTCCAGAGGAAGAAGAGGCCGGGGCGCGGAACTGAGCCGCCGGATCAGCGCAGGTCGACCTTGACCGGCTCCCGCTCGGCATCGTCGCCGGTGGCGAAGAACTCCCGCGCGCGGAACCCGAGGAGCCCCGCGATCAGGGTCGTCGGGAACGTCTGGACCCGCGTGTTGAAGACCCGCACGTTCTCGTTGTAGAACTGGCGGGCCGAGGAGATCCGGTCCTCGGTCCCGGTCAGCTCCTCCTGAAGCCGCATCACGTTCTCGTTCGCCTTGAGCTGCGGGTAGTTCTCGACCACGGCGAAGAGCTGGCGGAGCGCCCCGGTCAGGACGTTCTCGGCGCGCGCTTGGTCGGCGGGGCCCGTGGCGGCCGCCGCCTGCGACCGGGCTTCGGTGACCTTGGTCAGGACATCCTGCTCGAATCCCATGTAGTCCTTGACCGCCTCGACAAGGTTGGGGATCAGGTCGTAGCGGCGCTTGAGCTGGACGTCGATCTGCGCCCACGCGTTCTCGAGCTGGTTCCTGAGGCCGACCAGCGCGTTGTAGGTGACGATCGCCCAGCCCACGAGGACGACGACGAGGCCGAGTAAGACGAGCAGGACGAGCCCTAGCCCTAGTTCGATCATCCGACCTCCAGGAGAAAGGTGCGAGTCACGGCCACGCTATCGGCGCGGGGCCGCGATGTCAACGCGAGATGGGCAGGGCCTCGCGGCGGGTACGGGGGCTGGGAGCAGGGGTGGCGCGCAGAAGGCCGAGCCGGCGGCGGAGCACCAGCCCGAAGAGGTGGCCGAACCGGTACACTCCCTCGTGGAACAGGTTGAAGTGGCTCTTTCGATTGTCCTCGCAGGCCACGCTCAGCTCCTCGATTCGGAGGCCGTCACGCCAGGCCTGGACGAGGATGTCGATCACGTAGTTGCTCCCGCGGCCGATCAGCCGCTCGTAGCGGTGGAGCAGCTCCTTCCTGTACGCCTTGGCGCCGATCGAGACGTCGTGGAAGGGGACGCCGACACCCCGGCGCATCACGAACACGAAGAGGTCGCTGACCAGGACCCTGAGCCAGGGCCGGTCCTGGGAGTCGGTCCGCTTGGCGCCGACCACGACGTCGGCGCCCCGGTCGAGGCGAGCGAGCGCTTCGCCGACGAACGAGAGGTCCATGGCCAGATCGGCGTCGACGGCGACGACGGCGTCATGGCGGAGGTGCGGCAGCGCGGCCTTGAGGGCCAGGCCGACGCCGCGCTCCGGTATCCGGAGCGGGACGATCCGGGGATCGGTCGACGCCAGGTCGCGGGCGACCGCGATCGTCGTGTCGGTGGATCCGTTGTCGACGATGACGAGCTGAACGTTGGCCGCGACCTCCTCGGCGGCCTGGAGGAGCCGCGGCATGTTGTCGACCAGGGTCTCGGCCTCGTCGTAGGCCGGAACGAAGAGCGAGACCGAATCTCTCATCGGGGAGCCACGGGAGCGGGCTCCTCGGCGTTGGCGGTCGAAGCCCGCTCGAGGCGTTCGCGGGCTGCCGTCCGCCATCCCTCCGGCGCGAGAGGAGCGACATGCGCCTCCTCGAGCTCGCGCCGGGCGCGTTCCGTCTCGCCCCGCTCCGCGAGGAGATCCGACAGCCGGACCCGCGCTTCGGTGTGATAGGTGGAGACCGGGTAATCTTTCACGAACGCCTCCAGCCGTTCGAACGCCGTGTCGTGGTCGCCCGCCTCCAGGGGAACCAGGGCCCGGTAGAACGCCGCGTCGTCCTTGAGGCCGTGGGGGGTGTCGATGGCGAGCATCTTCTCGAACATCGCCTCCGCATGGGGGAAACGTCTGTCAGAAAGGTGACGTTGGCCTTGAGCGAGAAGGGCCGGGAAGTCGACCGGCGGATGCCGCCGGTGCATGACCCCTGCCGCCGCCGCCGCGAGGAGGACGACCACGGCGATCCCTATCCACCCCGTGCGCCCCGCCTCGGGGAGGCGGCTCTCCCGGGAGGTCCACCCCGCCCGTCGCTCGCGGACCCCGACGGCGACGAGGACCGCCAACCCGAGAACGGTCACGAGGAATCCCAGCCAGCCGGCCCGGCCGGCGCTCCATTCGAGCGTGAGGCGCCCGGAGCGTGGGGTGACGAGCAGCATCCCCGGCGCCACCAGATGGATCGGGGAGCCGTCGGACGCCCTCCATCCGGGGTGATACCCGACCTTGACGAAGAGCGGATGACCCGGGGTGTCGGTCTCGATTCGAACCTCGCCGTCCAGGAGGGTCGCCGAGACGCGCGGCCGGGTGGTGTACGGGACGCGTGGCAGGCGACCGGGCCGGAATCGCTCGACCGAGGCCCAGGCGGGCTCGGGATCCTCGTCCAGTACGAGCGGGACGTCGAGGTCGGTTCCCGCGCGGAACCAGTCGTACGCCTCCTGCCGCCAGTTCGGGTGCCGATCGACTATCGGGCGCAGGGCGACCGGCTCGACCAGCCGCGGCGGGCGGGCGAGCGCGAAGACCGTATAGACGCCCGACCGGCCCCGCTCCTCGAAGTCGTCCGACCCGGCGAGCGCCCGGGTGAGCGAGTCCGTATAGGCGACCAGCTCCGAGGCCCCCAGGAGCTCGAGGTGCGGCGCGGCCGCCGCCGGACGGAAGCGTCCGCATTCGTACGCGGTCAAGGGACAGGAGGGGCCGAGGCTGATCTCCGACTGGAGATAGAACACGACGGGCGCGAGGACCGCGCTCTGGAAGTAGAGCCCTTCCAGAGTGGCGCGGTCGGCGAACCACGGCAGGAGCTCGAACGCGCGGATCGTCCCGGCGGCGTTGTGGTCGGGGTGGTGCTCGTAGGCGACCCGGGGCTCGCCGATCTCGCCGGCCACCGCTCGCATCACGCCGTCGTAGTCGGACCAGCGCGTGGTGCGCTCCATGCCCCCCAGGTTCCAGCGCGCCCACGACGGCAGGAAGACGACGGAGGCGACCGCGACCCCCGACACGAGGACGATCGTCGCGGCGGCCAGGATCCGCTGCCGGGCCGGGCGCGTGAGCTCGATCCACGCCCCCGCCTCCCAGCATCCGGCGAGGAGGAGCGCCCCGTGCATCATGGGAAGGAACCGGACGTCGACCACGCCCAGGCTGTAGCCGAGCTGGTATACGGCGAAGAGCGTCGCCGCGAAGGCCATGAGCCACACCTGGCCCGGGGCGAGGACGGGACGTCGCCCGGCGAACGCGCGCCAGACCGCGCCGGCGACCAGGATGGCCAGGGCGGCGGCCACTACCGGCGGCAGGAGATCGCCCAGCCCGCCGATCTCCCACTGCTCCCGGAAGCCGTTCGTCCAGGGGATGTTCCCGAGGAGGGGGACCAGCCACCACGCGAGAAGCCCGAACGCGAGGAGGCCGACCCGGACGACGTGCCACCACCGCCGCCACCAGAGACGGGGATGGAAGGCGAGGAGGACGATCCCGAGCGCGGCGCAGACGAGCGTGTAGCCGTGCGCCAGCCCCGCCAGGGCCAGCAGGACCCCGGCCGGCCACCAGCCGGCCACCTGGTCGCGCGTCTTCCAGGCGTGGCTCGCGGCGAGCCACGCCAGCGGAAACCCGAGCGCGTAGGCGAACTCGCCCGCCAGCAGGCTCGCCAGGTTGCCCCCCCAGGTGGTCTGCGCCTCGATCAGGAGGAAGGCGAGCGCCGCGGAGGGCGCCAGCCACCGGGCCGGACGGGGCGCGCCCAGCCACCGGAGCGAGATCGCCCAGGCGAACGGGAGGAGGACCGCGCCGGCCAGGGCGCCCACCTTCATCGCGACCGTCAGCGGAAGGATCGCGCTCAGGCCCACGATGACCAGGAAGGCAAGCGGGAAGTAGAAGAGGAAGAGC
>DASRVA010000013.1:0-5275 GCA_035687745.1 Gemmatimonadota bacterium
TGGGCCTGATGCCGATCCTGCCCGGCGAGGCGGCGCGGGCGCTCGACCTGGGCGTCGTCCCGGCGATCACCGGGCGCGCTCAGGCGGAGGCCGTGGCGGCCGCCGCACGCGAAGCCGGCCGCACCGCGACCGTCCACGTCGAGGTCGACACGGGGATGGGTCGATGCGGGGTCTGGGACCGCGATTCCGTCGCGTTCGTCGAAGCGCTCCGCGAATTGCCGGGCCTCGAGGTCGAGGGTATGTTCAGCCACTTCTCCAGCGCCGACGAGGCCGAGCGGGATCACACCGACCGCCAGCTCGCGCGCTTCGACGCCGTGCTCTTGGCACTGGCCGAGCGCGGGTTCCACCCCCGCCATGTTCACGTCGCCAACAGCGCCGCGGCGCTCCGGTTCCGTGGAGCGAGCCGGACGCTGGTGCGGCCGGGGATCGCGGTCTACGGTTCGGTCGAGGAGATCGCGACCGATCCAGGCGACCAGGGATCGGGGTTCGACGGGGCGGAGTTCACCGCCGCGCTGAGCTGGCACGCGCGGGTGGTGGCGGTGAAGCGGCTTCCCGCGGGGGAGTCGGTCAGCTACCACCGTCTCTACGTGGCGCGCCGAGAAGAAAGGATCGCGCTTCTGGGGGTGGGGTATGGAGATGGCTTGCCGTATGCGCTCTCGAACCGCGGCCACGCGCTCATCCGTGGTCGATCCGTCCCGATACGCGGCGCGGTCTGCATGGACGTGACGATCGTGGACGCGACCCCGTTCCCGGACCTGGAACCCGGGGAGGTGGCGACCCTGATCGGCCGTCAGGCCGGCGCGACCCGCTCTGTTGTCGACGTCGCCGTCGAGAGCGGGCTCTCTAGCTACGCCGTGTTCACCGGCATCACCGCGCGGGCAACCCGCCGGTACCGGAAGGGAGACCAGGATGTCCGAGGGTGAGGGCAGGTTCCGCGAGCGCCGGTCGGCCCACGCGACGGAGGAGGAATCGCGCCCCGCGCCGGCCGCCGAGGCGCCGCCGGTCCGGGAGGAAAAGGACGGCCCCGGCCGGGAGCCGGGCGTGGTGATCGCGGCGGGCGCAGAGGCTCCCGCTCCCTCGGCCACGCCTCCCGAATCACCCCCGGCGGACACGGCCCCCGTTCACAAGGTTCCGGAAGCTCCCTTTTTCGACGTCGTCCAGTACATCGTCCTCAGGGCGAGCCAGTGCCTCGGCGAGATCCCCCTCGACGAAACCGGCGAGAGGCGGGTCCTGGCGCGCGAGGGGAAACAGTACATCGACCTTCTGTCGACGCTCCGTGAGCTCCTGCGGAACGAGCTGTCCCCGGAGGCGGCACGGGCTCTCGACGGGGTTCTCACCGATCTCCGGACCCGCTACCTGGAGCTCACGTGAGCGCCGATTCCCTCGAGGAGCGGGCGATCGCCGCGCGCGCGCGTGCGTACGCCCCGTACTCCGGCTACAGGGTCGGGGCCGCCCTGGAGACCGAGGACGGGCGCGTGTTCGAAGGGTGCAACGTGGAAAACGCCTCGTACTCGGTCACCTGCTGCGCGGAGCGGGTTGCCCTCTACAGCGCGGTGGCGGCCGGTGCGCGGAGCTTCCGGCGCCTGGTCGTCGTGGCCGGCGGGCCGACCGGGGGACCGACCCCGCATCCGTGCGGGGCCTGCCGGCAGGCCCTCAGCGAGCTCGCGCCGGACGACCTGCCGATCACCGTCGTCGCCGACGGTGGAGGGCGCCACCGGTTCACGCTCGGGGAGCTCCTTCCGAAACCCTTCCGCATGGAGCCGGGACGGTCATGAAGATGGGACGCGTTGTCGGCAGCGTCGTGGCGACCCGGAAGGACGAGAAGCTGGAGGGTCTCAAGCTCCTGCTGGTGCGGGACCTGGACGTGGACCTGGCGCCCGAGAAGGGGTACATGGTGGCCGTCGACGCGGTCGGAGCGGGTGCGGGAGAGGTGGTGCTCTACGCCACCGGCAGCTCCGCCCGTCAGACCGGGCTGACCGATGGCCGGCCGGTGGACGCCGTCATCATGGCCATCGTCGACGAATACGACGTCGGCGCGGGGGTCGTCCGCACGTGATGCGGAGCCTGGTCGCGGTCGTGACGCTGTGGACGGCAGCCTGCTCGGGAGACGGCGGAAGCCCGGTCGGAGACGATCTGCTGCCGGGCGGCGCGCTGGGCGGGGAGCTCGAGATCGTGACGGTGTCCGAGTTCGAGCTGGCCGAGGAGGTCTCGATCTTCCCGGCCGATCGCGGCGACGCGGATCGCGTCGTCATGGCCCACGAGTGGCCGGACCCGGCCGGCTTCGAGGCCCGTCCGCTGATCCGGTTCTCGCTGACCGGGGCCGACAGCTTCCCCGACGACAGCGAGATCGTGGAGGCCTCGCTTCGGTTCCTGCTCGAGTCCATAGAAGAGCCCGTGGAGCTCGCCGTCCACCGGGTAACCGCCGCCTGGACCGAGGAGGCGGCCACCTGGGAGCGTCGCGACCTCGGCGTGCCGTGGGCCCTCCCCGGCGGCGACTTCGATCCGGTTCCGCTCGCCGAGTTCACGATCCCGGGCACGGGAGAGCAGGACTCGGCCGCGGTCGACTCGATTAGCATCCCGCTGCCGGTCGAGCTGGTGGCCGGCTGGCTGGCCGGGGACGCCGGGAACGAAGGCCTCGTCCTCGTCCAGGAGACGCCGGGCGCGCGGGTCGAGTTCGTGTCACGGGGCGCCGGGGGCGTCAACGCCAACGGGCCCCGACTCGAGTTCGTCGTCCAGCTGTCCGCCCCCGGAAGCCCCGCCGCCGAGATCTCGATCCTGGCGCGGGAGGACACGTTCCTGGCGGATGGAGGCGGGGTGCCGGCCGGAGACCTGGTGGTGGGCGGCGGGGCGGAAATCCGCCGGCTCGTGCTCGTGCCCGACCTCGAGTCCCTGCCGGTCGGCACCGTGGTCGCCCGTGCCCAGCTCGTCCTGCCCGTGGAAGGGGTGAGCCTCCCCGGCGATTCCATCGCCTTCGTATCCGGCCGGGTGGCGAGCGAGTTTCTGGGCGACAAGACGATCCTCGCGACCCCGGCGGGGCAGGACTTCTACGGCCTCGCGCCGGTCGTCGCGGACAGCCTGCCGATCGACTCGCTGGTCTTCGAGAGCCCGTTCCTGACGCGGGTCATCCGGACCTGGCTGCGGGCCCCGGAGACCAACCGCGGGCTGTTCGTCATCCTGGCCAACGAGACGGCGGAGTTCGGCGCCGTGGGGTTCCCGGGGCCCGAGGCGCCTCCCGAGCGCAGGCCGCACCTCCGGCTCGTGCTCCTCCCGCCCGAGCGATCGTGACGGGGCGGGTCTCGCGCCCGGCGTTCCCGGCGGCGCTCGCCTTCGCGGCCCTCCTCGCAGGCTCGCCCGCGTCCGCCCAGGAGAGCGTGTTCAACCTGCCCCTGCCGGGCCTGCCGGGGTCGGGCGAAAGCGTCCGGAGCCGCGGGATGGGCGGGACCGCCGCCGGTCTTCCCGGCGAGATCTTCTCGCTGGACAATCCGGCCTGGCTCGCCGACTTCGAGCGCGCCGGTCTCTACCTGTCGCTCCTGGGCCAGCGGACGACGGCCGAGGACGTCGAGGCCTCCGGGGAGTTCGAGGACGTCGTGTTCCCGATGGCGCAGGCCGCCGTCCCCGGCTTCGGCGCCGTGATCGGCGTGGGCTACGCGCAGTACCTCGACTTCGACGCCGGAATCGAGTCCAGCTTCGTGTTCGAGGGGGACACTGTACCTGCCGGGCTCGAATCCGGGGGCGGGGTCGGCATGCTCTCTCCGTCGCTCTCCATGCGGCTGGACGAGCGAACCAGCGCCGGCCTCGCGCTGGACGTCTACCTGGGGTCCCGGGAGGTGGTGCGCTCCATATCGGTGCCCGAGCCGATCGGGACGAGCGACACCCTGGCCCGCGATTTCGGAGGCGTCGGCCTCGCGTTGGGGGTCGCGCGACACCTCGGGGAGAGCGCCCGCGTGGGGGTCGCCTACCGGCTGCGCCCCGACCTGAACAGCGAGGTGACGCGGGCCATGGACCCGGACCTGATCGGCCGCGAGGCCGAGGTCCGCCTCCCCGACGAGCTCCTCGTGGAGGCCTCGGTACGCGTTTCGGACCGTCTCAGCATGGGTGCGGCCGCGCGCTGGGCCGGCTGGGAGGGAACGCGGGACGAGGATCTGGACGACACGACGACCGGCGTCGGAGACGCGCTCGATCTGGGAGGCGGCCTCGAGTTCGCCCCCCGGAGCCCGATCCTCTTCGTGATCGGCCCCGAGGCTCCGCTGCGGGTCGGGTACAGGTGGCGGAGGCTCCCGCTCCGGCTCGACGGCGAGCCCGTCTCGGAGTGGGCGTTGGGGCTCGGGTACAGCCGCGGGTTCAGCCGGCTGAGCCGGGTGGACGTGGCGGTGGAGATCGGAGGGCGCGGCGACGTCCAGGAGCACGGGGTGAGCGAGAAGTTCGTGAGGGTGGGGGTGGGGATGGCCGTGTTCGAGGTCTGGCGCCGCATCGATTAAGCACGGGCGCTGAAGATTGGCCGATATCTGCGTTGCCCTCCTTCGGCCGTCCTGCGGCGCACTAGGCAGTGCGCCTCGGCCGTCCTCAGTCGGGCGCCTTGATCTCGGCCACCTTGAGCGCCCTCCGGCGGTTGTCTTGAGCGCTCTTCGACGAGCGGCCACAACCGCTCTCCGACGGTGAGCGTTTGACGACGATCTTGGAGCGGTCTAACTTCACGTTTTTCTGTCTATCAACCGGAACATCCTGCCCTGACGGGGTCCGGAACGGATCCCCGACCCGACCGAATGCGTCATGACCTGAGGATACGCTGGGCGATCGTGGCGTTCTCTCTCGCCGCCGCGGCCTGGTATTTGTGGCCCACCGTGCGCCTCTACACGATGTCGCCGGAGGACCGGCAGAACCTCGAGCAGAGCGATCCCGGCGCCTGGGACCGCCTGAAATCCCGCGCCATTCAGCTCGGTCTCGACCTGCAGGGCGGCATGCACCTCGTTCTCGAGCTCGACGAGACCGAGCGCTCCTTCAACGACGAGGAGCGTCGGGACGCGACCGATCGTGCGCTCGAGATCATCCGCAACCGCGTCGACCAGTTCGGTGTCTCCGAGCCGCTGATCCAGAAGGTCGGTGACGAGCGGATCATCGTGGAGCTCCCGGGCATCCAGGACCAGGAACGGGCCAAGGAGCTGGTCCAGCGGACGGCGTTCCTCGAGTTCCAGATGGTGGTCGACGGGCGGGAGCTGACCGACAGGCTCCGGGACGTCGACGCCGCCCTGGCCGGTCGGCCCGTCGCCGGCGGGCC
>DASRVA010000014.1:0-8472 GCA_035687745.1 Gemmatimonadota bacterium
CGCCGCGGCGACCGGCGGCGTCATCTCCCCGAGCCCCGCCAGCGACCGGATCTGCTGGTACGTGCGCTCGGTCCGCTCGAGGTTCTCCACGATCTCGTCTACCTTGGCGTTCTCGGCCGTGAGCCTCCGATTCTCCCGTTCGAGGAGGGCCGCCCGGGTCGCCCGGCTGAGGACGTTCCCGTACGTGCCGAGGGCGAGCAGGAGGACGATGCCGAGGGCTCCCGCGGCCGCGCCCCCCCACCGCACCGCGCGATAGGAGACACGGATCCTGCGCACGTCGCCCTCGTCCTCGGGAACCATCATCAAGGTCAGGTGGCCGCGCTTCACGTTCCGGATTTCAATCGCTGCACGATTCGCTCCAGATCGTCGAACGAGAAGAAGTCGACCTCGAGCCGGCCCTTCCCGGAGCGGTCCGCCCGGAGCCGTACGCGGGTTCCGAGCGACCGCTGAAGGTCCTCCTCGATCCGCCTGCGCTCCAGCTCGTCGGGGCCCGGGCGGCCAGCCGTCGGGGCTTGGGTGCTGGGCCCCCGGTTCTCCCGCTTGACGAGCCGCTCGACCTGCCGGACGGTGAGCCCGTCCCGCACGACCTTCTTCGCCAAGGGCGAGATCGCCCGCCGGTCGGCCAGCCCCAGGAGCGCCCGCCCATGACCCGCCGACAGGGCCCCGCCCCGCACGAGTCCCTGTACCTCGTCCGGGAGATCCAGGAGCCGGATCGCGTTGGCCACGGCCGGGCGGCTTCGCCCGACCCGCTCGGCCACCTCCGCCTGGGTCATCTCGAAGGCATCCACGAGCTCCCGATAACCGCTCGCCTCCTCGATCGGATCGAGGTCCTCCCGCTGCAGGTTCTCGACCAGGGCCAGCTCGAGGAGCTCCCGGTCCTCGACTTCGCGGACGACGACCGGCACGGTGGGGAGCCCGGCCCGGCGGGCGGCCCTCAGCCGGCGCTCCCCGGAGACCAGCATGTAGCGGCCGTCCTCGAGCGGCGTGACCAGAAGCGGCTGGAGGACCCCCATCTGGGCGATCGAGGCGGCCAGCTCGGCGATCCCCTGGTCGTCGAAGCGGGCCCGTGGCTGATGCCGGTTGGGCACGATCCGCTCGACCTCGACGCGCTCCGTTTCGCTCCCGGGACGCCGCGCGGCCTCGACCGCCGACTCCCCGAGGAGCGCGCCTAGACCTTTTCCGAGCCGCTTGCGTTGGGTCGACATTTCTCGATCAGCTCCTCCGCCAGCTTCATGTAGCTCGTCGCGCCGGACGAGAGAACGTCGTAGAGGATCACCGGCTTGCCAAAGCTGGGCGCCTCGGAGAGCCGGACGTTGCGCGGGATGACGGTCTCGTAGACCCGGTCCCCGAAGTACTCGACCGCCTCCTGCTCGACCTGCCGAGCCAGGTTCAGGCGGGCGTCGTACATCGTGAGCAGCACCCCCTCGATGGCGAGGCGGGGATTCAGCTTCCGCTGGACGATCCGGATCGTGCCGAGGAGCTGGGAGAGCCCCTCGAGCGCGTAGTACTCGCACTGGATGGGGATGAGGACCGAGTCGACCGCGGTGAGGGCGTTGACGGTGAGGAGCCCGAGCGAGGGCGGGCAGTCGACGAGCACCCACTCGTAGCGATCGCGGACACCGTCGAGGGCTCCCTCGAGACGGTGCTCCCGCCCGATCGCGCTGACCAGCTCGACCTCCGCCCCGAACAGGTCCACGGTGGCGGGGACCAGGTCGAGGTACGGGATCTGGGTCGGAATCACGGCCTCGGCCAGCGGGAGCTCGTTCACGAGGACGTCGTAGACGTTGGCCTCGAGACCGTCCTTTCCGATACCGACCCCGCTGGTCGCGTTGCCCTGCGGATCCAGGTCGATCAGGAGGGTCGGGCGCTCGGCCACCGCGAGCGAGGCGCAGAGATTGACCGCCGTCGTGGTCTTCCCCACGCCGCCCTTCTGGTTGACCACGGCCACGACCCGACCCGGCATCGTTTCACGTGAAACGCCCGGCCGCTGGTCGGTGGAAGGCTCATCGGAACGGGGCGCGACCGTTTCACGTGAAACCCTCCCGGAAGTCTCGGCGTCCAAGCGCGTGTCCCCCCTGGTCACCGGGGGATCCTCGGCGAAAAGACGCTCCACCTCACGCTCGAGCCGCTCGCGCGCGGCCCGCGCCGATTCCCGGGTCTCTACGGGACTGTGGTTGTCCGTCGTCGTCGGCCTCGCCGCGCCGGATCGTCAAGGAACAGAGGATCGAGGTCTTGCGCCGTGCCGGGGCCCGGCGGGCTCCCGCAATGTGGCGCCCGTTCCCTTCCGGGGCAAGAGCACGACGGTCAGCCGACGGCCTCCGCCGGCGCTGCCTGGGTGTCAAATCTCCTTTTCAAGTTCCATTGCTGACCGAACATGAGCATATTTGAGATCGCATAGTACAAGGTGAGCCCGGCCGCCAGATTGAGGAAGACAAAGGTCAATACGATCGGCATGACGTACGTCATCGCGGCCATCCTCGGGTCGCTGGTCGTGGTCAGCTTCGAGGACGCCAGCATGGAGAGGCCCAGGAAGATCGGCAGGATGTAGAGGGGGTCGGCCTGCGACAGGTCGGGCAGCCACAGGAACGACTGGCCGCGGAACTCGATCGTCGACTGGAACACGAAGAAGAGCGCGAAGAGGATTGGCATCGGCAGCAGGTTCGGCAGGCACCCGCCCATCGGGTTCACCTTGCGCTCGCGATAGAGCCGCATGGTCTCCGCCTGCATCTTCTGGGGATCCTCCTTATGGCGCTCGCGGATCCGCTGGATCTCGGGCTGAAGCTCCTGCATGGCGCGGATCGAGCGATAGGACTTCGTCGTGAGCGGCCAGGTCACGATCTTGACGAGAACCGCGAACACGACGATGACGAGGCCGTAGCTGGGAATGAAGCGGTGCAGCCACAGCATGACCACGACGATCGCCTTCGCGAACGGGGAGATCATCCACCGGATCCACGACCAGCCGTACTGGTTGACGTCGTCCAGCCCGTCGTTGAGGGCCGCCAGCCGCGAGTACTCCTGGGGTCCCAGATAGAGCCGGTGCACGCTCACCCCGTCCACGATCGGGGTGGCGACCCCGACCTCGAGGGTCGGGAGGCTGTCGCCGGGCTCGCCGCGCAGGGAGACCGCCGAGAGGGGCGGCCCGTCGGCGGGGGCCAGCACCATCGCCAGGAAGTACTTGTTCCTGAGCCCCGCCCACTCCACCTCGCCCCCCAGCGAGACCCCGTCCCCCTCGTCCAGGTCGCCGGCCTGGTGGTCCACGACCTCTCCGTCGACCCGAGCCACGGCCCGCAGCTGGGAGTAGTCCTCGCGCGGCTTCTTCTCGTTGGAGAGGAGGCGCGGGCCGAGCCCGGTGACGAGGACACCGTCGGCCGGGTCCCCGAAGCGGGTCTCGACGTCGATCACGTAGCTGTCGGCGTCGAAGCGATAAGTCTGCTCGATCCCGGGCCCGGCTCCGGCCGCGACCAGACGCAGGGTCGCGGGCGCGGCTCCCGCGGGAAGCCTGAGCAGGGTGTCGCCCGCGACATAGCGGGTGGCGGCCAGGGCGACCCGTTGGCCGCCCAGGTTGGCGGCCCGGTTCAGGAACATGGCCTCCTCCGGGACCAGGCGGACGGGCCCGGGGCTCGTGTACGAGGGGTACCTGAGGAGCTCGACCTGCCGGAGGACGCCCCCGCGCGGGTCTATCGTGAGCCGGTAGAGAGGGGTCTCGATGACGACGGGAACCGGCGGGGCGGCCAGGCTGTCGCCGGGCGGCGCCGTCCGGTCGGAAGCCTCGTCCGGAGGGCGGTCCATGCCCGCGACCGAGTCCGGGGCGAGAACGACCGGTTCCGGGACGGCCGGCGGGTGGGCGGCCGGCTCTTCGTCCCGCAGGGACGGCGCGACGGCCGTCGAGTCCGGCTCCGCCGGGGGGACCTCATCGGGCCGCATCCGGGAATACCACCACTGGGTGCCCGCGAGGACCACCATCATGAGGAGGAACGCGAGCAGGACCCGCCGCTGCTCGTTCAACCCCGGGCCGCCTTCCCGATCTCGTGCGGCACCGGGTCGTGGCCGCCCGGGTGCCACGGATGGCAGCGCAGGATCCGCCGGATCGCCAGGCCTCCCCCCCGCCGGGCGCCGTGGACCTCGATCGCGCCCCGGGCGTACTCCGAGCAGGTCGGCTGGTAGCGGCACGGAGAGGGTCGCCAGGCGGTGGCGGCCTGATAGAGACGGATCAGCGCCAGGAGGATCCCCTTCACGTCGTCATCTCCTTCGCGAGCGCCTGGAGGGCCCGCGAGAGCTCCTGGAAGTCGAGGTCGTAGGCCCCGCTCCGCGCCCGGACGAGATAGTCGCATGGCTCCGGCCGCGAGAGGAGCTCGCTCGCGAGGAGAGCCGTCAATCGGCGCCTCAGCCGATTCCGCTCGACGCTCGTGTGCCCGTACTTCGGGGTGATGCAGGTCGCCCGGGACACGCCCTCCGCGGCCGGACGCCAGTGGAGCTCGAGATTCGCCCCCTGGACACCGGGCCCGCGCAGGAGCCTGAGGATCTCGCCACGAGTGGTGACGCGACGGTCCCGGGGGATGGCACCCACCGGAGCTCGACCGATCCCGGCGCCGGTCGAAGCTAGCGCCGCTTGCGGGAGAACTCGCCCGAGACGGAGAGCCGGGCGCGACCCTTCCTACGGCGCCTGGAGAGGATCTTGCGCCCTCCAAGGGTCTTCATCCGCGCGCGAAATCCGTGCTTGTTGCGCCGCTTGCGCCGACTCGGCTGATACGTGCGTTTCATCGTGGTCTCGCGGGTAAGCGGGAAATGTGGACCGGAAAATGCGGCTGAAAAGGCCGGAGAATGTACGCCCCGCCAACCGCCGCCGTCAACCGTGCCGCGCACTCCGGCACGCCCTCCGTCGGCCGGTTGACACGTCTCCAGACGCGGGCTACTATGGACGTCCTTTCGACGCGCGCCGCACGCTCACAAGACCTGATTCCCGTCCAAGCGGAGCCCGGAGTCGTGTATTCAGCCGAACTGACCGCGCCCGAGGTGTGGTCCCTCATCCTCGAGGAGACCCGAAAGAGCATCAACCCCCAGACCTTCACGACCTGGCTCGAGCCGACCGAGGCGGTCGCGCTGACCGCCGACGAGCTGCTGGTCCACGTCAAGAACCAGTTCGCCGTCGATTACATCGAGGGGCAGTACGGCGCGGTGCTGGCCGAGATCATCGCCGCCCTGTTCGACGAGCAGCTCAGGATCGTCTTCGTCTTCGAATCGGCCGACGGGGAGACCGAACCTGTTCCGGGCCGGCCCGTCCCGGACGCCGTGGCGACGAACCGGCCCCTTCCGGGGGCCCGGTCAGGAGGCACGATCAACCTCGGGCTTCCCCTCAACCCGCGTTACACGTTCGACACGTTCGTCGTGGGCAACTCCAACCAGTACGCCCACGGCGCCTCGCTGGCCGTCGCCGGCAAGCCGGCCCAGAGCTACAACCCCCTCTTCATCTACGGGGGCGTCGGGCTCGGCAAGACCCACCTCATGCAGGCGATCGGCAACACCACCCTGGAGACCGGTCACCTCGAGCGTGTCTGCTATCTCTCGGCCGAGACGTTCATGAACCAGATGATCGAGGCCCTCCAGTTCGGTAAGACGCTCGATTTCCGCAACAAGTACCGGCGCATGGACATGCTCCTGATCGACGACGTCCAGTTCCTTCAGGGCAAGGACGCCACTCAGGAGGAGTTCTTCCACACGTTCAACGCCCTCTACGACGCGCACAAGCAGATCGTCGTCACGAGCGACCGCGTTCCCAAGGAGATCCCGACGCTCGAGGAGCGGCTGGTCTCGCGTTTCGAGTGGGGGCTTGTCGTCGACATCCAGCCGCCCGACCTGGAGACCCGGATCGCCATCCTCCAGCACAAGGCCAGCCGGACCGGACTGGATCTGCCGCAGGACGTCATTCTATTCATCGCGAAGAACGTGAAGTCCAACGTCCGCGAGCTCGAGGGAAGCCTGATCCGGCTGATCGCCCACTCCAGCCTGAACGCTTCGGACGTCACGATCGAGCTGGCCGAGGAGGTCTTGAAGAACATCCTCAGCACGGAGACCCGGCGCGTCACCGTGGACCGCATCCAGCACGAGGTGGCGACTGACTACGGCGTCACCGTCGAAGGGCTCAAGTCCCGCAAGCGGACCAAGAACCTGACCGTGCCGCGCCAGGTGGCGATGCACCTGTGCCGGCAGCTCACCGATCTCCCGCTCGTCGAGATCGGTCAGGCGTTCGGTGGTCGTGACCACACGACCGTCATCCACGCCTGCGACAAGGTGGACTCCCAGATCAAGAGCAACCGCGGCGTCCGGCGACGGATCGAGCAGCTGCGGGACCGTATCGCCAGCTGACTCGGCGACTGTGGACGGAATGATGGTTCGGCGTGGACCGGTGGTGGACGACGGAGCCAAAGCGGCGTTCGTCCACATGCCTCCCTGCACCGTCCACAGCGAGCCCAGAACCGTCGACGCCGGACTCGGAGGCATCCCCGCCCGGCCGGTGGCCATCGCCGGGAGATCGAGTGTCGCCAGTCCACAAATCCACGCTCCCTAGTTCTATTACGAATGATCTATCTTTCGTAGAGTCAGATCGATCTTCATCGGGGATAACTCGAGGATGTCCGGAGGCAGAACCATGCGGTTCACGATCTCTCAAGGTGACCTGCTCGAAGCGCTGAGCGCGGTGTCGAACGTCGTACCGGCGCGGACGCCGCTGCCGATCATCGGCAACGTGCTGGTCGAGGCCGAGGATGACGTGTTCTCCGTCTCGGCCACCGACCTCGATCTTTCGGTCACGGTCCGGGCCGCGGCCAGCGTCGACGAGCCGGGCCGGGTGACCCTGCCCGCCCGCAAGCTCACCGACATGGTCCGGGCCTTGCCGGCGAGCGTGGTCCGCGTGGAAGGATCCGGCGAGCACGTGACGGTCGAGTGCGAGAGCTCGCGGTTCCGGGTGCACGGGCTCCCGGCCGAGGACTTCCCCGGCTTCCCGAAGCTCGATTTTGCGACTGGGTTCGCGGTCGCGGCCGGGGTCGTCGACCGGCTCGCCACGCGAACCGCGTTCGCCGCTTCGACCGAGGACACGCGGCCGATCCTGAACGGGGTCCTGTGGGAGGTGGGCGAGGACCGGATGCAGATGGTGGCGACCAACGGCCACCGTCTGGCGCGCTACTCGGTGCCGAGCCCCAACGGCGGGTCCGAGTCGCGCAGCATGATCGTCCCGCCCAAGGCGCTCGCCCAGATCGGTCGGATCTTCGCTCCCGACGACGAGCTGAGGGTGGCCACGGACGGCAAGCAGATCGGCTTCCAGGGCCAGCGCGGCGAGGTGTTCAGCCGGCTCATCGAGGGCCCGTATCCGAACTACGAGCAGGTGATCCCGCGCGACAACGACAAGCGCGCCCGGCTCGACAAGGAGAGGCTGGTCGGGGCGCTCCGGAGGATGGTGGTGATGGCCAGCGACCAGACGCACCGCGTGCGGCTCTCGCTGGGGGATGACCTCCTGCGCTTCCACGTCTCGACCCCCGACGTGGGCGAGGGATCGGAGCAGATGCCCGCCGCCTACGAGGGTGACGAAATCGACATCGGGTTCAACGCCAACTACCTGCTCGAGGTGCTCCGCTTCGTGGACTCCGACGAGGTCGAGATGACGCTCAAGGCGCCCGAACGGGCGGCCGTCGTGATGCCGGCCGACGGCGGCGACGAGGCGTTCCTGTGCCTCGTCATGCCGCTCCGCCTCCAGGAGTGATCAAGCTGGATGTTATGATTAAGTAAGACCAGGTTTGGACCCTTCCCGGGCGACCCGGTCACCGTTGCCCGAAGTCCTTATCAGAGTTATATTTAGTCCTCGATGGGGGACCCGGATCGAGGCACCCGGTGCGGCTGATCGAAATCGGCCTCGACCGCTTCCGCAACCTGCGCTCCACGAGCATCGAGATCCCGCCCCACGGGGCGGTCCTGATCGGCGCCAACGGGCAGGGGAAGACGAACTTTCTCGAGGCGGTCCACTACCTCGCGCTGTTCCGCTCGTTTCGCGGTGCCAAGCACGGCGAGGTGATCGCGTTCGGCGAGGAGCGTTTTCGGGTGACGGGCGAGGTGGCGTACGGCGACGGCGGAACGCGACGCGTCTCGGTGTCGAGTGACCGCACGGCGCGCAGAATCACGATCGACGGCGTGGCGGCCCCGGGCCCGGCCGAGGCGGTGGGCGCGATCGTGACCGTGCTGCTCTCGCCGGGCGACCCCGAGATCGTCGTCGGGCCGCCCGCCGAGCGGCGCCGGTTCCTGGACACGCTTCTGGCGCGAGCGGCGGGGCGCCACTGGCGGACGATCCAGACCCATGCCCGGACCCTCCGCCAGCGCAACGAGGCCCTGCGGGCGCGCGCGAGCGCGGAAGAGCTGGCCGCCTGGGACGAGTCGCTGATCCGGACGGGAACACCGCTCGTCCTCGCCCGCCACGATCTGGCC
>DASRVA010000015.1:0-7389 GCA_035687745.1 Gemmatimonadota bacterium
ACTTCCCGGTCCTCTACGGGTCGGGGCTGAACGGCTGGTTCGTGCCCGACCTGAAGGACGAGCGGCGCGGCGTGGCGCCCCTGTTCGAGACGATCGTCGGGCGGGTCCCGGCGCCGTCGGTCACCCGCGACGCCCCGTTCCGCATGCAGGTCTCGACGCTCGCGTGGAGCGACTACCTAGGCCGGATCGGATGCGGGCGCGTCTTGGCGGGAAGCCACCGGGTGGGAGATCCCCTCATTCGGACGACCGCGGAATGGGAAGGACCGGACCGGTCCTCCTTCCGGGTCGTCGGCCACGAGGCCGGCCGATCGTCACGGCTGTGGGTGACTCGAGGCGTCGAGCGCGAGGAGGTCGAAGAGGTGTCCGCCGGCGACATCGTCTGGGTCGCCGGCTTCGAGGAGCTGGGCGTGGGCGACACGCTGGGCCATACCGATCTCGAGGCGCCGGCGCTTCCGCCCCTCGAGATCGAGGAGCCGACCGTCTCGATGCTCTTTCTCGTCAACTCGGGCCCGCTGGCCGGGAGCGAGGGGAAGGCGGTCACCTTGCGCCAGATCCGGGACCGGCTCGAGCGGGAGGCGCGCGTCAACGTGGCGCTCAGGGTCGAGGACGTCGGCCGCGCGGACGGGCTCAAGGTTTCGGGCCGCGGCGAGCTCCACCTGGCGATCCTGATCGAGGAGATGCGGCGCGAGGGTATCGAGCTCTGCGTGTCGCGCCCCGAGGTGATCACCCGCGAGGCCCAGGACGGCACCCTGCTCGAACCGATCGAGGACCTGATCGTCGAGATCCCCGACGCGCACCAGGGATCGGTCTACGAAAAGCTGGCTCGCCGGCGCGCCGAGCTCGTCGGCGTCCACAACGGCGGCACCGGTCTCGTTCGCCTGTCTTTCACCATCCCCACCCGTGGCCTCATCGGCTACCGTTCGGAGTTCCTGACCGACACCCGGGGGCTGGGGATCCTGACCAGCCGCTTCCGGTCTTTCGAGCCGTGGCGGGGGGATGTCGAGCACAGGGACCGGGGCGCCATGGTTTCGCTGGACGCGGGGGCCGCGACCTCGTTCGCGCTGGAGAACCTCCAGCCGCGGGGAACCCTGTTCGTGAAGCCGATGGACAAGATCTATGCCGGGATGATCGTCGGTGAGAGCGCGCGGCCGGGTGACCTGCCATGCAACCCCACCAAGCGCAAGCACGTCACCAACCACCGCTCCTCGACGCGCGAGGTGGATACGGGTCTCAAGGCCCAGCGCGAGCAGTCGCTCGACCAGGCCCTCGAATGGATCGCGGCCGACGAGCTCGTGGAAGTCACGCCGCAGTCGATCCGCGTACGGAAGGCCATCCTGGACGCGACCGAGCGGCGCCGCGCCGACCGGCGGCTCGAGGCGCTGGTCGCGCGCTGAGCCAACCCTCGCCGCCGGTCGCCGGCCGGCCTACCTTGTCCCGCTCGTGATCGATCGGCTCCCGAGGGAGACCTCCCAGAGCGCATGAGCGACACCGCCCCGACCGCCGCCCTCGACGTCCCGGAGATCGTCGTTCCGGAGGAGCTCGACCTCGAGCGGGCGCACCACCTGGACCTGTACTGGTTCATGCTGCTCAACCGCCGCCTCGAGGAACGCCTGGTCAACCTGTACCGCCAGGGGAAGGTGGTGGGTGGCGTCTACCGGTCGCTGGGGCAGGAGGCGGAGTCGGTCGGCACCGCGTACGCGCTGGAGAAGCGCGACCTGGTCAGTCCCCTCATCCGCAATCTCGGCTCGATCCTCGTCAAGGGCGCCGAGCCGGTCGACATCCTGAAGCAGTACATGGCCAAGGCCACCGGCCCCTCGCGGGGGCGGGACCTCAACATCCACTTCGGCGACCTGGAGAAGGGGTTCGTCGGCCCGGTGTCGATGCTCGGCGACATGATCCCGGTCATGGCCGGGGTCGCGCTCGCCTCGCGAATGAAGGGCGAGGATCGGGTGTGCCTGGTCTACATCGGAGACGGTGGATTCTCTACCGGCGCCTCCCACGAGGGCTGGAACTTCATCTGCGCCCGGAGGCTTCCCGTCGTGCTGGTGGCCGAGGACAACTGCTATGCGTATTCGACGCCGACGGCGAAGCAGATGGGGAACCGCGACATGGTGGATCGCGCCGCCGGCTACGGCTGCGCCGGGGAGCAGGTCGACGGGAACGACGTCCTCCAGTCGTACGCGGCCGCGCGGCGCGCGGTCGACCGGGCGCGACGCGGGGACGGCCCGACCTTGATCGAGGTGAAGACCTACCGCCGGAAGGGCCACGCCGAGCACGACGACCAGCGCTACGTGCCGCAGGAGGAGCTGGACGCGTGGGAGGCCAGGGATCCGGTCGACCGCTACCGCCGCTTCCTCGTCCACGAGGGGATCCTGACGGACAACCAGGCCGAGCGAATCGACCGCCGGATCCAGGAGAAGCTGGACGCCTCCGTGGCCGAGGCCGAGGCCGCGCCCATGCCCGATCCCCGGACGGTCCTCGAAGGCGTCTGGGCGACCCCGCGCTGGACGGCGCCGCACCCGAACATCCACGACTTCGAGGCGGAGATCGTCGGATGAGCCGGGTCTGGATCCTCGTCGCCGCCCTGGTCGCCGCGGGATGCAGCGCCACCGTCAGCCGGGAGGGGATCGCCAACGTTCCCGGCGAGGAGGTGTGGAAGACCGAAGTCGAGCTCGAACTCGGGGAGCGGGCGCTCGTCGACGGCGGTCAGCTCGAGCTGACCTTGGTCGCGTCCGGGGTCGAGCGCGCGACCGTACTGGTCGAGAGCAGCGGGGGACGGCGACAGGAGGACCTCCGCACGGGCCCCGGCGGGAGCCTCCAGCACCCACCCTACGAGGTCCGCCTCCTCTCGACCGGGATCGACGGCTCGGCCCGGATCCAGGTGCGCCGCCAGTGGGGCCAGCAGTGAGCGAGCCCGGGCGCGGCGGCGAGACCACCTACCTGGAGGCGATCCGGCAGGGGCTCTGGGAGGAGATGGAGGCCGACGAGCGGGTCTTCGTCCTGGGCGAGGACGTCGGAGTCTACGGCGGGGCATTCAAGGTCACCGACGGCTTTGTCGACCGGTTCGGGGAGGAACGTGTCATCGACACACCGATCAGCGAGGCCGCGATCGTGGGCGCCTCCGTGGGCGCGGCGCTCATGGGCCTGAGGCCGGTCGCCGAGATGCAGTTCATCGACTTCATCTCGTGCGCGTTCGACCAGCTGACCAACGTGGCGGCCAAGAACCGCTACCGCTGGGGGGTCGGCGTCCCGATCGTGGTCCGCGGCCCGGCCGGCGGGGGCGTCCATGGGGGCCCCTTCCACTCGCTCCAGGCGGAGTCGTACTTCGTCCATACTGCGGGCCTAAAGGTGGTCTGCCCGGCCACGGCCTACGACGCCAAGGGGTTGATCAAGGCGGCGATCAGGGACGACGACCCGGTCATCTTCCAGGAGCACAAGTTCCTCTATCGCCGGATCAAGGAGGAGCTGCCTGGCGACGAGTTCGTCGTGCCGCTTGGAAAGGCGAGGGTCGCCAGATCCGGAAACGATTTGACGATAGTCACTTACGCAGCCATGGTTCACGTGGCGCTCGAGGCGGCGGAGACGCTCGCCGGCGAGGGCGTCGAGGTCGAGGTCGTGGATCTCCGGACGCTGGTCCCGCTCGACGAGGAGGCCATCCTGACGTCCGTCGCCAGGACGGGGAAGGCGCTCGTCCTTCACGAGGCTCCCCGGACGGGAGGCTTCGGCGGCGAGATCGCGGCCACGATCGCCGAGAAGGCGTTCGAGTACCTCGAGGCGCCCATTGTCCGGGTCACCGCCCCCGACACCCCCGTACCGTACAGCCCGCCCCTCGAGGAGGCGTACCTGCCGGGCAAGGACGACGTCCTGCTGGCCGCCAGGAAGCTCCTCGCCTACTGACCCGCTGAAGGAGACGCCTCGGAGATGGAGATCACGACCGGCGCGCCGCGCGACACCTGGGGTTCGAAAGTCGCGTTCATCTTCGCCGCCGCCGGAAGTGCGGTCGGACTCGGAAACATCTGGGGCTTCCCGACGCTCGCCGCGGCCAATGGCGGAGCGGCCTTCCTGGTCATCTACCTGCTCGCGGTAGTGCTGGTGGGCGCCCCGGTGATGCTCGCGGAGCTCACGATCGGGCGCCGAACCCAGCGCAACCCCGTGGGAGCGTTCCGGGCGCTGCGGCCCGGCTCCGCGTGGGTCGCGCTCGGCGGGTTCGGGGTCTTCACGGGCCTGATGATCCTGTCCTTCTACTCGGTCGTGGCAGGGTGGACGATGGCCTACGTGGTCAAGATCGCGACCGGGGGGATCGGACCGGGGGTCGACACGGCCTTGGTCTTCGCCGGCGTGGCGGGAAATCCCCTCTCCGCGATCGGCTGGCACCTCGCGTTCATGACGCTCACCGTCCTCATCGTCGTCGGAGGGGTCCGCGGCGGGATCGAGCGGTGGAGCATGATCCTCATGCCGGCGCTGGCGGTTCTCCTCGTTCTCCTCGTCCTCCGGGCGGTGACGTTGTCGGGCGCCGGCCCGGGCCTGGAGTTCTATCTGCAGCCCGATTTCAGCGAGGTGACGGGAAGCACGGTCCTGGCCGCCATCGGGCAGGCCTTCTTCTCGCTGTCGCTCGGGATGGGGGCGATGATCACCTACGGCTCCTACGTCTCGAAGAAGGACGACCTCGAGACGTCCGCGCTCTACGTCACGGGATTCGACACGTCGGTCGCCTTCCTGGCGGGGCTTCTCATCTTCCCGACCCTGTTCCACGCCGGGATGGATCCGGGCGAGGGCGGGCCCGGCATGGTCTTCGTCGTGCTGGCTTCGCTCCTGGGGACGATCCCGCCCGCGCCATGGGGAGGAATCCTCTTCGGAGTGGCGTTTTTCGTCCTCCTCGGGATCGCCGCGATCACTTCCAGCATCTCGCTCCTCGAGGTGATCGTGGCGTGGATCGTGGACGAGCGGGGCTGGCCACGAAAGAAGGCCGCCTGGACGTTCGGGGCGCTGGCCTTCGTGGTCGGAACTCCGAGCGCGCTGGCGGGCGGGGCCGTGGCCTGGCTGACCTCGCTGCCGGGTGTCGGAATGGATTTCCTGAGCTTCATGTTCGCGCTCTTCGGGCAATACGCCCTGGTGGTCGGCGCGCTCTTCATCAGCATCTTCACGGGCTGGGTATGGGGGGCTCGCGCCGCCGCCGAGGAAGTGCGCTCGAACGACGGCAAGTTCTCGCTCGAGCGCACCTGGTCGTTCCTGATCCGCTTCCTGTGCCCGGTCGCGATCGCGGCGCTGCTCGTCTACCTGGTGGGACAGCAGTTCGGTGGCTGAGCCTCAGCCCGTTGCCGCGGAATGCGCGTTTTTTTCAAGTCGCCTCACGCCGGGTCGGACCCATCCATCCGCGTCGATCCCGGCTCGCCAAAAGCGAGCGGTCCGGCTACCCTTGATCGCCGCGGGCTACGGACGGAACGCGGGCTGAGGGAAGCGGGCGCCGAGGAGACACCATGCCGATAGACGTCATCATGCCCCAGATGGGGGAATCGATCGCCGAAGGGACGCTGACCGTCTGGCTCAAGAAGGAGGGCGAGCGGGTCGAGCGGGACGAGAACCTGTTCGAGATCTCGACCGACAAGGTCGACGCCGAGATCCCCTCGCCGGCCGCCGGGACCTTGGGGAAGATCCTGGTCCAGGAGGGGGAGACGGTGGCGGTCGGAACGGTGGTGGCCCAGATCCTGGCCGAGGGGGAGTCGACCGAAACTGCGACGGCGGGCGCCGCCGAGCCGGAGGCCTCCACGGTCGAGAAGGCGCCCGTCGCGCCGGAAGCGGCCGCCCCCCCACCGGAGCCCAAATCCGTCCCCATGAGGGAACCGGAGCCGCCCCCGGTCGCGCGCCCCGGGCCGGCCCGTGCCACCGCCCCCGACAAGGCGGGCGGGGACGGCGACGGCCGGATTCCCAGCAAGGCCGAGCTCCGTCGCCAGCGCTCCTCTCCGCTCGTCCGGAACATCGCCGCAGAGCATGGGATCGACCTGGAGAGCGTCGAGGGGACCGGTCTCTCCGGCCGTGTCACCAAGCGGGACATCCTGGCCCACGTGTCCGAGCTGGAGCGGGCCCCCACCTCCGCCGAGCCCGCGCGGCGGGAGGAGAAGCCGCCGGGCGCTCCGCCGAAGACACCGTCCGCGCCCGCCGTTCCGGTGAAGCCGACATCGCCCGCGCCCGTCTCCGCGGCCGGCGGAATGCCGCCCTTCGCGGAGGGGGACCCGGTGGATATCGTCCCCATGTCGGTCATGCGCCAACGGATCGCCGAGCACATGACGGCCTCACGGCGGACCTCCGCTCACGTCACCTCGTTCTTCGAGGTCGACATGAGCCGGATCGCCGAGCTCCGGGAGCGCAACAAGACGCGCTTCCTCGAGGACTCCGGGGTCAAGCTGACCTACATGCCGTTCATCATCAGCGCGCTCGTGGCCGGCGTGAAGGAATGGCCGATCCTGAACGCGTCGGTGTGGGACGACAAGATCGTCTTCAAGCGTGACATCAATGTAGGGATCGCGGTCGCGATCCCGCAGGAGCGCGGGTTTGGTCTGATCGTTCCGGTCATCCGTCAGGCCGACGGGCTCTCGCTGGTGGGCCTGGCGCGCGCCACGAACGATCTGGCGGAGCGGGCCCGGACCAAGAAGCTGAGCCCCGAGGAGGTCCAGGGGGGCACGATCACGATCACCAATCCGGGGGTGTTCGGCTCCCTCGCCGGAACGCCCATCATCAATCAACCCCAGGTGGCGATCCTGGGTGTGGGGGCGATCGAGAAGCGCGTGAAAGTGATCGGGCCGGGCGACGCGATCGGCGTTCGCACGTGCGCCTATTTCTCGATCTCGTACGACCATCGCGTGGTGGACGGCGCGACCGCCGACCACTTCATGGGGGTCGTCAAGGACAAGCTGGAGAGCTTTTCCGATCCCTCGCTGAAGGCGTGAGCGGGACGAGAGAAAAAGGGGAGAGGCGCCGCAGCGCCCCTCTCCTCGAGGCCGGTTGCTAAACGGACCCTACTCGATGTCCTGGGCCTCCCCTATGGACAGCTCGCCGCAGGCGACGATCGTGCCCGTCCCGTCGGTGACGGCGACGGAATGGCCGTGATCGCTTGGGATCAGGACGGAAGGATCGATGGAGGAGGTGCTGCCCGCCTCCATCCCCGAAGCCACGACGGGCTCGAGCGCGACCACCGGGCCCTCGCTCTGCGCGCAGGACCCGTTCTGGATCTCCGGCGTGTACGTGTCGCCCGCGGTCAACCCGCTCAGCTCGACCTCGACACGCGTCGAGGCGCCGCTTGACCGGAAATCGGCGTCGCCGGTGACGCCGCTCCCCGAGACGGGCGAGAGCGTCACGGTCACCTCGTCGTCGAGGGCGTTCTCGGCCTGGTCG
>DASRVA010000016.1:0-5321 GCA_035687745.1 Gemmatimonadota bacterium
CCGGACCCGCCGGAAGCCGTACCGGCGGATCGGGGCCAGCGCGTCCTCGAGCCGTCGGAGGCGCTGTCGCTCGACGGCGCGGGACAGACGCCGAAACTGGGCCACCAACCCGCGCGCGATCTCGCGCGCTTCGGGCACGACGCGCTCGCCGGCCGCCGACGGGGTGGGCGCCCGGAGGTCGGCCGCGTAGTCCGCGAGCGTCGTGTCGGTCTCGTGGCCGACCGCGCTCACGACCGGTACCGGCGATTCGGCGATCGCCCGGACGACGATCTCCTCGTTGAACGCCCACAGGTCTTCGAGCGAGCCGCCGCCACGGCCCACGATCAGCACCTCGGCTACGCGGTGGCGGGCGAACCAGCGCACCGCCCGGGCGACCTCGGGCGCCGCCTCGCGGCCCTGGACCGCGACCGGCTTGACGAGGATCCGGGTCGCCGGTGCGCGGCGCAGGATGACCGTAACGAGGTCTCGCAGGGCGGCCCCCTCGGGCGAGGTGACGATCCCGACCGAAAGGGGCCAGAACGGCAGCTCGCGCTTTCGGTCCAGGTCGAACAACCCCTCCTCGCCCAGCCTCCGCTTGAGCGCCTCGAACTGCAGGTACAGCGCGCCCAACCCCCGCGGGACGACCTGGGTCACCTCGAGCTGGAACTGACCCCGCGCCCGATAGATGGTCGGCCGCGCGATCACGACGACGTGCATCCCCTCCTCGAGCGGAAATGCGAGCCGCTCGTTGTCGCCCCGGAACATGACGCACCGTACCTCGCTGGCACGGTCCTTGAGCGTCCAGTACATGTGACCCGACGACCGGTGGTGATGGAACGAGGATACCTCGCCCTCCACGCCGACCGTCCCGAACTCGGCCACCAGGGTGCTGGAGGCGCGGAACACGAGCTCGCTTACCGTCATCACCACCGCCGTGCCCGAGGCGGCGGCGTGATCGATGCCGGCGAAACGGTTCATCGTGATCGCTCCACGGCCTCGCGGACTGGTGTCCCCGCGGCCCTGCGGGCAGCCTTAAGGGTGTTGTCGAGCAGCATGGCGATCGTCATCGGGCCGACACCACCCGGGACGGGGGTCAGCCAGCCGGCGACCTCGGCGACGGCCGGGTCGACGTCGCCGACCAGCCGGTAGCCACGCTCGCTGGCCGGATCGTCGACCCGGTTCGTGCCGACGTCGATCACCGCCGCCCCCGGCTTGACCATCTCCCTCGTGACCACCCCGGCCTGGCCCACCGCCGCCACCAGGATGTCCGCGCGGCGGGCGTGCGCGGGCAGGTCGACGGTCCGGCTGTGGCAGATCGTGACCGTGGCGTGGGCGTGCAGCAGAAGGAGCGCGGTGGGCTTTCCGACGATGTCGCTCCTGCCGATCACCACCGCCTCGGCGCCTTTTTGCTGGATGCCGGTCTCCGCGATGAGACGCATGATCCCGGCCGGCGTGGCCGGAACGAAGCCGCTCTCGAGATCACCGGCCGCCAGCCGCCCGACGTTCACCGGATGGAATCCGTCGACGTCCTTGCCCGGATCGACCGCGATCAGGACCCGCCGGGTGTCGATCTGCGACGGCAGCGGGAGCTGGACCAGGATGCCGTGGACGGCGGGATCGCTGTTCAGCTCCTCGATCAGCCCCAGCAGCTCGGCTTCGGAGATCGACGCCGGCCGGCGGACGGTCCGCGAGTGGAGCCCGACCTCCTCGCACGCCTTCCCCTTCATCCGGACGTAGGTGGCGGAGGCGGGGTCGTCTCCCACCAGGACCGCCGCTAGCCCGGGGACGACCCCTGTCTCCTCGTGCAGCCGCCTCACCGCCTCGGCCACCTCCTGACGGACGGTACGGGCCACCGCCCGGCCGTCGAGGGTCCGCGCGCTCATCCACCTCCTGCCTGGCGCGGGCTGGCGTCCAGCGCCAGCTCCCGCTGTCCCGGCTTCGGCTCGAAGCACTGCCGGCAGCGGGCCTCGTAGGCGCTGGCGCCGCCGACCACGATCCGCTCTTCGTTGTCCACGATGCGTTGGGTGAAGTTGGCGGGATTCCCGCAGCGCACGCAGATCGCGAGCGTCTTGGTGATTTCCTCGGCCTTGGCGAGGAGCTGCGGGATGGGCTCGAACGGGCGGCCGAGGAAATCCTGGTCGAGCCCGGCCACGACGACCCGCTTCCCCAGGTTCGCCAGCCGCTCGCACACCTCGACCAGCCGCTCGTCGAAGAACTGGGCCTCGTCGATCCCGACCACCTGGGTCCGGGCGTCGAGTCGCTCCAGGATCTGCCGGGCATGGGCGACCCGCTCGGCGTCGATCCGCATGGCGGAATGGCTGACGATCTCGTCCGCCGCGACGCGGTCGTCCACGAGCGGCTTGAACACCTGGACCCGCTGCTGGGCGATCTCGGCACGGCGGAGGCGACGAATCAGCTCCTCCGACTTGCCGCTGAACATGGGCCCGCAGATCACCTCGATCCAGCCCATGGAGCCCCGGACGAAGGGGCTCATCACGCGACCAGGCTCGTCTCAATCGTACGTCTCATCGATCCTCTCGATGCCCGTCGCCCGGCCGGTGCCCGGGTCGACGGTGATCACGACCGCCTGGAAGCGTACGTCCTCCTCGGCGACGTCGAAGCGGTTCGGAGTCTGCTTAAGGAACCGCTCGATCGCACTACCGGCGCGGACGCCGATCACCCCGCCGTGTGGACCGGTCATCCCGACATCCGTGACGTAGGCGGTCCCGCGAGGCAGGATCCGGGCATCCGCCGAGGGAACGTGGGTGTGCGTGCCGACCACGGCGGTGACCCGGCCGTCCGCATAATGGGCGAGCGCGATCTTCTCGGCGGTGGCCTCGGCGTGAAAGTCGACCACGACCACCTCCGCGGCGCGGACCTCCTCGCGGTCGAGAAGCACATCGAGCCGCCGGAAGGGGCAGTCGAGGTCTTTCATGAACACCCGGCCCTGCAGGTTGAGGACGGCCACCCGCCCCTCGTCTTTCGTCCCGGCCCACACACCGCGCCCCGGATTGCCGCGCGGGTAGTTGTCGGGACGGAGGATCCGTGGCTCCCGGTCGAGCGCCTCGTAGATCTCCCGCCGGTCCCAGACGTGGTTGCCGGTCGTCACGACGTCCACGTCGTCACCGAGGATGGCATCCAGGATCGACGGGGTGATCCCGAAGCCCCCGGCCGCGTTCTCGCCGTTGACGATCACGAAGTCCGGCTCGTGGGTATCGCGGGCCGACGCCAGTCCCCTCTTCAGGGCCCTACGGCCGGGCCGGCCGAAGACGTCGCCAACGAACAGAACCTTCATGCGGGAGCGGGCCTGGAGGCGGAACGAGAAGGACCCCGCCGCGACGCACCGGAGAGGATTTTTTGACGCCCTCACTGATACAGTGGGTAACCTCCCCGCCCGATTCTCGCTTCCTCCGGAGAGGCATGCGATCGGCAGGCGAAGCGAGGATCCCTTCGAGTGCGTGTTGGCTCAAAAAATGGTCTCCCCGGATCCGCGCGAGCGGGGTCCTTCCCGCCCGTTTCGATGAGATCGGCCCTGTCGTCTCCTTTCCCCTTGGTCCTACTTCCGGCGGCTCTTTTTTCCGTCGGCCGCGGTCTTTCCGGCGAGCCCGGCCGTCTCGACGAGGGCCCCGTCCAGGTCCGCTTCAAGCCCGCGCACCCGCGCCACCGCCTCGGCCAGACTCTCGGCTCCCACACGACGCGCCTGGAGGAGTGCGTCGGTGATCTCCATCGCCCCCAGAACCGCCGTCTGGAACGGCTCCAGCGTAGGCGCCGAGCTACGAAGCTGGCGGAGCGTGCGGTCCACGTGGGCCGCCACGTCGCGCGTATACTCCGAGTCCGCCTCCGAGCGCAGCCGGAACGGCTCGTCGAGCACCGTGACCTTGATGGTGGGTTTGTCGTCGCTCATGCCTCGACCACGTATCGGACGCGCGAAAGGAGCTCCTTCAACTTCGTCTCCAGGAACTCGGCATGGCGGGCCAGCCGCTCATTCTCCGACTCCAGCTCGCGGACGCGCTCGTCGAGGGCCACCGGATCCAATCCTCCCTCGAGCCGCCGTCGAACGGACTCCTCCTCGCGGCATCGCTCGGCGAGCCGCCGGCTTCGCTCGACGAGCAACTTAACCTTGTCCCCGAGGGCGTCCAGCGCGACCGCGAGCTCCGCCGCTCGCTCGCGCGCCTCGTCCCGATCATTCGTTCCGCTCGCCGTCATCGCAGCCGGTACCCGTGCTCCTGGTCCAGGATCTCGACCAGCGCGTGGATCCGCTCGTCGATCGCCTCGACGGTCAGGGTTCGCTCTGCCTGGAACGTGAGCCTGAGCCCGAGGCTCACGTGCGCCCCCGGCACCTGGGGTCCTCGATAGCGGTCGAAGACCTCGATTCGGACGAGGTCCTCCACCCCGGCCTTCCGGACCGCCCCCGCGACGCGCTCGCTCGCGTGGTCCTCCGGCACGATCAGGGCGAGGTCCCGCTCCACCGCGGGCTCCCTCGGCACGCGCCGCAGATGGACGGGCGGCCGCTCCCGGGTCAGTACCTGCAGGTCCACCTCGGCCACCACGAGCCGTCCTTCGAGGCCCCATCCTTCCGCCACCCGCGGATGGATTTCGCCAACGAAACCGATCTCCCGGGCGTCGACCACGAGAGCGGCCTGTCGGCCGGGATGCAGGAAGCCCAGCTCCGCCGGCACGAACGAGACCTCCTCCACGCCGGCCAGCGAGAGGAGCTCCTCGACCGTCCCCTTGACATCGAAGAAATCGATCGGCTCGACCGGCCGCGACCAGTCCGCCGGTCGCGACGGCCCGGTCGCTGCCAGGGAGAGCCGCCGGCTCTCGTCCACTCCGCCACCGCCCCGGGGCCGGAAGGCGTGCCCGATCTCGAACAGCCGCACCCCGCTCGCTCCCCGGTTCAGGTTGTGGAGGACCGCCCCCGCGAGGGTCGCGAGGACGAAGGGTCTCAAGAACCGCTCCGCCTTGGAAATAGGATTTCGAATCTCAACCAGGTTGTCAACTCCGTAAGCGCCTCCGAGCACGGTCTCGCCCACGAAAGTGGGCGTCCGCGCCTCGTGGTAGCCGGCGCCGGCAAGGGCCGCCCGGAGCCGAGCCACCCCGCGTTCGGCGGGCGTGGGAAGCGGCGCCACCGCGGGTGCGGGGAGCCGGAGCGCCGGGACCCGGTTGTAACCGGTCGTCCGCGCCACCTCCTCGATCAGGTCGATCTCCCGCTGGACGTCGAAGCGCCATGAGGGGACGCCCACGAGAAGCGCCCCGTCCGCTTCGGCCCGTACCGCGAACCCGAGGCTCTCGAGCGCCCGGCGGGCCTCGTCCTCGGCGATCGGTCGACCGACGAGCGTCTC
>DASRVA010000017.1:0-9959 GCA_035687745.1 Gemmatimonadota bacterium
GCGAACGACCTCGGGCAGCTCCTCCCGCCGCGCCGCTTCCACCGTCGGCCACGCCGCGTCCCGCTCGTTGACGATCGGATCGTCCACGGGCCAGTCGATCCCCAGGGTGGGATCGTCCCACCGTACCCCCCGCTCCAGGGCCGGCGCGTAGTACTCGGTGCACTTGTAGGTGAAGTAGGCGGTTTCGCTCAGCACGCAGAAGCCGTGCGCGTAGCCGGGCGGTATGTAGAGCTGGCGCTTGTTGTCGCCCGACAGCCGGGCCCCGACCCATCGGCCAAAGGTCTCGGATCGGGGATCGATATCGGCGGCGACGTCGAAGACCTCGCCCTCGATCACCGACACGAGCTTCCCCTGGGGGCGGTGGATCTGGTAGTGGAGTCCTCGCAGGACGTTCTTCAGGGACCGGGAGAGGTTGTCCTGCACGAAGCGCTCGGGCATCCCCGCCTCGGCGTAGCGCCGCGCCTGCCAGGTCTCCAGGAAGAACCCCCGCTCGTCGCCGAACACCCTGGGCTCGAGAAGCAGGACTCCCGGCAGCTCCAGCTCGGTGACGTTCACGGACCCCCCACCGCCAGGGGGCCCCGGCTATGCGAGACCCCGATCTTCACTGCGCCGTCACCGTCGAGCGCTCGTAGCTGTCCGCCAGCCGGCGCAGGTACTGCCCATACGTGTTCCCCGGGCTGATGTCGGCGACCAGCTCGCGCAGCCGCCCGCCGTCGATCAGACCCAGCCGGAAGGCGATCTCCTCCACACACGCGATCTTGAGACCCTGCCGCTCCTCGATCGTCTCGACGAAGTTGGCGGCCCGCATGAGCGCGTCCGGAGTCCCCGTGTCCAGCCAGGCTATGCCGCGGCCCAGCTTCTCGACCGTAAGCTGGCCGTTGTCCAGGTACACGTTGTTGACGTCCGTGATCTCGAGCTCGCCGCGCCCCGAGGGGCGGAGCGAGCGCGCGATGTCGGCCACCTTCGAGTCGTAGAAGTACAGGCCGGTCACGGCGTAGCTGGAAGGCGGATCGGCCGGCTTCTCCAGGATGTCCACGACCCGGTCCTCGTCGTCGAACACCACCACGCCGTACCGCTCGGGGTCGCGCACCCAGTACCCGAAGACGGTGGCGCCCTCCGTACGGGCGGTGGCCCGGCGCAGCGAATCCACGAGCCCGTGGCCGTAGAAGATGTTGTCACCGAGGATGAGCGAAACGGGCCGATCCTCGACGAACTCCTCGCCGATCAGAAACGCCTGCGCGATCCCCTCGGGCCGCGGCTGCTCGGCATAGGAGAACCTGAGCCCCCACTGCTCCCCGCTACCGAGGAGCTTCCGGAAGAGCGGCAGATCCTCGGGGGTCGAGATGACCAGGATCTCGCGAATCCCGCTCAGCATGAGGACCGACAATGGGTAGTACATCATCGGCTTGTCGTAAACCGGGATGAGCTGCTTGCTGACCGCCTGCGTGAGCGGATACAGCCGCGTGCCCGACCCGCCCGCGAGGATGATGCCGCGGCGGTCGGTGTCGGGCGGATGGATCCGGAAACCGAACGGATAGTGACTATCGAGTATGATAGTTCACCTCCATCCAGCTCTCGAACTCGCGGCCGCGGACGGCCCTGAGCCACCCTTCGTTCCGGAGATACCACTCGACGGTCTTCCGAAGCCCGGTCTCGAAGGAATCATAGGGCGCCCACCCGAGCTGGTCCGCGATCTTCGTCGTGTCCATGGCGTAGCGGAAGTCGTGGCCGGGGCGATCGCGTACGAACTCGATCCGGGATCTGTGGGAGATCCCAGGTCCGAGCGGAGCGATCTCGTCCAGGAGGTCACAGAGGGACGTCACCACCTCCAGGTTGGAGCGCTCGCTGTCGCCGCCGATGTTGTACGTCTCGCCGGTCTTCCCCCAGTGGAAGACGAGGTCGATCGCGCGACAGTGGTCTTCCACGTAGAGCCAGTCCCGCACGTTGGAGCCGTCGCCGTACACGGGCAAGGGGCGGTTTTCGAGCGCGTTGGCGATCATGAGCGGGACGAGCTTCTCCGGGAACTGGAACGGTCCGTAGTTGTTGCTGCAGTTCGTGATCACGGCCGGAACCCCGAACGTGCGATGATACGCCCGGACGAGGTGGTCGCTGCCCGCCTTGGAAGCCGAATAGGGGCTGTTCGGGTCGTACGGCGTGGTCTCCAGGAATTGACCCTCAGGGCCGAGCTCGCCGAAGACCTCGTCGGTCGAAACGTGGTGGAACCGGACGTCGTCGCGGCCCGCCCAGCGTGAGCGCGCAACCTCGAGGAGCGTCGCGGTTCCAAGGACGTTGGTGCGGACGAAGGCGAGCGGCTCGAAGATCGAGCGGTCGACGTGAGACTCCGCGGCCAGGTGAAGGACGCCGTCGATTCCGTGTTCGTCGAAGAGGGTCTCGACCAGCCGCATGTCGCAGATGTCGCCGTGGACGAATCGGTAGTTGGCGGACCCTTCGAGGTCCAGCACGCCCTCGCGATGCCCGGCGTACGTCAGACGGTCCAGATTGACCACCAGGTGATCCGGGTGATCGCGGACCCAGTACCGGACGAGGTTCGTGCCGATGAACCCGGCTCCGCCGGTGACGAGGATCCGTCGTGCCCAGCCGGGCTCAGCCATGCGCGACCGCGACAGGGGCGCCCTCCATCCGCTCGAGAACGTTTGCCAGCGCGACCTCCCATGGCCGCGGCGCGAACCCGAAGGTCTGGACGAAGCTGGTCGTGTCGAGGACGCTGTACGCCGGGCGTGGAGCGGGCAGGTCGAGATCCGTGCTGGCGATCCGCTCGATCTCGCGCACGAGCATGGCGCCACGCGCCTGCGCGACGATCCGCTCGGCGAACCCGTGCCAGGTGGTCTGGCCGGCGTTCACGAAGTGATGGACACCCCACCCCGTGCCGGTGTCGCGAGCGTGTTCGAGGGCCTTCAGAGCGGCGCGGGCGAGGTCGTCGGCGGCGGTGGGGGAACCGACCTGGTCGTCGACCACGCGAAGGGGCTCACCCTTTCCGGCGAGGCGCAGGATCGACTTCACGAAGTTGTGGCCCTGGACGCCGAACAGCCAGGCCGTCCTGAGGATGATGTGCCGGTCGCTCTCCTCGCGGACCGCCCGCTCGCCCTCCCATTTGGACCGGCCGTAGGTCCCGAGCGGGGAGGGCGGGTCGTCAGGGCGGTAGGGCCGGCTCGCGCGGCCGTCGAAGACGTAGTCGGTCGAGAAGTGGACGATCGGGATCCCTTCCTCGTGGCAGGCTCGGGCCAACGCGCCGGGACCCTCCGCGTTCACCCGCATGGCCTCGCCGGGCTCGCGCTCCGCGTCGTCGACGCGGGTGTAGGCGGCGGCGTTCAGGACCGCGCTCGGCTTGGCCGTCTCGATAGCCCGGCCGACCGCCACCCGGTCGCCGATGTCCAGGTCCGTACGGGCGAGAGGCACGACCAGCCAGCCCCGCTGGAGCGCATGGCGGACCAGCTCGCTGCCGAGCTGGCCGCGGGCCCCGGTCACCAGAACCCTCATCCCTGCGCGCCTCTCGCCAATCTGGGACCTCTCGAAGTGCGAGACCGTCCCCGGCGACCGGGACACCGATGCCCTCCGCGGGGGACGCCCGGAAGTCGCTCACGGATACTCGAATGAGCACTTCTGGGTAGATTATGTGGCCCACACGCCGGGCCCAAGACGTAAAGAACCCGGTGCGGATAGCCGTATCCTCAAGGCCTGCAAGGATCTGGCCACCCGTAAGGGGGTGCTCAGGGACGCTGAGCCGCGAGCGTCGGGGCGGGATCCCGGCCGGAAGCCCGGCCGGCCGCGAGCCAGCCGTACCGTCCGAGGACCGCCCCGGCCAGGAAGGCGGCCGCCGCCCACGGGATGGCTCCCGAGAGCCGGAGGAGGAGTGCGGTCGGGCCGGTCAGGAGGCCCGAGCCGCGGAGAAGCCCGCCGGGGATCCCCTCTCGCAGGACGTCGTCGACGGGACCCTGTCGGCGGAGCTCGATCCAGGCGCCCAGCAGGATCTCGACCGACGCCGCGCCCAGCCCGATCGCGTGGAGAGCCGGTGACCGGAAGCCGAGGAGCTCGAGCGCCGCCGCTGCCGAGCCCAGCCCGGACACGCCGAAGTGGAGGGGCAGGTCGCGGTGATGGGTGAACCACGCCGGGATCGTGGTCGCCCCGATCAGGACGCCGGTGTAGGTCGCGAGGGCCGGGCCGAGGAGCCCGGCGACGACGATCGGCACCGTGCGGAGGGAATCGACGACGAAGGGAGCGCCCGGGCGGGCCCCCCATTCGGTCAGGAGGAGCGCGGTCGTCACCGCGCCCCCGAACAGGGCCACGATCCAGGCGCCGACCGACATCGGCGACCGCCACTTGAAGACCCGGAGCATGTGCAGGAACCGCCGCGGCCTGCCGAGGTCCAGGACGAGCAGGATGGGCGAGACCACGGCTCCGCCCAGGAAAGCGAGCCAGAGAGCCTGGCGCACGAGGGCGGCCGCGGCCTCGGGAGGCCCGGCCACGTGCGCCGCGAGCGCGATCGCCGCGGCCATCCCGGTCAGACCTCCGGTAAAGAAGTAGAGCGGGATCTCCCAGGTCCAGACAGGCGGCTTGACGATCGGCCGGCCGTAATAGCCGGGGCCGGCCTGGACCGCGGGCATCGGACCACCCGCCGCACGTGTCCCGGGATCTTCAACCCGGCCCCGTCGCCGGGCCTCCTCGCGGAGATCGTCGAGGCGTTTCTCGAAATCGCTCACGTCAGGAGGAAGGCGGCGAAAGTGCCGACCAGCGCGAGGGCCGAGGTGAGGACGGCCGAGGTCCACGCCCCCCGCAGACGCACGGTGGGGACCTCGGGCGCGGGCGGCAGGCCCCACTGGGACGGATCGCCGTGGATCAGGAAGATCGCGTGGGCTCCGCCGACCGAGGTGTCCACGGGATCGTACACGGTCACATCCCGAACGCCGCGCCCCTCCAGCTCCACGACCCGCCGGCCTGCCCGCGCCCGCATCTCCTCGAGCGGACCGAACTGGATCGACTCGGTCGGGCACGCCTTGGCGCACGCCGGCGTGAGTCCGGAGGCCTGGCGGTCGTAGCAGAACGTGCACTTGAAGGCGCCGCCGGCGCCCGGGAGCGGGTCCGGCCGGCGGTCGATCACCCCGAACGGGCACGCCACCACGCAGTAGCCGCAGCCGTTGCAGACGTCGTCCTGGACCAGCACCGAGCCGATCTCCGTCCTCACGATGGACCCGGTCGGGCACGCCTCCAGGCAGCCCGCATGCTCGCAGTGCTTGCAGACGTCGGAAAGGAAGAGCCAGCGGAAGGGATCGTCCGCGCCGGCCGCAGGCTCCTGCTCCAGGAACTTGACGTGACGCCAGGTCGAGGCCCCGAGCGCGCCGGTGTGGTCGTAGGACGTCCCGGTCCACGCCGCGGGCTCGGCGGGGACCTGGTTCCACTCCTTGCAGGCCACCTCGCAGGCCTTGCAGCCGATGCAGACGGTCGGGTCGGTGAAGAAACCGACCGTGATCCCGTCGGCCACGTGGGTGTGACGCGCTTGGTTGGTGCTGGCGGAGCCCTCGCCGATCGTCATTCCGGATGGCGAGAGACTAAGAGGAAGTTCTCTGCAAGGCGACGGAGCTCAGGCCGGCCGGGCCCGGCAGCGGCCGAGCCCGGCGGCGCGTGAGCCTAGACGGCTCGTCGGCCGGTCACGAGCTGCCAGATGGCGAGGATCACCGCGACGACCAGGAGCAGGTGGATGAGGCTTCCCGCGGTCTGGAACGCGAAGAAACCGAGAAGCCACAGGATCAGCAGGATCACGGCGATGGTCCACAGCATGTTTCACCTCCCTCTGTTGGATCCCGTACGACCGTCGGCCGCGCCGGGACTGGAATGATCCTAGCGAAGGAAGGCACCTGCCGATGTCAGAGACGTGACACGTCGCCACCGACCGTCCGCTCGAGCCACGCGTCCAGCTCGGCGTCCGGGGGGCGGCGGCCGGGGATCACGGTGCAGACCAGCGCCTTCGACTCGTGGATCGTGACGTTGGGCTCGCCCGACAGCGGGATCAGGTCGTTCACGACGTCGCCCTTGTTGGGCCCCGTGGGACCCCAGTGGAACGGCATCGCGACCTGGTGGACCGTACGATCTCCCAGGTGGATCGGGCGGATCCGCCGCGTGACGAGCGCCTTGGCCTCGATCGCCCCGCGCAGCGTGGCCACCGTGATCCAGTCGCCGTTCGCCACCCCGAGCTCGCCCGCCAACTCCGGCGAGATCTCGGCGAAGAGCTCCGGCTGGAGCTCGACCAGGTGAGAGAGCGTCCGGCTCATCCCGCCCGCCGTGTGGTGCTCGGTCAGCCGATAGGTCGTCAGGACGTAGGGGAACCGGGGATCGCCCGGCTCCGAGAACGGGTTGTCGGGGCGCCGGTACCATCGCACGGGCGGATTCGTCTGCTGTTCGTACAAAGGATTTCGCAGCGGCGACTCGAGCGGCTCGAAGTGGGTGGGGAGCGGTCCGTCCTGAAGACCTTCGGGGACGAAGATCCAGCCCAGCCCGTCCTCGTGCATGACGAACGGGGCGTCGCCGGGGTGGGCGTCCACGCCGCGGGCGCCTTCCGGTGGCCTGTAGCCGGGCGGCTTGGTCAGTGGGAAGTCGGGCACGTCGTTTCCCGTCCACTCGCCGGCGGCAGCGTCCCACCAGACGAGCTTCTTGCGCTCGCTCCACGGCCGCCCGTCGGGCCGGGCGCTGGCGCGGTTGTAGAGGATCCGCCGGTCGCTCGGCCAGGCGTATCCCCAGCCGTGGCCGTAGGGCCCCTCGGGCGCGCGCCGATTCGCGCGGTTCACGTCGTCGGGGCCATAGACACCCGAATAGATCCAGCACCCGCAGGCCGTAGAGCCGTCCTCGGCGAGCTCGGCGAAGCCGGTGACCTGGCCGCCGTGGTGGCGACCGCCTCTCCTGTCCAGCGGCCAGATCGCTCCGGGCGGATCGCCATCGGCCGCCGGCAGGTCCGACCCCCTCGCCGGATCCGCGTACCAGCCGTTGATCTCGGTCAGGACGGCCAGCATGCGGGGCTCGCCCTGCTCGTCCTCGGGATACCACCAGTCGAGCGCGCGGAGGGGCTCGTCGTCAGCATCCTCCGACGCCTCGGCCTCCGCCTTGAGCCGGAGGGCGAGCTGATGGACGAACCACGCCTCGCTCCTCGCGTCCCCCGGCGGCTCGACCGCTTTCTCCCGCCACTGGAGCATGCGCTGGGTCTGGGTGAAGGCGCCCTCCTTCTCGGCGTGACCGGCGGCGGGCATCAGGAAGACTTCGGTCCCGATCTCCTCCGTCTTCAGCTCGCCCCGGCGGACCTCGGGAGAATCGTCGCGCCAGAAGACGGCCGGCTCGATCTCGACCAGGTCGCGCACCACCAACCATTTCAGCCGGGCCAGCGCGCGTCGCTCGAGGCGCGCGTTCTGCGCCCCGACCGAGGGATTCTGTCCCATCAGGAAGAGCCCGTCGACCTTGCCGTCCGCCATCTCGGTCCAGTACGAGAAGTGGCTGTGGTCGCGCGTCACCCTGGGGAGCCAGCCATAGCCCCAGTCGTTCTCGGGGGTGGCCCGATCCCCGTAGTAGGCCTTGAGCAGGCTCACCATGTAGGCAGGCGTGTGGTGCCAGAGGCCCGTCTCGCGGCGATGGTTCTCGAGGTAGCCGGCGAGCGTCGCCTCCCCCCGGCCCGCGCGCGGCATCCTGAGGTAGCCGGGCAGGATGTCGTAGAGGGTCGGGATGTCGGTCGAGCCCTGGATCGAGGCGTGGCCCCGGAGCGCCAGGATCCCGCCCCCCGGGCGGCCGATGTTGCCGAGGAGGAGCTGCAGGATGGCCGCCGTCCGGATGATCTGGACCCCCTTCGAGTGCTGGGTCCAGCCGACCGCGTAGCAGATGGCCGCGGTCTTTTCCGGGCCTGAAGCGTCGGTCAGCGCCTTCGCCACCTGGTGGAACACGCCGGGCGGGATGCCGGCGACCCGCTCCACCATCTCCGGCGTGTAGCGGGCGAAGTGACGCCTCAGGACCTGGAACACGCAGCGCGGATGCTGGAGCGAGGGATCCTTCCGTGGCCGGCCGAGGTCGTCGCCCTCGTAGCGCCAGGTGGCCGGGTCGTACGAGCCGGTTTCCGGGTCCCAGCCGGAGAAGAGACCCTCGGGGATGGGGCCGCCGCCGGGAGCGCCCGCCACGTCCTCCGTGTCGCGGAAATCCTCACGCAGGATGACCGGCGCGTTCGTGTAATGGACGACGTACTCGCGGAAGAAGAGATCGTTCTCGATCACGTGGCGGACGAGCCCGCCCAGGAACGCGAGGTCCCCGCCCGCCCGGATCGGCACCCACAGATCGGCCAGCGCGCTGGTCCTGGAGAAGCGGGGGTCCACGTGGATCACCGTGGCGCCCCGCTCCTTCGCCTCGACGACCCACCGGAAGCCGACCGGATGCGCCTCTGCCATGGAGGAGCCCTCGATCAGGATGCAGTCGGCGTTGGCCAGGTCCTGCTGCGCCGTCGTCGCCCCGCCCCGACCGAAGGAGGTGCCCAGACCGGGCACCGTGCTGCTGTGTCATATCCGCGCCTGGTTCGAGACGGCCACCATCCCGAGGCCGGCCGTGAAGAGCTTCTTGATGAGGTAGTTTTCCTCGTTGTCGAGGGTGGCGCCGCCCAGGTGGGCGATCGCGGTCGTGTGGTGGATCGGCTCGTCGGGATCGAGATCGACGCGCGGGATGTCGCGGTCCCCGGGCTCTGTCGCGCGCACCGGCTCGCCGTGCGACTCCAGCTCGCCGGCGGTTCGGACAAACGTCCGCTTCCTTGTTCTCCAGACCAGATCGGCGATCCGGTCCATCGTCTCGTCGAGGCCGATCGTCGTCCACTCCCTGGCGTAGGGCGCCCGGTGGAGGACCTTGGTCAGTCGGCCCGGGTGGGTCAGGAGCTCGTAGGAGGCCGAGCCCTTCGGGCAGAGGGTGCCCTGACTGATCGGGCTTTCGGGATCGCCCTCGATCGCGAGGAGCTTGCCGTCCTTGTGGTAGACGAGCTGACCGCAGCCGACGCCGCAGTAGGGACAGATCGAGCGCGCGACCTCCGCGCCTTGGGTCCGCGCGCCGATCGCGCGCGTGCGATCGGACATCGCCTCGGATCCGGTCCCGTCGGCGCGCGCGCGGATCTGTCGGAGAAGGGGCCAGCGATCGATGAGGCGGACCATGCGGAACTATGTACGATGCCGGGGCTCCTGCGTCCAGGCATTCGTTCACAGGCAATCCAGTCAAACCCAGACGTGCAAAGGGACTTCCCCGACGGACAGGGATGCGCCAGGGTCTGCACGAGGCATGGCGATCGGGCATGACTCCTGCTCGACAATCACCTGAACACAGCTTGCTGTGCCGTCGGGTGTCAGGATATCATCGGCCTGAGGAGGGGAGGGTGCCCCGAGTGGAGACGATCGAACGGTTGCTGACGCTCGAGGAGTATGAGCGGCTGCCGGACGACGGGTATCGGGACGAGCTCGTCCGCGGACGTCTTGTCCGAGAACCCCTGCCGGGCGGCATCCACGACTGGGTGGCCGGGAATCTGTTCCGTTCGCTTGATCGATATGCGGAGCAGCATTCACTGGGGCACGTGGCCTTTGACACGGGTTTTCTTCTGTCGCGAGACCCCCCGACGGTCCGCGGACCCGATGTCGCCTTCCTCTCGTGGGAGCGAATTCCATCGGAGGGGCCACCCAAAGGCTTCTGGGAGACCGCACCCGACCTGGCCGTCGAGGTTCTCTCGCCGTCGAACACAGCGGCGAAGATCAACGACAAGGTGTTGGAGTACTTGGCCGCCGGAACACGCCTCGTCTGGGTGGTGGACCCGGAGACCCGGTGTGTTACCGTCTATCGCTCGCAGAAGGACGTCCATGTTCTGACCATCGACGATGCTCTTGGCGGCGACGAAGTCCTGCCGGGATTTCGGCTGCCACTCTCGCAAGTGTTCGACCTGCGGGCCAGGT
>DASRVA010000018.1:0-4631 GCA_035687745.1 Gemmatimonadota bacterium
GCCCCGGCCCGGACGCCGACCAGCGTGCCGCCGGCCTCGACCCAGGCCTCGAGTCGCTCCCCCGCCCGCTCGAGACGGCGGGCGTAGCCGCCGACCTCGGCGCCGTCCGGAAGCACGATCACGTCCCACGCCTCGAGGTCCGACCATGCCAGGTCCCCCAGACCTACCGGGTCGGCGTGGACGCCGGACCGGGCGAGCAGGTGACGGACGGCCCCCGCCGATGTTTCGAGGACCGGCTCTCCGCCGGCCAGCGCGACCCGCGGCATCCGGAGCGGCTGGAGGGCGCCCGAAACGTCTTCCAGCGGAACGGTAAGGACCCGGGCCGTGACCCCCAGGCGGGCGAGCTCCCGCGCCGCCCGGACGGCCCGCTCCTCCCCCACGGGGAGGACGAAGGTCCCACGGGGAAGAACCTGGTCCCCCACCGCGAGCCGGGCCTGGGCGAGCTGCACGGTCTCGCCACGTCCGACCAGCCGCAGCGCCGCCAGGACGTCCCCGACCGATCCGTACCGCCATGCGAGCGCGGTGACGCCCGGGGGGATCCGCGGAGGGACCCTCACCACCATGCGCCACGGCCTCCGCTCGACCGCGAGCCCGGCGCCGGCCGCGTAGGCGGGCACGTCGAAGAGCAGGGGGAGCGCCCAGGCCGAGACGTCGGAGGTCGTCGAGCCCCTCAGCGTGACCGGATCGAGCATGGCGGCCGCGTACCGTCCCAGGGGCTGGTTCGAGGAGACGACGAGGGTTCCGGCCGGAAGGGGAGCCGCGGGGCGCGGCGAGCCGGGGAGCGGCACGACGTCCTCCACCCCGACCGGTCCCGCCGTAGTCTCCACCCGGACGCCCTGGGCCGCCAGGAGAACCGCCAATCCGTCGGCTCCGGGGGCCGGAGGGATGAGATAAAAGGGATGGGCGTCGATCGGGACCCGCCCGGCCGGCCCCCAGAAGCGCCTGAAGTCGGCGAGTCGGTCGATTCGCCGGTCGGCCGCCTCCTCGAGCGTCGCCAGCGCGGCCTGGAGGTGATGGTCGATCCTCTCGCCCAGGGTCAGAATGCGGCCCCCCACCTTCAGCGCGAGCCCCGCACGCCCTCCCCCCGCCTGCTCGTACGTCATCCCGGTCGCGCCGTGGAAGCTCGACCAGGCGTCCCCGTACCCCGGATAGAGGAGGTCGAAGTCGCGCCGCGTGTAGTAGGCCCAGCCGCGGCTCCGGAAGGCGGCCGCGTTGGCGGCGCCGAACCTCTCCGCCCAGACCAGCGTGCTCGCCGGCAGCAGCGGATGGATCGGCTCGGCCGGCGGGAAGAAGAAATAGCTCGAGCCGGCGTCCATCTCGTGGAAGTCGACCACGACCTGGGGCAGGGTCTCCAGGTAGACCTTCCAGCGCGCCCGCGTCTCGGGCATGATCCCCCATGCCCAGTCGCGGTTCAGATCGAAGAGGAGCCCGTTGGTACGTCCGCTGGGCCAGGGCAGCCGATGCTCGCGAGCCCGCGGATCGGGGTCCGGCGCCGAACCGGAACGCGAGCGGTAGCCGTCGACGTACCGCTCGTATCCGTCGGGGTTTTGGAGCGGATCGATGGCCACCACGACCCGCTCGAGCCACGACGTGGTGACCGGATCCCGGCTCGCCGCCAGGTGATAGGCGAGCTCGAGCGCGGCCTCGGGACCGGCCGGCTCGTCGCCGTGGACGCCGAACGCGAACCAGACGAACAGCGGCGCCTCGTCCGCGACCGCCGCCGAGGGGTCGCTCCGCCCGAGGGCCACGTTGGCCGCCCGGAGCTCGTCCAGCCGGGCCAGATTCTCCGGCGCCGAGATCCACGCCAGGATCAGGGGTCGCCCTTCGGCCGTCGTGCCGTACCGCTCGAGCGCGACCCGCCGGGACGTCGCGCCGATCCGCTCCAGGACCCGGACGACCTCGGAGGCGGTCGAGAAGTCGGCTCCCGTCGGCTCGCCGCGGATCTCGGCCACCGTGGGGATCCCCGGTTCGTACGGCCCGGGCCCGCCCGGGAGGGCCTGCCCGGACGCGGTCGTCACCCAGCCGGCCAGGATTCCGGCGGCCGCGACGCCGCGCGCGATCGGACTCAGATCCATCCGCGCCTCCGGAAGGACCACAGCATCCCCCCGGCGACCGCCACGATCACGCCCCACACCATGAAGTAGCCGTAGCGCCAGTGGAGCTCCGGCATGTGGTCGAAGTTCATCCCGTAGACGCCGACGATGAACGTGAGGGGCAGGAGGATCGTCGCGAACACGGTCAGCACCTTCATCACTTCGTTGAGGCGCTGGCTGACGACAGAAATGTAGGCGTCGAACAGGGTCGTCAGCAGATCGCGGTACGAGTCGGCCGTTTCGGCGAGCCGTGCCGTCGAGTCATAGAGGTCGCGATAGAAGACCGCGCTCTGCGGGGCGATCATCGGGAACGTTTCGCGTCCGATGCGGGTGAACACCTCGCGATGCGGGGCGAGCGTCCGCTTGATCTCCTGGACCCGCCTCTTGGTCGCGAGGACCCGGTCCAACGTCTCCGGCCCGCAGTTCCCGAGGAGCTCGACCTCGATGGCGTCGATCTCCTCCTCCATGCTCTCGAGAACCGGGAAGTAATGCTCGATCAGGTGGTCCAGGATCTCGTACAGTAGATGATCCGCGCGCCGGAAGAGCCCGCGCCCCGATTCCTGGTCGTAGCGCTCGACCACCGAGTTGACGCTCCGCATCGGGCGCCGGTGGTACGTCACCAGGTAGTTGGAGCCCAGGAAGGCGGCCAGCTTGATGGTCTGGAATCCGGCCACCGGTGGGTTGGAGTCGATCCCGCGGAGGATCAGGAAGAGGGTTTCACCGAAGTCCTCGACCTTCGGCTGATGCTCCGGGGTTAGACAATCCTCGATGGCGAGGGGATGGAAGCGGAACGGGTCGGTGAGGATCGTCAGCTCGTGGTCGGTCGGAGCCTCGAGGTCGATCCAGACCGAGTCCTCGTCGTCCGGATTCCACCCCGCCGCCGCCATCCCGTCGAACCTCCGGACGCTCCCGTCGTGCGAGAAGCGGAACACCCGGACCATCTTCAGCGCTCGCTCAGCCGGAGTGCTCGATGCAGCGGAACGCCGTCGGCAGCTCCTCCAGCCGGTCGCGCGGGATCGACCGGCCGCAGATCTGGCACAGCCCGTAGCTCCCGTCGTCGATCCGCTCGAGCGCGGCCTGGATCCGCCGCATCTCCGCCGACTCACGCTCCTCGAGCCGGATCAGGATGTCGCGGTCTTTCTCTTCCTGGGCCCATTCCTCGAGCTCCCGGGGCATCTCCTGGAGACCGCTCAGCTCGGCCCGCAGCCCCTCGAGCCGGCGCACGATCCGATCGCGCTCCTCGAGGAGGCGGCCGCGGAAATGGTCGAAGAACGCCTTGTCGCGGCGGGCGCCGCGCACGCCTTTCTTCGGAGCCCGTGCGCTCGACGGCCTGCGCGGGGTCGCGGTCTTCTTCCGGGCGGCCTTCCTCGCGGCCTTCTTCCTGGCGGCCTTCCCCGGCTTCCGGGCGGCCCTCTTCACCGGGGCCTTCTTGCGCGCGGCCTTCTTCGAGGCTTTCCGCGTCGCGGGCCGCTTCTTCCTGGGCGACCTGGCGGCCTTCTTCTTTCCGGCCTTCTTCTTTCCGGCCTTCTTCGAGGCCTTGCCGCCGCTCGACTTCTTGGTGGCCATTCGCGCTCCGGGCGAGTGTTGGAGGGGGCGGCATTCTAGCCACCGTCCCCGGCTACCGCAAGCGGTCCAGACCCGGGATCCGCTCCAGCCATTGGCGCCACCCGCCGCCCTCGGCGGCCTCCTCGTCGGCACGCGCGAGGACCTCCTCGAGATCGTGCCCGATCCGGACGGTAACGTCGAGATACAGGCTCGAATCCGGAGCCGACTCGATCGGGAGGCCCTGGAAGGCCGCCGCCACTTCACGCGCGTGCTCGGGGCGTCCGATGCGGTCCAGGACCACCGTGCGCTCATAGTCGAAGCGGTCGGCGTTCCCGAAGTCGACCACGTCGAACCCGCGTCGACGCAGGAGCTCGGTCACCCGCTCGGCAGCGCCCGCTGTCCCCGAGCCGTTCCGGACCTCGATCCGTATGCGGGCGCGTGAGAGCGGGGGTGCCGAGTCGGCCGCTCCCGGCTCGATCTCTGGCGTCCCGACGCCGTCGAGGTGACGCAGCACGGTCGAGGCCGCGAACGCCCCGATCACCAGCGCGAAGACGGCGATTCCGAGGGTCTCCAGGCAGCCCGCCGCCCGCCGCAGCATCAAGGCCCCACCGGGAACCATCGCCGCCAGGCGCCGAGGGTGAGCGGGTGGACTTCGTGCCCCTTCGCGAGCTGGTGCGCCAGCCTCAGCTCGAGGACCCTGCGCGCCGCCTCGGCCAGCCCCCCTTCGCCATTTTCCGCCAGACTCCGGATCCGGCTGGTGTCGAGCCGGCCGGCGTACGGTCGGCCGGGCTCGCAGAAGTCCGCGACGTAGAGGAGAAGCCCGACCGGGCCCCAGTCGGGATGCGCGGTCGGATGATGGCGGACGGCGGTCAGCACGCCGGGGTCGCTCTCGCCCCGGCCGACCGCCCACACGGCCGCGGCCTGGGCATGCAGCAGCCGGGGCGAGCGGGCCAGGGCCCAGGGATCCGGCACCTCGCCGGCGCTCTCGATCCG
>DASRVA010000019.1:0-3496 GCA_035687745.1 Gemmatimonadota bacterium
AGCTGGGCGAGCTCGACGAGGAGGCCGAGGAGGCCGAAGAGGAGGCTGCGACCGGGGCGTAATCGCGTCGAACGGCCTCGCCCGTCGGCGGAGGGGAAGTCTCACGAATCGAGAGGGCGCGTCCCGGGGGGCGCGCCCTTCTTCGTGCCTCCCGACGATCTCCCTGGACGGCCGGGATGCGCCCGCTATCGTTGAGGTCCATGGCCCACGACAGCCTGCCCGAACCGACCCTCGGCCTCTCGGAAGAGGAGGCCGCGGCGCGCTTCCAGGTCCTGCAACGGAAGCTCGTACCGCTCTGGAAATCGATCTCCTGCTTCAACAACGACCCGCAGACGATCGTCGTCGTGCCCTCGCTCGACGTGGATCTTCCGCTCGCGGGCTCCGAGATGCAGGCCTACGAGGAGCGCATGCTCTTCCTACTGCTGCTCCTCCGGCAGCCGAGCGCGCGGCTGGTCTACGTGACCTCGCAGGCGATCTCGCCCGTCGTCGTCGACTACTACCTCGACCTCCTGCCGGGGGTCATCGGAAGCCATGCCCGGCGCCGGCTCTTCCTCGTCTCGCCGCTCGACGCCTCGCCCCGGCCGCTGGCGCTCAAGCTCCTCGAACGTCCCCGCATGATCGAGCGGATCCGTGAGCTGATCCTGGATCCCGACCGGGCGCACCTGGTGCCCTTCAACACCACGCGGAGGGAGCGGGACCTCGCCCTGCATCTGGGAATCCCCCTCTACGGCGCCGATCCGCGCTTCCTCGCGTTCGGAACGAAGACGGGCGGACGGCGTCTCTTCCACGAGGAGGGAATACCCCACCCGGCCGGGCGGGAAGGCCTGCGGACCGAGCAGGACGTCGTGGGCGCGATCGCCGACCTGCGGAAGGCGGCGCCCCACGTGCGCGAGGTGCTGGTCAAGCTCGACGAAGGTGTGTCGGGCTTCGGCAACGCCCTCGTGGACCTGCGGGACCTTCCGGAGCCGGGCGAGGCGGCCGAGCCGGAGGAAATCGCGCGCCACGTCCGGCGGATGCGGCTGGAGCTGCCCACCCTGACGTACGAGACCTACATGGAGAAGCTGGGCCGGGCAGGCGGCGTGGTGGAGGAGAGGCTCGTCGGCGACGAGTTCCGGAGCCCCAGCGTGCAGCTCCGCGTGACGCCCCTCGGGGAGGTGCAGATACTCTCCACGCACGACCAGGTCCTGGGCGGGCCCGGAGGGCAATCGTATATGGGGTGCCGCTTCCCGGCCGATCCCGCGTACGCGGTCGAGATCAGCCGGCACGCCGGGAAGGTCGGGGCCCGCCTCGCCCGGGAGGGGGTGCTCGGACGGTTCGCGCTGGATTTCGTGGTCGCGCGCGAGCGTGACGGCGCGTGGCGGACCTACGCCATCGAGGTGAACCTGCGGAAGGGCGGCACGACCCATCCCTTCCTCACCCTCCAGTTCCTGACCGACGGCGCCTACGATGCGGAGAGAGGCGTATTCACTGCGCCGGGGGGGCAGCACAAGTCCTTCGTCGCCAGCGACAAGGTGGTGTCGCCGATGTTTCGCGCCTTCACCCCGGACGACCTGTTCGACATCGTCGCCCGCCACGGCCTGCACTTCGACCAGACCCGGCAGACGGGCGTGGTCTTCCACATGCTGGGCGCGCTGGGGGAATGCGGCCGCATGGGGCTGACCGCCGTCGGCGACTCACCCGCCGAGGCGGATGGGATCCAGGCCCGGGCGGTGGCGGTGCTGGAAGAGGAGGCGCAAGCGGCGGTGCATCCGGTTCCGCTGCCGCCCGCCTGATCAGCCGTCCGGTCCGCCCCCCTGAACGGTCGCGCGGCGGCGGGCCCTTCTCGCCGATCTCGCTGGCCGCATTCGACGGTGAAACGATCTCCACTGCAGGTCGGGCGGCCTGCGCCAGAAACCCTTGGGGACGCCGCCCTCCCGAAGGGTCTGGATTGCAATGAACGCAACGTCGGGTCCCCGTACCGTCGGAGGATCGACGGAGAGCAGGAACCCTGTCTCGGTGACCGCGATGCCGAGTTCCCGTTCCCGAGCATGGGATCCGATCCGTTCGACGAGCTGCCCCGCGAGCAATCCGTGCTCGCCTCCGGGTCTGGGTTCACGGAGGATCCCGCCTCTGACCAGCTCGACTCTGTACTCGTCTTCCTAGGGGAGTCGCTCGAACTCCGCGAGCGACAATGTCGTTCCGACTGCATCTGCTTCACTCGCTCTGTCCATTGATCGGCCTCCAGACGACATGCCCGAACCTATCGCCCCACACTCACCACGAGCCATGCCATCCGATCCGCGACGATTCACGCAGGATTGACACCTCGAGTTGCGCGCGGGTAGCATGAAATCGATGAAGGCGATCGCGTCGTTGGATGGTCGGACCCCCTGCATCCTGTCTCTCGCCGCCGTCTTCCTGTCTGCCCCGGCCGCCCCGTTGCGGGCCCAGCTCGACGCCCCCCTCATCGACATCCGCTCGACGGCGACGGGCTCCGCCGTCGATATGGAGACACTCGAGAACCTCCCGAACGGACCCAACGTGGCGGACCTCGCGTCCACGATTCCCCAGACGGGCTCACCCGCACGCACGTCCCTCACCGCGTCCGGAGACGGGCTGATCACGATCGACGGCGTCGTGATCGGCGATGGCGCCGCCCTCGGCAATCCCGGGACCTACGTGGATTTCGAGCACGTCGAGGACGTCCAGGTTCAGACGGGCGGCGGCGCCGCTGAATACGGCAACTCCGCGGCTGGCGTGCTCCGGATCGTGACGAAGGAGGGCGAGACGCGGTGGGAGGGAACGGGACGATACCTCGTCGAGGGCGGTGACCCGAACGACGTGGGCTCCCTGACGAATCCCGGCATCCAGATCGATGTCCGCCACGATGCCAACGGCGCCTGCCTGAGCGGATTCCAGGTCCTGGACGGAGGGGTGCCGCGCCAAGGTGCCGGCGACGGAGGTCCGATCCAGTTCGGATTCGACAGCGGGTTCACGATCGGCGTCGGATCCGGGTCGGGGACGGCCTTCGGCGCCGGCGCGGACGGCAGCTTGAACCTGAGCTCGATTCCGGGCTGCCCCGGGCAGCCGTTCGGCATGAGCTTCGTCGACGCGCCCGGATCCGTGACGCCGGCCAATCGCACCGGAACCGAGCCGCAGCTGCTGGGGCTCGATCCTCAGACCGGGAGCCTGGTGCCGGTCGAAGTGAAGCCCGTGGCCGGGGCGGGCACGATCCGCATTGACCCGCGCACTGGGACGCTCTCGCCGGTCGGGGCTCCTGTGCCGGGCCCACAGACGGCTCCTACTCTGGTGGGATTCATTCGGGGCGAGGGCACGCTGGTGCCGGTCGAGATGAAGCCCGTGCCCGGGGCGGGCACGATCCGCATCGACCCGCGCACGGGAACGCTCTCGCCGGTCGGCGCCCCTGTGCCGGGCCCACAGACGGCTCCTACGCTGGTGGGATTCATTCGGGGGGAGGGGACGTTGGTGCCGGTAGAGGCGAAGCCCGTTGCCGGGG
>DASRVA010000020.1:0-32786 GCA_035687745.1 Gemmatimonadota bacterium
CCTTCTGCGGCCGGCTCGGCGACCGCTTCCGCAGCGGGCTCGCTATCGGGTGGAGCGGCCGGCTCTTGGGCCATCGGAGGCTCCTCGCGCGGGAGCGCCTCCGACGGGGTCACCGGCGGACCGACCGCGACGATCTCAGGCGGCCTGCCTTCGCCCGCGGCGGAGGCCACGACACCCGGCGGAGCCGCCCCCCCGCGCGCAGCCAGCATCTCCCGCGCCTCGGCGGCCTGCGGCGAGGCCGGGTAGTCGAGGGTCAGGAGCGAGTAGTACTGGGTCGCCGTCGTCTCGTCGCCGGACTCGGTATAGGCGCGGGCCAGCCAGTGCGCGTACTCGGCGGCCAGCGCGTCCCGCTGCGCCATCGAGATCTCGCGCGGCAGGTCCGCCGACTTGACCCGGCCAAAGCCGTCCAGCAGGGTCTCGACCGCGACCTGCGGCTCCCCCGCCGCGAGCCGCGCCTGGCCTATCCACAGCGGAATCTCGGCCTGGTGGCGGCTGACCGGGTACTCCGTCCGGAGCTGCTCGAGCTGCTGGATGGCGAGGTCGGTCTCCCCCTCGACGAGATTCAGGAGCGCGAGCCGATGGAGCGCGTCGTCCGCGACCTGCGAGGCCGGGAACTCGTTGACGATGATCTGGTAGTGACCGCCGGCCACGGCCGCGTCGGGTTCCATGAGGGCGATCATGTAGAGCGCCTCCGCCTGGGGCATCCTCGCCGCGCCGGTCAGCATCGAGGTGGCGTCCAGATACTCCCAGAGCTTCTCGCGCGCCTCCTCGTACCGCTCCCGCTCGAACGCCCGCCGGCCGCTCTCGAGCAACTCTCCGGGATCGTCCTGCGCGCGCGCCGCGCCGGGAGCGAGGAGCGCACCGCCGAGGATGGATACGAGCGCCAGCGAACGGACTCGGCTACGCGGCCGCATCGAAGATCTCCAGCAGGTGTCTGTCCATCACGAACCTCTCCCGATGTCCGGTAGACTTGAGCATACGGTCGGCGTCGGCCAGCAGGTCCAGCGCCCGGGCGATCGTCTCGGGCGTGTGACGCCGGGCCTGCTCCGCCAGCCCCTTCGCCATCGCGTACCACGAGCGACCCGGCAGCGCTTCCATGATCCGCCTTGGATCGCTCGAGCCGGTCTCGACGACGACACCGAGCCGGCAGAAGTGGGTCGCCAGGAGCGGCACCAGCCGGTAGGCGCTCTCGCCGGCCTCGAGAAGCTGACCCAGGAGCCGGAACCCCCTTTCGCGGTCCCCCGCTCCCACCGCGTCGCACCATTCCCAAACGGTCCCGATCGTCCCGCCCGTGCAGACGGCCTCGACGTCGGCGGGCTCGATGGTCTCGCTCTCGCCGCCGACATAGAGCGCCACCTTCTCGAGCTCGGCGTAGAGCGCCTGGAGGTCTCCGGCCAGGGCTGCCAGCGCACGCGCGGCCTCCCTGTCGAGCCGCTTCCCGAAGTCGGCCTTGGCGCGTGCTATGAGCCACCGCTCGTAGTCGAAGTCGACCTGCTTCGAGCGGGCCTTGCGAGGCAGGTCGCACACGATCCGGACCCCGGCCTTCTCCCAGAGCTGGTACAGGTTGCCGCGCATGGTGGCGCCCCCCGTCCCGATCAGGCACAGGCTCGCCGGCGACTCCGCGAGCGTGTCCTTGATCCGGTCGCGCACACCGGCGGAGACCAAAGGGACCCCCTTCAGGAGAACCACCCGGCGATCGTTCATGAGGGGCGGCGTGCCGACCAGGGTCTCGTACTCGGGCTCGGAGAGTTCAGAGGCAGACCTGGTCTCGACATCGAACGCCTCGGACCCGGGCACGGTGATCGCCCGCTCCAGGACCGAGCGGACCACCTTGTCGAGGAGGTACGTCTCGTCCCCGGCGATCAGGATCGCGGGGACGTCGAGCCGCGTGGCGGCGGGGTCGGCGAGATAGGCGTCGGCTTGGAGGCTCGGCATCGGGGGCTCCGACCGGCGTCAGGAAGCGCGCGTCAGGAGACGCGAAGGTATCGGTGATCGGGCGGGCGTGCCAACGAATTCCCTGGCACCGCCGCGCTCAGGGAATGCGGAGTGCGGCCTCGGCGATCCATGCCGCCGGGTAGACCGTCGCCCCCCGATCGATCACGACCGGCGGACGGCGCGGCGGCCAGCCCGCGAAGGCGCTGGCGGGGATCGACCCCCTCACGTCATCGAACCGCAAGACCCGCACCTCGCGGCGCGGTACCTCGGGCAGCTCGTCGATGGCGAGGCGGATGTCGGAGCGGACCGTCCGAGACCGGGGGGGCGCCGCGGACGAGCGGAGGCCGTCCGCTGCGCCCTGCCCGATCCCGTTGAGAGGCAGAGCCGAAGGGATCACGCTGGCCCAGGAGGTCGGGGCGGTGCCGGCGGGCGCCGCCGTGCCCGCATCCGGACCGCCTTGCGCGGGGTCGATCCGACCCGGCTGGGGGACCAGGACGAAGAGGGCCAGGACGGCCATCACCAGGGCCGCGCCGACCGCCCCGAGCGCGGATCCCGCGTGGTCCACCGGCGTGCCGGCGGTCACCTCGCGGATGCTCTCGCGACGCTCTTCCCCGAGCCGCTCGACCACCCGGTCGTACATGCCCCAGGGTTGCTCGCGCGGCTCGGCGTCCCGGAAGGCAGCCACGCCCTTCCGGTAGGCCCGGAGGTGGCGCAGGCACGCTTCGCAGCAGTCGAGATGGGCGATGAGCAGGGACCGTCGGCCGGCGTCCAGCGTCCCGTCGACGAAGCCCGAGAAATCCTCGAGAAAGTCTCGGCAGGCCCCCCGGGAGATTGGCATGAGTTCAAACCCGTTCAAAACGTCCAGAATGACAGCGAGCGCGGTCTCGCCTCTGCATACCGCGCCCCTGGCGGGAAGGTTCCCGGGCTCGGATTTCTGGAGGATCGATCGGGGAGCGTCCCCGGATGGAGGCGGGGTCGAATCGGGGGGACCCCGCCGGGTCTTCGTGGCTAGCGCGCGGCTACCCGAGCCACGGCGCGATGATCTGGGCGAAGCGGTTCCGCGCCCGGTTCAGGCGCGACTTGACCGTGCCGAGCTGGGTGTCGGTGATCTCGGCGATCTCCTCGTACGACTTCCCCTCGATCTCGCGCAGGATGAAGACCTCGCGGTGGTGCGCCGGGAGCTGCTCGGCCGCGCGCTCCACGAGATCCTGGAGCTGACGCTGCCGGAACAGGTCGTCCGGGCGCATCGAGGAGTCTTCGAACTGAAGCGGCCGGTGGTCGTCGTCCCACTTCGACGTCAGGGTCTGGAAGAGGACGAGCGGGTTACGAGACCGGTTCCGGAGCTCGTTCTTGGCCAGGTTCGAGGCGATGGTATAGATCCACGTCGAAAACTTCTTCGACGTGTCGAAGCGATGGATGTGCCTGTACACCCGGATGAACGTCTCCTGGGCCAGGTCGTAGGCCCGCTCGCGGTCGCCGATCGAGCGCTGGATGAAGTTCACGATGCGTCCCTCATAGCGCCCGACGAGCTCCCGAAAGCACGTCTCCTCGCCGTCGATGTACCGCTCGACCAGCTCGGAGTCGGTGAGTTGAGCTTCCTCGGTGGTTCGGACGTGGGTCTCGCTCATGGACATCCTCTGCGTGGGTCCCCTGAATGAGATACCGGCGAACTCGCGGGCGTTAAGTAAGGCAGGGGGTGTGCCACTCCGTTCTGGGGTCTCAGAAATATGAGCAAACATGATCCCAGGGCACCGTTCGGAAGGCCCCGCGGCGATCCACCCGGAGGCCACCTGTACCCTGGGTTGGACAGCTAATCAGGACGTCGGGTTGTAAGAAAAACGGGGCGTACCGAGGGTGCGGGGGGATCGCGCGATCACTCCGCCAGCGCGACTTCCTCTTCGTACATCGTGTCGATCAGGTCGGCGTACTTCTCCTCGATCACGCGGCGCTTCACCTTGAGGGTGGGGGTGAGCTCGCCGGCCTCGATCGTGAACTCCTCGGGCACGAGCCGGTACTTCTTCAGCGTCTCGTAGGAGGCAAGGCCCTGGTTCAGCTCGGCCAGGACTTGATCGTAGAGATCCTGGACCGGCTCGGCCTGGAAGAGGCTTTCGACGTCGCCGGGATCGAGCCCCTTCTCACGGGCGAAGGCGCGCAGGTTGTCGAAGTTGGGGACGATGAGCACCGAGGCGTACTTGCGGCGGTTCCCGACCACGACCGCCTGGCTCACGTAACGGGAGGTCTTGAGCTCGTTCTCGAGCGGCTGGGGGGCGATGAACTTGCCGCCCGAGGTCTTGATGAGGTCACGCTTCCGGTCGGTGATCTTCAAGAACCCGTCCTCGAGGAGGCCGATGTCGCCGGTCCGGAACCAGCCGTCCTCGGTTATCACCGCGGCCGTCTTCTCGGGCAGGTTGTAGTACGCCTGCATGATGTTGGGCCCGCGGACCAGGATCTCGCCGTCCGCCTCGACCCGGACCTCGACGTTGGCGATCGGAGGACCCACCGTCCCGAACCGGAGCCGGTCGAAGGTGTTGACCGCGATGACCGGGCTGGTCTCGGTCAGCCCGTACCCCTCCAGGATCGGAAGCCCCGCCGCGTAGAAGAACTTGGCGATCACCGGGGAGAGCGGCGCGCCGCCGGAGACGAAGAACCGGATCCGGCCTCCCATCCGCTCGCGGAGCTTGGCGTAGACGAGCCGGTCGGCCAGCCGATGCTTCAACCGCAGAGCCGGGCCCGCGCCTCCGCCGCCCACCTCCTTCTCCGCGTACTCGATCCCGACCCTCCGCGCCCAGAACACGACCCGCTTCTTGAGCCCGCCGCTCTCCGACGCCTTCTGGAGCAGCCCCGCGTACATCTTCTCGTAGAGCCGTGGCACGCTCGTCATCACGGTCGGGCGGATCTCGCCCATGTTGTCGATCACGCGATCCACCGACTCGGCGTAGGCGATCGTGACGCCGGCGTGGATCATGATGTAGTACCCGGCCGTACGCTCGAAGCTGTGCGAAAGGGGCAGGAACGAGAGGTGGACGTCCTCGGCACGGATCGCGAGCGACTTCAACGCGTCGATCACGTTGGAGACGAAGTTCCGGTGGCTCAGCATGACGCCCTTCGGCCGACCCGTCGTTCCCGAGGTGTAAAGGATGGACGCCGTGTCCTCGGGATCGATGGCTTGGAGACGCTCCTCCAGCGCGTCGGGGCGCTTCTCCCGCGCTTCGCGCCCCCGCTCGACCAGGCTCCGCGCCTTGTGGACGCCGGGTTCCTCGGTCTCGATCGGGTCCAGCGTCACGATGCATTCGAGGGCCGGGCAGCGGTCCCGGATCGCGAGGATTTTCTCGAGCTGCGCCTGGTTCGATACGAAGCAGGCGACCGCGCCCGAGTCCTCGAGGATGAACTGGATCTCGTCGGGCGTGAGCGAGGTGTAGATCGGGACCGACCAGGCGCCGGCCGAAAGGATCGCCAGGTCGGCGAACGCCCAGCCCGGCCGGTTCTCGCTGAGGAGCGCCACCCGTGTCCCGGGAGCGACGCCGAGGTCGATCAGGCCGTGGGCTGCGAGGTCCACCTCCTCGCGGAACTCCGGGGCCGGGATCGAGACGTACTCGCCCCCGGCCTTGTACATCATGATCGGCCGGCAGTGGTAACGCGTGACGGCCTGGTGGAAGAGCTCGGGAAGGGTGCGCGGATCGGGCATGGGGACGGGCTCAAGATACATCAACCGGGGGCCGGGCGATAAGTTCGCGCCCATGCGCGCTGCCGAAGTCGCGGACGTTCTCGAGGAGATCGGCCGGCTCCTCGATTTCAAGGGGGAGAACACGTTCAAGGTGCGGGCCTACGTGAACGCGGCCCGCGCGCTGGCGGACCTGACCGAGCCGCTGGAGACCGTGCTGGCGGAGGGTCGCCTGCGCGAGATCCCGGGGATCGGAGCCGCGATCGCGGACAAGATCGCGACCTACTCCGAGACCGGGTCGATCCCGCTCCTCGATCGGCTCAGGAGCGAGATCCCGGCCGGCGTGCTCGAGCTGGTGGCCGTCCCCGGTCTCGGTCCCAAGCGGGCCCGGGCCGCCTTCCAGGCGCTCGGGGTCGCGTCGCTGGACGACCTCGAGAAGGCGGCCGCGTCGGGGCGGCTGGCCGAGGTTCCGGGCTTCGGCGAGAAGACGGCGCGGACCATCCTCGCCAACCTGGAGCGGGTCCGGGCCTACACGGGCCGGTGGCTGGCCGCCGAGGCCAGGCCCCTGGCCGAGCGGCTCCTGGCGGCGCTGCGCGACGACCCGGACGTAATCCGGGCCGAGACCGCGGGCGGGCTCCGCCGCGCCATGGAGACGGTCCACGACATCGACCTGGTCGCCGCCAGCGCCGATGCCGCGGCCGTCTTCGAGCGCTTCGCCGAGCTGCCGGCCGTCGCCGCGCTCACCGCCCGCGGGGACACCAAGGCCACCGTGCGATTGGCCGGCGGGATCCCCGCCGACCTGCGCGTCGTCGAGCCGGATGCCTTTCCGTTCGCGCTCCAGTACTTCACCGGGAGCCAGGCCCACAACACCCGCCTGCGGGGTCTCGCCCGTCGACGGGGCCTCAAGCTCAACGAGTACGCGCTCCTCCGGAAGGACGGGACGCCCGTCGAGTGCGCCGACGAGGCCGCCGTCTACCGCGCGCTCGGCCTGGAGTGGATCCCGCCCGAGATCCGTGAGGACCGGGGCGAGATCGAGGCGGCCCGGCAGGGCGGGCTCCCGCGCCTGGTCGAGCGCGGCGACCTGCGGGGCGTCCTCCACGTCCACACCGAGTGGAGCGACGGCCGGGCGTCGATCCAGGCGATGGCCGAGGCCGCCCGCGCGCGCGGCTTCGAGTACCTGGCCGTCTGCGATCACAGCCGCTCGGCCGCCTACGCGGGGGGCCTCTCGGCCGAGCGCCTTCGCGAGCAGCGCGAGGAGATCGAGCGCGTCAACGCGGGGCTCGAGGGGTTGGTCGTGCTGGCCGGGTGCGAGGTCGACGTCCTGGCCGACGGAGGGCTCGATTACCCCGACGACGTCCTGGCCGGGCTGGACTTCGTGGTCGGCTCCGTCCACAGCCGGCTCGGCCTGCCCCGGGAAGAGCAGACCGAGCGCGTCCTGCGCGCGATCGGGAATCCGTGGCTGGACGTCCTCGGCCACCCCGCCGGACGGGTCCTGAACCGCCGCGAGGGGGCCGACCTGGACATGGAGCGGGTCCTGGACGCCGCTGCGGCGGCCGGGGTCGCGCTCGAGGTCAACGGCGACCCCCACCGTCTGGACCTCGACTGGCGCTGGCACCGGGCGGCCATGGAGCGCGGGATCCGGCTCGCGATCGACCCCGACGCCCACGGCCCGGAGACCCTCGACTACGTGGACAACGGGATCGGGATCGCGAGGAAGGGGTGGGTGACGCGAGAGGCCGTCCTGAACGCGCTCCCGCTCGACGAGTTCCGGGAGGCACTCCGCCGGCACCGGTAGCCGTAGAAAACCGGAACCGTCGGCGGGCCATCTTCAACGCCCGGCGAGCTCGAGCTCCCAGGTCTCGGCGACCTCTTCCTTCCCGAAGTCCCGGTTGGGCTCCTCGTGCACCTTGCGGAAGCCGGCTCTCTCGTAGAGTCGCCGGGCGTCGACGAGGACGCTGTTCGTCCACAGGACGATCCGCCGGTAGCCGGAGTTGCGCGCGAACCCGACGCAGGCGTCCACGAGCCGGGTCCCGATCCCGAGCCCGCGCGCGTCGGGCTCGACCAGCAGGCACCGGAGCCTGGCGACCTCGTCCGAGACCCGGACCAGGAAGACCGAACCCAGGATCTTCCCGTTCCGCTCCGCGATCCAGCACCGCTCACGGGCCGGGTCGAACGTCCGGACGAACGTCGCCATGATCTCGGCGACCAGGGCCTCGAACCGCTCGTCCCAGCCGTACTCCTCGGCGTAGAGAACGCCGTGGCGGTGGACGACCCATCCCAGGTCGCCTGCACGCGGCGGACGGAGGACGACCCCGTCGTGGGGGCGGACCAGCTCCAGGCGGGGTGCGCGGGGATCCAGGAGCTCCTCGATCTCGTCCATCGCGCCGACCAGGCGCTCCCGTTCGGGCGGCGACAGATCCGTGAGGAGCGTCCGGACCTCGTCGGCCGACGCGGCGTCCAGCCGGGCGAACGCCTCGCGGCCCGCGTCCGTCAGGGAGAGGAGGATCCGGCGGCCGTCGTCCGGGGAGGCCCGCCTCTCGATCAGCCCGCGCTCGCGGAAGCCACGCAGGATCCGGCTCAGGTAACCGGCGTCCAGGCCGAGCTCGTCTCCGAGCGTCGTGGCCGATGTCGTACGCAGCCGCGCGAGCTCGTAGATCACCCGCGCCTCGGTCAGCGAGAAGGGGCTCCGGAGAAGCCGCTCCTCGAGGACCCCGATCCGGCCGGTGTAGAACCGGTTGAAGCGGCGCACCCTGGCGACCCGGTCCTCGGTGGTCTCGTTCATTCCCGACCCCCTTTGGGGTTGTAAGATCGATGACACAGGATAGGCCAGAGTGATTGAGTTCGTCAAGGAACTGTCTCCTGCGCCCGGGCGGCCAAACTTGACACCTATATAAGTAGTGATATACTAGAGGCTTGAGCCTCCCCCACATTCTCCTCGGTCTCCTGCGGGAGCCGGCCAGCGGCTACGACCTCAAGGCCGAGTTCGAGCAGGGGATCCGCCACTACTGGTCGGCCGAGCTTTCGCAGATCTACCCGACCCTGAAGCGAATGGAGGGGCAGGGGTGGCTCTCGAGCGCGACCGAGCCCTCCGACCGCGGCCCGGACCGGCGCGTCTACACGCGGACCAGGGCCGGCCACGAGGAGCTCCTCCGCTGGCTGGAGGGGGGCCCTCAGGTGGGCGCGGAGCGGTTCGCCTACCTGGCCCAGATCGCGTTCATGGGCGAGCTGGGGGACTTCCGCCGGACGCTCGCGTTCATGCGCGCCCTGAGGGTGCGGCTGGCGGCGTGGGAGGCCGAGCTCAACGCGATCGAGGCGGGCGTCTTCTCCGCCCTGCCGGGCTATCCGGACGACCTGCCCCCGGACGAGCTCCACCACCACGTGACGCTCCGCATGGGACTCCACACGCTGGCCGCCAAGCTCGCCTGGTGCGACGAAACGATCGCCAGGCTCGAGCGGCGGCTCGCGGCGACGACCGGACACCGATCCGGCGTGACCCCCACCTTTCACGAGAGGTGACGATGCACGCTCTCTACCGGGTCCTCCTCCTCGCCCACGTCGCGGCCGGCTTCACCGGGCTGGTGGCGTTCTGGATCCCCGCCTTCGCGCCGAAGGGAGGCCGGGTCCACGTCCGCGCCGGGAGGGTCTTCATGATCTGCGCGTTCGTGGTGGCCGGCACCGCCCTCGCGATCGCGCTCCTCACGCTCGCGAGCCCGTTCGGGACCCACCCCGAGGCGCGGCCGGACGATCCGGCGCGACTCGGGGCGGCGCTGAGGCAGCTCCGCTTCCTCGAGGCCTTCCTGGGCTACCTGGCGATCGTCACCTTCGCCACCGTCTGGCACGGCGTCCGGGTCATGCGTTCCCGGCGCGAGCGGACGTCGATCCGGACCCCCCTCCACACGGCCGTGGGCGTGGTCACGGTCCTGGCCGGGGCCGGGGTTCTCGTCATGGGCCTCACGTTCGACCAGGAGGCGCGATGGATCCTGCTCGCCCTCTCGCCGATCGGCTTCCTCGTCGGCTCCGGCATGCTCCGCTACGCCCGCGGCGAGCGGAAGGAGCGGATGGCCCACTGGTACGAGCACCTGGGATCCATGCTGGGAGGCGGGATCGCCTTCCACACGGCGTTCGCCGTGTTCGGGATCCAGCGCTTCATCGAGTACGACCTGTCGGGGATCGTGGGCCTGCTGCCGTGGGTCCTGCCGACCATCGTCGGGACGATCGCGATCACGATCGTGACGCGGCATTACCGGAAGAAGTTCGGGGATCTGGCCCGTGAAGACGCGACTCTGGTCTGAGCCGGACCAGGCGGACCCAAGCGCCCGCTAAGGTACGACCAGCAAGGCCCGGACCCGCCGCCCCACGTCCTCCTCGCTCCACGGGATCGCGAGCGGCTCCCATTTGTGGCCGCCGTTGGCGGAGCGGTAGACGCCGCGGTTGCAGGCGGCGTAGTAGACGCCGGGCTCGACCGGATCGATGGAGAGGACGGGCGCGGTCATCCCGAGCGCCGGCGGAAGCCCCTTCATGACCGGCTCCCAGGTCACACCGCGCGCCCGCCGGTAGACGCGGGACTCGGCGCCTTTGGGGTCGTGGGCGAAGGTCGGTCCCGGGGAGGCCGAGACCAGCACCGTGTCGGGGTCCCGGGAATCCACCGCCAGGCTCCAGACGTAGCGATCCTCCAGGCCCGCCTCCCACTGGCCCCAGGAGTCGCCGCCGTCCCGGCTCTCGAAGTAGCCGTCGCCGGCCGCCGCATAGATGCGATCCTTGGCCTGCGGATGGGTCAGGACGCTGTGGGCGTCGCGCGGGCCGCCCTCGGTGCGGTCCTCCCACGTCCGTCCGCCGTCCTTGCTGCGGACCAGGGCCCCCGCCTCGATCGACACGTAGATCCGACCCGCCCTGTGGGGATCGCACTCGATCCAGCGCACGTGATGGGTCTTCGGACGCGGCGGGAAGCTCCACTCGGGGGCCGACGGGAGCTCGTCCAGGCCCGGCCGGTCCTCCCACATCTCGCCGCCGTCGTCGGAGACGAGGATGGCGCTGGGATCCGTGCCCACGTAGACACGCCCGTGGGCCGGGGTCTGCTCGAGGGCGCTGACCGCGATCGCCGTGACCCGCCCCCGCGGGAGCGCCTGGCCGACCCAGACCCAGGAATCCCCGGCGTCGTCGCTCCTCCAGACCCCGTTCCCGAACGTGCCGCAATAGAGCCGCGAGGGCCGGTTCGGGTCGTTGGCCAGGCACAGGGGCGAGGCCTCGCGGAGATGGGTCTTCACGACCCACTCCCCGGTCCCCTCCCCGTTCCCCACGGAGGCCACCAGGAGGGCGTCGTCGCGGGCGATCACCAGGGTCGGCATGCCGACCAATCTAGGGAGATCGCGGAACGGCCGCTGCGCGGTTGTCAGGGCCGCGGGCCGAACCTAGTTTCCGGCGCGCGTTTAGGGCGGATCCGCCGCCTTCCGTTTCCGCTCCGTCCCGGCCACAGAGACCGCCGTTCTCGTTCGTGCCCTGACAGGAGACAGGCCTTGAAGATCGTCGTGTGCATCAAGCAGGTACCCGAGCGTGACGCGCGTCTGCGAATCGACCCGGGGGGCGCATCGATCGTCGAGACCGACGTCGCGACCGAGATCAACGAGAGCGACCAGTACGCGCTCGAGGCGGGCCTCAGGCTGGCCGAAACCGAGGGCATCGGAGGCGAGGTCGTGGTCGCATGCCTGGGCTCCGATCGGGCGGAGGAGGCGATCCGCCGGGCCCTCGCGATGGGCGCGGCGCGCGCGATCCACCTCTCCGATCCCGCCTTCCAGGGAGGCGACGCGGCCGCCACCGGGCGCGCCCTCGCCGCGGCGATCGGGCCCGAGAAGCCGGACCTCGTCCTGACCGGCCTCCAGTCCGACGATGCCGGGTGGGCCCAGACCGGCGTCATCGTCGCGGCCCGCCTGGGCTGGCCCAGCGCAACCCTGATCATGGAGATCGAGCCGCCGAAGGACGGCCGCATCAAGGTCAAGCGCGAGCTCGAAAGCGGCTGGTTCCAGTGGGTCACGCTCCCCCTCCCCGCGGTACTCACGATCCAGTCCGGCATCAACACCGTGCGGTATGCGACCCTGAAGGGGATCATGGGGGCCAAGAAGAAGGAGGTCCGAAAGGTGGCGCCGGCGGACGTCGGCGTGGACGGCGGACAGGTCGGGAAGTCGGGTCGCAAGGTCCTGCTGACGCGGCTCTACGTTCCCGAGAAGGCCAAGGCCGCGGAGCTGATCGAAGGCGATGCCGCCGGCGCCGCGGCGACCCTGGTCGACAAGCTCAAGAAGGAAGCGAAGGTGCTGTGATGGCGGGCGCGATCTGGGCTGTGACGGAAGTCGGAACGGGCGGGCTCAAGGGGATCTCGAACGAGGTGGTCGGGTGCGGTCAGAAGCTGGCCAAGGCGCTCGGGAACCCGCTCGAGGCGGTCGTGATCGGCTCCGGCGCGCGCGCCGCGGCGGAGAAGGTGGCCGGCAAGGACGTGGCCGCCGTCCGGCTGATCGACGACCCCACACTCGACCCCTACACGCCCGACGCCTTCACGGCGGCGCTCCGGCAGGCGATCCTGGCCGAAGGTCCGGAGCTCGTCCTCTTCCCCCACACCTATCAGGTCCGCGACTGGGTGCCGCGGCTGGCGGCCGAGCTCGACGCCGGCTTCGTCTCCGACGTGATCGAACACCGGGTCGAGGACGGACGGGCCGTGTTCGTCCGCCAGCCCTACCAGGGGAAGCTGAACGCCGACTGCGTCTTCGCGGGCGGCGGCCCGCATCTGGCTTCGCTCCAGTCGGGCGCGTATCTCGCGTCGGACGCGGCCGACGGCCAGGCGCCGGCCGCGATCGTCGACCAGGCGGTCGATCTGTCCGGCGTCGAGATCCGGACCCAGGTCCTGGATACCTTCCAGGAGGTCGAGGACAAGGTGGACCTCTCGCGAGCCGACGTGATCGTCGCCGTCGGGCGCGGCATCGGGAAGCAGGAGAAGATCGGGATCGTCCAGGAGCTGGCGAAGGCGCTCGGCGGGCAGCTCGCCGCGAGCCGGCCGGTCTGCGACAACGAGTGGCTCCCCATGGACCGGCAGATCGGCTCCTCGGGCCAGACCGTGGCGCCCCGGCTCTACGTCGCGATCGGCATCTCCGGAGCCATCCAGCACCTGGTGGGTATGAAGAACTCGGGCACGATCGTGGCCATCAACAAGGATGCCAACGCGCCCATCTTCTCGATCTCCGACTACGGCATCGTCGGGGACCTCTTCGAGATCGTCCCCGCCCTGACCGAGAAGGTGAAGGAGGCGAAGGGCGCGGCCTGACGTCGGGCCGGGTCCCGGAGGCGGCATGGAAGACCTGAAGATCTTCGAGGAGATCTCGCTCGAGTGCGACGAGAAGGGGACCCTTCCCTTCGAGGGCGGGCACAGCCACGGCACGGTGGGCGTCCTGCTGGCGGCCGACGCGCCGCTCCCGTTCGACGACTATCGAGGGATGGAGGCCGCCGAGTGCGACCGGCGGATCCGCGCGGCCCGGGCGACCCTCGGCGAGGACCTGGTCATCCTCGTCCACCACTATCAGCGGGACGACGTCTACCAGTACGCCGACCTGACCGGCGACTCGTTCAAGCTCTCCCGTCAGGCCGCCGACTCGCGCGCCTCGACGATCGTCTTCTGCGGCGTCCACTTCATGGCCGAGTCCGCCGACATCCTCTCGCGCGGCGACCAGATCGTGATCCTGCCGGACCTCTCGGCCGGCTGCTCGATGGCCGACATGGCCGACATCGGGCAGGTCGAGGAGTGCTGGGACGCGCTGGCGGACGCGCTCGCCGGCGATCCCGCCCAGCGGGTCATGCCCGTCACCTACATGAACTCGAGCGCGGACCTCAAGGCCTTCTGCGGACGGCTCGGCGGCATCGTGTGCACGTCCAGCAACGCGGCGGCCGTCCTCGAGTGGGCCTACGCCCGGCGCGAGAAGGTGCTCTTCTTCCCGGACCAGCACCTCGGGAGGAACACGGCCAGGGCGATGGGGATCCCGCTCGAGGACATGGTGCTCTGGAGCCCGCGCGCGCCGGGTGGCGGAGTCGATCCGGAGGACCTCGAGCGGGCGAAGGTCATCCTGTGGGAGGGATGGTGCTCGGTCCACAACCTCTTCCGGGCCGAGCACGTCGATCGGATCCGCGAGGCGAAGCCCGGCATACGGATCCTGGTTCACCCCGAGTGCCGGATGGAGGTCGTGGACAAGGCCGACGTGGTCGGCTCGACCGAGAAGATCGTGCGCACGATCGAGGCGGCCCCGCCGGGCAGCGAGTGGGCGATCGGGACCGAGATCCACCTCGTCAACCGGCTCAAGGAGCAGAACCCCGACAAGGGCGTCCACTTCCTCTCCCCCACCGTCTGCATGTGCGCCACCATGTACCGGATCGACATGCCGCACCTGGCCTGGACCCTCGACAACCTGGTCCAGGGCCACGTCGTGAACCGGGTCCAGGTCGAGGACGAGACGGCCCGGCAGGCGCGGGTCGCCCTCGACCGGATGCTGGCCGTCGTCTGACGCCCGGCTCGATGATGCCGTCCTCCCGATTCCGGCGCGGCACCCGGCGCGTCGCCCTGTGCGGGCTGACCGTCTCCTGGCTTGCGATGGCGGGGTGCGGGATCCACGAGCGGATTCCCGGGTTCGGTCCCGCCCGGGACGGGATCCTCCTCATCCGTCACAGCGAGTCGAGCCCGCAGGAGATCTGGGTCAACGCAACCCTCCTGGGGCTCGCTCAGCCGGGCGGGATCACCTGTTTCCGGGAGGTGCCGACCGGGACCCTGCGGGTCGAGGCGCGGACCCCGGCGGTCCAGAGGTCGGCCGGGACCCTTGCCCTGACCCGCGCGACGCGGCTCGTCCTGCCGCCCGAGCAACCCCTCCTCTGGGACGTCGATCATGACCAGGTCTTCTCCGGCCGGGCGCACTCGCGGCTCTGCGAGGAGGGCTGACACCCTCGTCCGCATAGGTGCATGTTGTACGAACGGACAAGATGGAGGATCTTGGTGAGAGGCTTCCCCGTCTTGAACCTGTCGACCTCGAAGAGTCACCGGCTGAGGCAGTGCGATCCGAGCGCGAAAGCCGGGGAGCGTCGCAGACATGGACGCCTTATGATGAGGGACATCTTCCAGCCGCGAGGAGCGCCATGAGCGACGTGACCATCCGGGTTCAGCCGACCCCGAACCCGAACAGCCTTCTCTTTCACGTCGACCGGACGGTCACCAGCGAGCGGATGAAGCAGTTCAATTCGGCCGACGAGGCGGCGGGCGTCCCGCTGGCCAAGGCGCTGTTCGCGATCGAGCACGTGACGACGATCTTCTTCATGCCCAACTCGATCACGGTCAGCAAGGACCCGGAGGGGGATTGGGACGAGATCGCGCCGGCGGCCGAGGAGGCGATCCAGGCGAACTTCGCCGAGGCGTAGCTACTTCCGGTACGTCGCGAACGAGGTCGGCGTCTCCCACAGCCGTACGGCCGAGACCGGGAATCCCTTCTCCTCGGCATGGCCGAAGATCTCGCGGGCGATGTTCTCGGCGGTCGGGTTCACGTCCATGAGATAGCGGGGCTCCCCCTGCTGCTCGAGCCAGGCCACCATCGGGTCGTCCCTCCGGAGCAGCATCTTGTGGTCCAGCCGCTCGTCGATCCAGCGCTTGACGTCGGCCTTCACGTCCCCGAAGTCGACCACCATCCCGCGGCGATCCAGCTCCTCGGACTCGAGCTCGATCTCGACCAGCCCGTTGTGGCCGTGGGGATGCGCGCAGGCGCCGTCGTAGTCGAGCAGCCGATGGCCGTAGCAGAAGTGGATCTGGACGGTGACGCGGAAGGTCACGCGATCAGCCTCCCGCCATCGACCACGAGAACGTGACCCGTGACGAAGTCGGTCATCTCGACCAGGTAGATCACGCTCTGCGCGATGTCGTCGGGGCTCCCCAGCCGCTTGACAAGGGTGGCATCGGCGATCTTCCGGGCCTCCGCTTCGCCGAACTCCTCGGGCAGCATGACCGGCCCCGGCGCGATCGCGTTCACGGTGATCTCCGGTGCCAGCTCCTTCGCGAGCGCCTTGGTCATCGTGATGACGCCCCCCTTCGACACGACGTACGGGAGATAGTGGCGGTAGGGGCGGAACCCGGCCCAGTCGGCGATGTTGACGATCTTGCCGCCGCCGTCCCGCTTCAGGAGCGGGGCGGCGTGCAGGGCGACGAAGAAGGGGGCCTTGAGGTTGACGTCGAGCGTCGAGTCCCAGGTCGCCTCGTCGATCTCCGGCCAGGGCGTCCGCGGGAAGACGGCGGCGCTGTTGACCAGGACGTCCAGCCGCCCCCAGGCGTCGTCGATCGCCTCGATGAGACCCCGGATCTGGCCGACCTCGCCCAGGTTCGCCTGGAAGAGCTCGGCCCGGACGCCCGCCTCGCGAGCCGCAGCGGCCGTCTTCTCGGCCGGCCCCCGGCTCGAGTTGTAGTGGACGGCCAGATCCATCCCGCGGCCGGCCAGCGCCAGCGCGATCCTGCGCCCGACCCGGACGCCGGCGCCCGTGACGAGCGCGACCTTGCCTTGGACCTCCATCGGACCCGCGATAGCTTGGGGAACGCCATGGAGCAAGGAAGCATCTGCGTGCTGGTCTCCGGCGGCGTCGACAGCGCGGTCGCGCTGGCCGAGGCCACCCGGGGCCCGGCGCAGGTGCTGCCGGTCTACGTGCGCTCGGGCCTCGTCTGGGAGCCGGCCGAAATGTACTGGCTGGGCAGGTTCCTGCCATCGCTGGAGGCCCCCGCGCTCCAGCCACTCGTGGTTCTCGAGTTGCCGGCCCTGGACCTCTACGGCGATCACTGGAGCCTGACCGGTGAGGATCCGCCCGGCCACGAGTCGCCCGACCTGGCCGTCTACCTGCCGGGGCGGAACCTCCTCCTCCTGGCCAAGACGGGGGTTCTGGCCGGGCAGCGGGGTTGCCGCACGATCGTGATGGGACCGCTCGCGGCCAACCCGTTTCCCGACGGCCGGAGGGTCTTCTTCGACCGGATGGGCGAGGCGATCGGGCTCGCGATGGGGCTGGACGGGCCGCTTCCGGTCGAGACTCCGCTGGCCGGGCTCTCGAAGGCCGAGGTGATCCGGCGCGGCCGGCACCTGCGTCTCGACCTCACGTTCTCATGCCTGGCGCCGGGGCCGGACCACCGCCACTGCGGGCGGTGCAACAAGTGCGCGGAGCGGATGCGTGGCTTCGCCGCGGCGGGGGTCCAGGATCCCACGGAATACGATCGGGCCCTCGAAACGAAAGGGAGGTAGCGCGTGCGGGTCCTGGTGGTCGGAGGTACGGGAACCGTCGGCCGCGAGCTCGCGGCCCGTCTCCGGGAGCGGGACGTCGAGACCCGGGTCCTGACACGCTCGCCCGAGAAGCATCGGGGTAACGGGATCGAGTTCGTCGCAGGCGACCTCGAGAAGCCCGAAACCCTCGCCCCGGCCTTCGCCGGCGTCGATCGCGTCTACCTGATCACCCCTCTCCACCCGAAGGAAGCCGAGATCGGTCAGGCCGCCGTCCGAGCGTCGGTCGAGGGGGGCGCGGAGCGGATCGTGCTGCAGACCGTCCATCAGGCCGAGGCCGCGCCCCATGTCCCCCATTTCGCGAGCAAGCTCGAGATGGTGCAGGCGGTCCGGGAATCGGGCATCCCGTGGGTCGACCTCGCGCCCAACAGCTTCTTCCAGAACGACCTGCGGTACCGGGCCGCGCTCCTCGACCACGGCGTGTACCCCCAGCCGATCGGCAAACGGGGAGCAAGCCGCGTCGACGTCCGCGACATCGCCGACCTGGCGGTGGCCCTCCTCCTCGGGGACGGCCACGAAGGCCGGACGCTCCCGGTGGTCGGGGCCGATCCCCTGACGGGCGAGTGGACGGCGGAGGTCTGGAGCGATCGCCTGGGCCGGCCTGTCCGCTACATCGGCGACGACCTCGAGGCCTGGAGCACCCAGGCTCGCGGCATGTTGCCCGACTGGCTGGTGGGGGATCTCGCGATGATGTACCGGCACTTCCAGGAAAAAGGTCTGGTCGCCACCGAAGCGGAGCTGAACCAGGTCCGCGACCTCCTCGGCCGCGAGCCGCGCTCCTTCGACGACTTCGCCGGCGAGACCGCCGCCCGCTGGAAGTCCGAGGGCTAGGGCATCCGGCCGGGAGCCGGCTCCACGTAGAGCTCGAACTCCACCGCCGGGAGGTCGCAGGCGTCGTCCACCAGGTGGAGCTTCTCGGTCCCCCGGATCGTCGTCTCCTTGATCCCCACCAGCCCGTGCCCCCGCTCGAAGCGGACGACGGCCCCCGCGTCCACGCATTGGGCGCACCACAGGTAGACCAGCGTCGTGGGCGCGCCGGCCGAGTTCCCGAACGCGTACCAGCCGTCAGCGAGGTCCATGGAGCGGGCCTGGTCGGGGGTCACGCCCTCGAGAAACCGGAAGTCGGCGGGCTCGGGCTGGTGGAGGGGCTCCACGAAGGGCCGCGGCCCCGGCGTCCGAATGACCGCGAGGTCGAGCGTGCCGTCGTGGGCGAGGAGGATCTGGCTGTCGCTGGCGAAGGTGGGCCAGGGCAGGCCCTGAAGCGGGACCCAGACCCGGCCCTGGATCTCACGCGGGTTGCCGACCTTGACGCAGTACCGCTCCCCGCGCGTGTCCTCGAAGGCGATGGTCTGGCCGACCTCCCAGCCCGACCACTCGAGGAGGCTGCCGCCGTTCGGCACGGCGGGACCGGTCGGCCCGGACGGCGCCTGCCCGGCCGCGGGGGTCGCCACGGTCAGGAACGCCAGAAGCGCCGCCTTCGCGAGAGCGCCTTCCATGCCATCTGCTACCCCCGGCCGGGCGACCTTGCTCCCGGGTTGACCATGTTCATTGTAGAGGGAATCCGCCCGCCGGAGCCGGGCCGAAGAGCCGGTCGGCGTTGTCCTGGAGGAGCTTCCTCCGGACGTCATCGCTCAGGTCGAGGGCCAGGAACGCGTCCAGGTTCTCCCCCATCCCGGGCACCATCGGGCCCGGCCAGTCGGTTCCCCAGAGCAGCTTGTCGGCCACGTCGGGCAAGCGCGGGAAGTAGCGCAGGAGGCCGCGCGGCGGGATCCCCGAGACGTCCCCGTAGAACCGCGGATGACGCCGGAGCAGGAAGAAGGACGCCTCGGCGTAGAGCGGCCGCCCGAGGTGGGCCAGGATGACAACCAGCTCCGGGAAGTCGACGCCCACGTCGTCGAGCGGCATCGGATCCGCGTAGACGTTCCGCGCCCCGGGGAAGATCGACGTCCCCGTGTGCACCATGACCGGCAGCCCGAGCTCCTCGGCCCGCCCGTAGATGTCGGCCAGCCCGGCCACACCGTCCCGGTAGGCGTTGGCGGCGATCTCCTGGTGCGGTGGGTGGAGCTTGATCGCCCGTACGCCCAGGTCCCGGAGCCGGTCGACCTGTTCCGCGGGCCGCTTCCCGCGCGGGTCCACGCCGCCGAACGGGATCAGCCGCCCGGGGGCGTGGCGGGCCAGATCGGCCACCCACGGGTTCACCTCGGGCGTGAACCCCATGAGGGTCGGGCTCACGTAGTTGATGACGCCGATCCGGGCGATCCCGGCCTCGTCCATCCGCCTGAGGACCTCGTCGGGATCGCCCATCAGACGTTCGAGCGCGGCGAAGTCGTCACGACCCTTCGCCATCCGCGCCCGGACTTCGGGCTTGAGCATCCCCCACGGCTGGATGTGGACGTGGACGTCGGTGATCCGGAGGGCCGGCCTCAGGTCCCCCCCTGGAACGACAAGAGCACCGCGCCGACCAGGAACATCGCGACCGCCACCGCGATCGCCGAGCCGCGCGACATCCTGAGCGCATGGACGCCGGCGATCACGACCAGGATCGCGTACCAGATCGAGAAGAAGTTGAGGCTCGCCAGGAACCCCCAGACGAGCCGGGGCAGATCGTCCCGATCGAGGAAGAGCGAGAGCCCGAACAGGGGGGGACCCCCTTCGCGGGCGATCTGCTCGGCCCCCTTGATCCCTATCACGACGGCCTGGAGAACCATCTGCACGACGATCACGACGCTGGCGTAGATCAGCGAGCTGTAGGCTACCTTGTAGTCGGCGTTCCCGGCGCCGGAGATCGCCGCCCAGCCCCAGAAGAGAAGGGCCAGCAGGGCGGTGATCACGGCGAATCCGACCGGCGAGATCAAGAGACCGATCCACATGAAGCGCTGCATCCCGGCGATCGCCGTCTCGCGCTGCTCGGGCGACATGTCCGGATTCGCGGCCAGCTTGAGCGCCTGCAGCTCGCTCCAGACCGGCATGTGGAACCAGGAGACGATCAGGACGGCCGCCATCAGGAGGAGGAGGGGAACCAGGATCCGGGGGCGCCTCCCGACGTCTTCGAAAGTCTCGCCGGGGGCGAAGACCGCGTCGCTGAAGTTCTTCCAGACCGATCGCTCGGCGGTGGCGGTCGTCAGAGGACCATCGTGGCCTGCGTCCATGGGCTTCCTCCGGCTGGGGTGCGGATCGAATCTAGTGACGGTGCCGCGCCGCGGCTGCGTCGCGCTCGGTCTCGGCGCCTTCGAGGAGGGCGCGCGCCGCCCGGCGCTGCGCGGTCGTTCCGAGGAGCGCCGCCCGGTCTCCGGGGTGAACGGGGCTCTCGGGCCCCGGGTTCACGTCGACCGTACGACCGTGCACGATCGCCACGACGATCGCCCCCGTGCGCTGCTTGAGATCGAGCTCGGCCAGCGTCGTCTCCTCGGCCACGTGCCGATCGGACACCGTGGTCCACCCGATTCCGACCGCCGCCCCGCCGTGCCCGAGCTCGGCGAGAATCGACTGATAGCGGTCCGTCAACCCGCCTTCCCACATCGGCCCGTACAGGTCGTCGCGCACGGCGTCGCTGAGACGCACGATGTCCTGGCTCGAGTGGCCGAAGTGGATCAGCACCTGACGCACCATCTCGAGCCCGGCCTCGAACTCCGGCTGGACGGCCTCGTAGACGCCCAGGCGCACGAGATCGGAGAGGTGCTCGGCGTAGAGGGCTCGTGAGATGATCCGCATCTCCGCGTTCATGCGGCGCCCCTTCTCGATCGCGAGCTGGATCGTCGCCACGTCCGAGACGGCCACCAGCATGAGCCGGGCGTGGTCGACGCCCGCCGCGGCAAGCACCTCGGCATGGGAGGCGTCGCCCCAGACGACCGGATTGCCATCCTCGCGGGCCGCCTCGGCGAGCCCGTGATCCAGCTCGATCACGACGAGGGGCACGCTGACCTTCTGCATCACCTGGACGGCCGCGCGTCCCGTCCGGCCGTACCCGATGACGACGACGTGACGATCGAAGCCCTCCTGCTCCGTCACCCACGATTCCAGCACGGGCGCCTGCGGCGAGAGCCGCCTCCACGCCCGGTGGACCGGGGCGGCCGCGCGAAAGAGGGCCGGCGAGAGGACCATCGTCGCCACGGCCGTCGTCAGGACCAGAGCGTACTGTTCGGCGGAGATCGCCCCCGCGGACAGGCCCGTCCTGGCCAGCACGAACGAGAACTCGCCGACCTGGGCGAGGCCCAGTCCCACCAGCCACGGCGCCTCGCCCCCGTAGCCGAAGGCGCGGGTGATCCCTCCGCAGAGCGCCGCCTTGGCGAGCAGCACGAATCCCACCGTCCCGGCCACCTCCCCGGCGTGTTCCACCAGGAAGAAGGGATCGAAGAGCATCCCCACCGAGGCGAAGAAGAGGAGGGAGAAGACGTCCCGCAGCGGCACGATCTCGCTCAAGGCTTCGTGGCTGAACTCCGACTCGCTGAGCACCATCCCGGCGACGAACGACCCGAACGCGAAGGAGAGGCCGAACAGGTAGGTGCCATAGCCGATCCCGACCCCCAGCGCGACGATCGACACGATGAAGAGCTCGCGCGAGCCCCAGCTCACGATCCGCTTCAACACGTAGGGCATGAGCCGCGTGCCGACCAGGATCATCGCGGTCAGGAAGGCGGCCGCCTCGAGGAAGGCCCGGCCGAACTCGGGGATCGCGCCACCCAGATCCCCGAGTCGCGGCAGGACGATCAGCATCGGCACGACCGCCAGATCCTGGACGACAAGGAGCCCGATCATCGCCCGGCCGGCCAGCGAGCCCGTGCGCCCCTGCGCGATCAGGATCTTGAGGACCACCATGGTGCTAGAGAGGGCGACCATGGCGCCCATCCACGCCGCGGGCACGGTCTCCCAGCCGAGGACAGCCACGGCGAATACGAATCCGAGGAGGGTCGTCACGACGATCTGGAGGGGGCCACCGACCAGGGCGAGCCGCCGTACCGGCCTCAGGTCGCCGAAGCGGAGCTCGAGCCCCAGTGCGAAGAGGAGGAGCGCCACGCCGATCTCGGCCAGCAGCTCGATGTCGTGGATCTCGCGTACGCTCGGGCCGAAGGTGTGCGGCCCGACCATGACGCCCCCGAGGATGTAGCCGATGAGCGGCGGCTGGCCGAGCCGGTGGGCCACGAGGCCTCCCAGGAGGCCCGCGACCACGACCAGGACGAGATCCGCGGCGATGCCCATTCGCGCGCCCGAAGATCGGCCGGGCGAGGGGCCGAAACCACCTCGGACGCGCTACAGGGCTACAAGAGGAGCTGGAGTTGCGCGCGGAACGCCGACTCGGACTCGGCGGCGTCGGCTTCCGGCAGGAGCCGGTCGTGATTGATCTGGAGCTTGACCTTCTCGCCGAAGTAGAGGTTGACGCCGGGGGTGAGGAGGAGGCTCGCGTCGTCTTCCGTGTCGGTGTCGGGATCGAAGCGGTCGACCCTGACGACCGCGCCGATCTCGCTCAGGAATTCGCGTCCGGTGGAGATGACGTACTCTCCCCACGCCTGGACCCCCAGGAACCCCGGGAACCCGATCCCTTCCCCGTCCAGCCGCGGCAGCGCGGGGTTGTCGCCGCCGATGACGCTCACGGCCGCGTGCGGTCCGGCCGCGCGATACCGCCCGTATTCGAGCCACCCTTCGAACGCCTTCGCGTACCGGGTGTCCCGGACCACGATCGTCGTGTCGGCGACCGTCGCCAGCGTGTCGCCCGGGCCCCCGAAGAACCCGTTGGTGACCGCCGCCACGGCCGCCACGAGCGGCCGCCGCCCCTCGGCCTCGATCATGTCGATGGTGAGGCGCGCGGCGTACTCCTTTCCGTCGTTGTCGTCCCCGCTCTCCCCGCTCCCCAGCCAGGCGCCCCCCTGGAGGGTCACCCGCTCCCCGAGCCCGGCGCTCAGCATGAGGCCGCGGTTTCGACCGGACGTGCCGATCGACCGCAGGAATCCCGACGTCGAGGTCCGGCTCCCGCTCACCCCGCGGATCCGCGACTCCCGCTCGATGACGAGGAGCCGTTTGGCCGATTCCAGCTCGATCCCGTTCACGGGAACCTTGAACTGCCCGGCCCGGAGCGCGAGCGCAGGCGTGGCCTTCCACTCGACGTAGGCGTCGCGGACGCGCGCGCGGTCGCTGTCGAAGTCCGCCTGGATCGCCGCGCTCACGGTCTCGGTGACGGTCCCGATGAGGGCGATCCGGATCCGCCGCAGCTCCCCGTCCACGCCCAGCGACGAATCCACCGAAGATGACGAGGTCTGGAGGTGGAGCAGGCCCTCGAGCCACAGCCGGTCCGCCAGCGTCGTCGTCACGGGGGGCCGCTCTTCCTGCGCCCGGGCCCCCGCCACCGAGAACAAGAGCAGGATGAGCATCAAGCCGAATCGCGATCTCAACCACCACCTCCGGGAATGGGACCGGGAACGACCAGGATGTTCTGGGATGCGTCACGCAGGATGTCGAGAACGACGTTGCGATCGGTTCGGTCCGGCCACGTTCCGGGCTGGTGTCCGCCGAGGACGATCAGGTCGTGGTCTTCCTCGGCGGCTTCCGCGAGGATCTGCGGCCCGACTTCTCCATGGCGGACGCTGGTATGGGCCTGGACGCCGTGGGCGGCCACCACCTGCGAGGCGTGCTCCAGATGCCGGCGCACCCACTCCGGGGGGTCGGGCCCGGGCTCGCTCTTCCCGGCGGCCTCTTCCCGGGATCTGGCCCGGCGTTCGACGTAGAGCAGCGTCGCCTCGGCGCCCGTCGCGCGAGCCACCTGGGCCCCGAAGGCCACGTCGCGCTTCCCGGCTTCGCCCGCCGCCGTGCAGAGGAGGACCCGCTGGACATTCTCCTTGCCGTTGGCGACGAGGATCGGGATCGGGCTTTCGCGGAGCACGTCCTCCTCGATCCCCAGGGACCGGAGACCGGTCCGCGGGCATCGGCCGGGCCCCGGCAGGATGAGCAGGTCGTACCCGCCGCTCCTGGCCTCGCGGAGAATTTCGCGGATCGGCGGACCCTGGTGGACCCGCAGGTCGGGCGAGGTGGCGCGCTGAGCGAAGGCCTCCTCCGCCTCGGCCGCCAGGCGCTGCCCCGCCGATTCGTCGGGAGCAATGCAGACCACGGTGAGCTGTCCCCTCAGATCCGTGGACAGATCGGTCGCCAGCCCGGCCACCAGCGGCAGCTGCTCCGCCCGCTCGACGCACAGCAGGATCCGAAGGGTCAGGCGCGGCACCAGGTGATACGCCTTGAGGCCCACCCGGACGGTCCGGCCGATTCGCGTCGTCCCGCCGCCTCCGTTCGATCCCCCGACGGTGATCCAGAGGGGAACTCCCGGCGACCCGAAGTCGGGGGTGATCGGCCAGGTCCCTTCGAGCGGATCCATCCGGACCCGCACGCGCTCGACCGCGCCGAGCGCGACGGCCTCCTCGATCCGTCCGACCCCCAGATCGAGACCCTCGACGTCGTCGTCGGGGGCGGCCAGCGTCAGATCCTCGGGCCGGAGCAGAACCGCCCATCCCACCGCCGGCTGGAGCTCGGGCGGGTCGGGAGGAAGCGGCAGGCGGATCTGGCCGAGCTTCAGGCCCCCCTCCCGGCGCCGGACGCCAAGCAGGTTGGCGTCCCCGATGAACGAGGCCACGAACTGGTGCCGCGGCCGGCGGTAAAGGTCTCCCGGCGCGCCGATCTCTAGGAGCCGCCCCCTCTCGACCACGCCGATCCGGTCGGCCAGCTCGAACGCCTCCTCCTGGTCGTGGGTCACCAGGATCGAAGTGATGCCGAGCCGTTCCTGGACCTCCTTGAGCGAACGCCGGAGCTGGGACCGGATCCTGACGTCGAGCGCCCCGAACGGCTCGTCCAGGAGGAGGACCGCAGGCGAGAAGGCGAGGGCCCGGGCCACGGCGACCCGCTGCTGCTGGCCGCCCGAGAGGCGGCGGACGTTCCGTCTCCCCAGGCCGGCCAGCCCGACCAGCGCGAGCAGCTCGTCCCGCCGTTCCGCGCGCTCCGCCGAATCCACCTTCCGCACGGCCAGCCCGAACTCGACGTTCTCGGCCACCGTCATGTGCGGAAAGAGCGAATAGTTCTGGAATACCAGGCCGATGTTGCGGTCCTGGGGGGACCAGTCGGTCACGTCCTCTCCGTGCAGCAGGATCCGCCCGTCGTCGACGGGAACCAGGCCGGCGATCATCCGGAGGACGGTGCTCTTGCCGCTGCCACTGGCGCCCAGCAGGACGAACAGCTCGCCTTCCTCGATCTCGAGCGAGATGCGATCGACGACCGTCTGATGGCCGTATCGCTTGACCAGATCCTTCACCACGATGCTCATGTTCCCTCCATGCGCGTGCGCTTCCTGAGCAGCTCCATCACAATCAGGACAGTGAACGAGATCAGTGCCAGGACCGTGGACATCGCGTACGCCGCCACCTCGTTGCGATCGTCCAGCGAGCGGAAGATGAAAAGGGTGGCCGTCTCGGTGAGCCCGGTCACGCTCCCGCTCACGACCAGCACGGCGCCGAACTCGCCGATCGCGCGGGCCAGGGTGAGCGAGATCCCGTAGAGGAGACCCCAGCGGATCCCGGGCAGGGTGACCCGGCGGAAGGTCTGCCACGGGCCGGCCCCCATCGTGTAGGCCGCGCTCTCCTGCTCGACCCCTAGCTGCGCGAGGACCGGCATCACCTCGCGGATCACGAAGGGGAGCGCGACGAACGTGGTCGCGAGCCACATCCCCGGCAGCGCGAACACGACGTTCACCCCGAGCAGGTCGGCCACCGGCGCCAGCCAGCCTTCGCGGCCGAAGAGGAGGACGATCATGAACCCTGCGATCACCGGCGAGACCGCGAACGGAAGATCGACCAGCGCGTTCGCGAAGGTCCGTCCCGGGAAGTCGTGGCGGACGAGCACCCACGCCACCGCGGTGCCGAGCACGGTGTTCAGGATCGTCGCCGCCACGGCGATCCCGAGGGTCAGCTGGAGCGCATGGAGGGCGTCCGGGCTCGTGACCTGGCGCACGAACTCTCCGCCTCCGCGGGCGAACGCGCCGGCCACCATGGCCACCAGCGGCCCGGCGAGGAGGATGCCGGCATAGGCCAGGGCGGCGCCCACCAGGAGCCACTCGACGCCTTCCGGACGGCGGCTTTCCTCGGCTCCGCGCGCGCTCATCGAGCCCCCTTCGACCGGCGGCGCTGCATCCAGTCCACGCCCAGCATGAGCGAGAACGAGAGCGCGAGCAGCACGACCGAGATCGCGCTCGCGCCGCGCACGTTGCCCGCTTCGACCTGCTGATAGAGGTAGACTGGAGCGGTCAGCGTCCGGCCGGGGATGTTGCCGGCCACGACGACGATCGAGCCGAATTCGCCCAGGGCGCGGGCGAAGCTCAGCATGGAGCCGGTCAGAATGGCCGGCGCGATCGTCGGGAGCACGACCCGCCGGAAGGTGGTCCATCCGGACGCCCCCAGCGTGTGGGCCGCCTCCTCCTGCTGGCGCTCGGCGCCCTCGAGAACCGGCTGGACGGTCCGGACGACGAAGGGGTAGCAGACGAACAGGAGTGCCAGCACGATCCCCGGCACCGCATAGATGACCGTCATGCCCCGTCCCTCGAGCCACGCCCCGATCGTGCTCTGAGGACCGTACATCGCGACCAGCATGACGCCGGTCACGAGGGTCGGGATGGCGAACGGCAGGTCGATCGCGGCGTTCAAGAGTGTCCGACCCGGGAACCGGAAGCGGACCAGGACGTACGCGGCCAGGGTGCCCGCCACCGCGTTCACGACGGTCATCGCGACCGCCGCGCCGATCGTGAGCTGGAGCGCGCGGAGCGCGACCGGCGAGGTCACGTCCGCCAGGAAGGCCGCCAGTCCGTCCCCCAGCCCGCGCTGGAGCACGGCCGACAGCGGGACGACGATCATGAGGCCGAGGTAGCCGAGGGCCGCCGCCCGCAATCCCCAGCGGCCCCAGGGCCGGGGCGGGGCCCCGATCGCGGACCTCCCGTGGGGGATCCGCGCGACCGTCTCTCCGGACCCGTTCATCGAGCCGCGTGACGCTCCTGGAAGGCGCGCGTGAAGACCCCCTGGGGCCCGAAGATCCCGGTTCTGACCTCGGTCCATCCCCCCAGGGCGTCGATCTTCCAGAGGTCCTGGACCTCGGGATATCGGCCCGCGAACTCCCGCGCCACGGTGGGATCCACCGGCCGGTAGCCGTGCTCCCCGAACGCGCGCTGGGACTCCGGCCGCCACAGGAAGTCGACGAACGCGTCGGCGACCTCGCGGACCCCGTGACGGTCGGCGTAGACATCGATCACCGCGACCGGGTTCTCGATCAGGATCGTGGAGGTCGGGATCACGTACTCGTACTTCTGCCCGGCTGCTTGCGCGACCTGGACCTCGTTCTCGTAGGTGATCGCCACGTCTCCGACGCCGCGCTCGAAGTTCGTGATCGACTCGCGGGCCCCCTTGTCCATGATCCGGACGTTGCGAAGAACGCCCTGGAGGAACCCGGCGGCCGCCGCACTGTCGGCGGCCGGGACGCCGGCGTGACCGCGGAGCGCGGCCCCGTAGAGGGCCGCCACGTTCCACTGTGCGCCGCCCGAGGTCTGGGGATCGGGGGTGAGCACCTCGACGCCCGGGCGCGCCAGGTCGGCCCAGTCGCGTATCCCCTCGGGGTTGCCGGCTCGCACCGCCATCACCGCGATCGAGTTCGTGATCATCCCGCCGTGGGGCCTGGCCCGCCAGTCGTGGGTGATGAGACCCGCCTCGCTGAGCTTGTCGACGTCGGCCTGGAGCGACAACGCCGCCACGTCGGCCTCGAAGCCGCCCTCGATGGCGCGCGCCTGGGCGCCGCTCCCCTGGTACGATTCGCGGAACACGACCTGCTGGCCGGTGCGGGTCTTCCAGTACGCCTGGAAGGCGGGGATGATGGCCTCCCCGTACGCCTCGCGGGGGGTCGTATAGGCGCCCAGGACGAGCGTGACGCGGCCCCCCTGGGATCCCTCGTCCGCGTCGCCGCAGGCGACCAGGGGTATCAGGAGCGCAGTCGCGGTCGCGGTTCGAGCACGAATGCCTAGCATCATGGTAGGAATTGCCTCCCAAAAAAAGGTTCGGCTCAGGAAGATGCGGCCCGCCGGGCGGAATCGTCGCGCTCGGCCTGGAGATCGGCGAGGGTCGTGGAATAGAGGACGTCGGCGATCGCCGCCTCGACCCGCATCCAGAGGCGCTGGAGACCCGGAGTCGAAGCCGCGGGAGCCCGGCCTTCCCCGGGGAGATCGGCCAGGCCGAGGCGCTCGTCCAGGAGCCGGATCGCGTCGCCGGCCGTGATGAAGCGGGCCGGGCGCGTCAGCCGGTAGCCACCGGCCGCCCCGACTTGCCCCTCGACCAGCCCTCCGTCCCGGAGCGCTTTCAGGATCTGCTCCAGGTACTTGATCGGGACCCCGCACGACTCGGCGATTTGCCTGGCCGGTACGAGGCCCTCGGATGCGCGGTCCGCGAGGACGATCAAGGCCCGCAGGCCGTACTCGCTTTTCGCGGAGACTTTCATCGGCCAGAAATACCTACTGTCATAGAGGGTATTCTACTCACAGGGCGGTATGTCGTCAAGGCAGAGCTGGATCATCCGGAAGGAGGAACTTTAAGCGGAGTCGCCTCCCCTGGGCCTCAATCGGCCAAGACTGGCCCTTGGCCTTCGAACTCCTCATTAACAACGATGGTCAGCCCACGTCCCGAAACACCGGGGCCCGGATAAGCGGTGACGATGTAGAACCTTTCCAGCTGAAAGAAGGTCACGAGTTCATCGGCAAACGGTGGCCGAGCCATTGCCACGTTCCACAATTCCTTGCAGATGGCGTCATCCTCATCTATTAGGACCAATCCATTGGGATCGACGCTCGAAAGGCCAACCCTTGTCCGCCACCGCACATAGCCCGGATCTGCGCTGGTAAGCAGCCTGACTAGATGGCCCCGCACATCGCTGACGTCTGGAGCACATGTAACTTGGTAGAGGGTCTCGGTGGTCGCGCAGGAGCAGGCAGCAACGAGAACGACCACGATAGAAGCGGCCCACGGACCGATTAGTCTGCGCTTCTCGATAGCCGAGGCTTCGTTCACCGGACGACGCCGATGACTCGCGTCACAACCATGGGTCGTTCCGCTATATAATCTTCGCCCCGCCCTCCGACGCCAGCGGGAAGTGCGCCAGGAGACGGTAGTCCTTGAGCCCCAGGACGACGGCGTCACCGGGGTCCAACGCCATGTCCGAAGCCTCCCACTTGGTCCGCGAGGCGAGGACCGGCAAGCCGCCGATGTCGATCCCGCCGGTGCCGCCCCCCTCCGCTCTCGCCAGCAGGCGCAGCCGGACGACCAGACGCTCGCTGGGGCCCACGAAGAGGACCCGGTCCACGATGGCCGGCCCGAGCTCGATCGGGACGTGGAGCAGGTGCGGCGCGAACGCCACCGCCACATCCTCCGGACGGAACACGACCTTGACCGCCTGGCCCGTATGGAGGACCGGGAGGGTCGATGGCGGCTCCAGGCGGAGCCGTCCGATCTCGACCACCTCGCCCGTCCAGCGGCCGAGGAGCACGTTCGCCGCGCCGAGGAACCGCGCCACGAACTCGTTCCGGGGGCGGTGGTAGAGCTCGAACGCAGTCCCCGCCTGCTCGACCCGGCCCCCGTTCAGGACGACGATCCGGTCGGCCAGCTCGAGCGCCTCCTCCTGGTCGTGGGTGATGAAGAGCGCAGAGGTCCCCGAGCGCGCCTGGATCTCGCGGACATCCCGCCGCAGGGTCACCCGCGTGGCCGCGTCCAGCGCGTTGAACGGCTCGTCGAGGAGCAGGATCGGGGGCTCGTAGGCGAGCGCCCGGGCGAGGGCGACCCGCTGACGCTGACCCCCCGAGAGCTGACCGGGGAGCTTGTGGCGGTGGGGCTCCATGGCGGTGAGCGCAAGGAGCCTCTCCAGGCGCTCGCGGACCCGGCCCGGCGGGGCGCGGCGCACCTCGAGACCGAACGCGATGTTCCGCTCGACGCTCATCCCGCTGAACAGGGCCTGCTCTTGGAAGACCACGCCCAGCCGCCGCTCCTGCGGCCGAATCCCGTCGGCGCGGCGACCGCCGATCCATATCTCGCCCGCGTCGGGGGTCTCAAGGCCGGCCACGATGCGGAGCAGCGTCGTCTTGCCACTGCCGGACGGGCCCAGAACGACGACCAGTTCGCCCGACGAGACTTCGAGGTCGACGCCGCACAGGACCTGCTGGCTGGAGTACGACTTCAGGACGCCGCGTACGGCGAGCGCGACATCCTCCGGACGAGCGTGGGAGGCGTCCGGGCCGGCGCCGGTCAGCGGCCCTTCCACTCGGGCGGCCGCTTCTCCAGGAAGGCGCGGACGCCTTCCTCCTTGTCCTCGGTCGAGAAGGCGAGCGCGAAGAGGTCGCGCTCGTGGGCGAGCCCGGCCGAGAGCGGCATCTCGAGGGCCGCCCTCAGCGCGCGCTTGGCGATCGCCAGCGTGACCGGGCTCTTCTCCGCCATCGAGCGGGCGATTTCGAGCGTCCGCTCGCGGAGCTCGACAGCCGGCACGATCTCGTCGAGGAGCCCGATCTCGTAGGCCGAGACGGCGTCGACGATCTCGCCGGTCAGGACGAGCTGGAGGGCCTTCCCGTAACCGACCAGCCGGGGGAGCCGCTGGGTCCCGCCGCCGCCCGGGATGATCCCCAGCCGGACCTCGGGTTGCCCGAGCTTGGCCGAGTCGGCGCCGATCCGGAGGTCGCACGCGAGCGCCAGCTCGCAGCCGCCGCCCAGGCACCAGCCGTTGATCATCGCGATCGTCGGCTTGGGGAAGTTCCAGACGTCGTCGAAGAGGCCCACCCGCATCGCCTCCCGCTGCTCGATCGGGGTTCGCCCGGCGAACTCGGCGACGTCCGCGCCGGCCACGAACGCCTGGTCGCCGGCGCCCGTGAAGACGACGACGCGGACGGCGGGATCGTCCTCCGCGTTCTGGAGCGCCTCCGACAGGGCAACCCGCACGGCCTGGTTGAGCGCGTTTCGCTTCTCCCGTCGGTCGACGGTCAGGATCCGGACGCCGTCCGCCGTCTCCGTCCTCAGGACGTTCTCCCCACTCATCGCACCGATCCCTTCGTTGGCCACTTTTTCGGCATGGCCTCGCCCTCCCGCCACAGGTAGAACCCCTCGCCCGACTTCCTCCCCAGCTTCCCCTCCGCGACCAGCCGGCGCAGGACCTCCGGCGGGTCGAAGCGTCGCGCGTCGATCGTCCGTGCCAGGTGCTCGGCGATCGCGAGCCGGACGTCAAGGCCGACCCAATCGGTGAGCTTCAAGGGTCCCATCGGATGGTTGTAGCCGAGCTCCATGGCAAGGTCGATGTCCTCCACCGAGGCGACCCCCTCCTCCATCATACGCATGGCCTCGAGACCGAGCGCCAGGCCGAGCCGGCTGGTGGCGAAGCCGGGGGAGTCGCGGACGACGATCGGGCGCTTCCCGAGCGACTCGACGAAGTCGCGCACACGCTCGACCACCTCGCCCGCGGTCCCGGGGGCCACGACGATCTCGACCAGCCGCATGACGTGAACGGGGTTGAAGAAGTGGAGCCCGAGCACGCGGTCGGGGCGTTCCATGACCTCGGCGATGTCGGCGATCGAGAGCGACGACGTGTTGCTTCCCAGGATGGCGGTGGCCGGCGCCAGCGCGTTCAGCTCGCGGAAGAGCTCGCGCTTGAGTTCGAGCCGCTCCGGGATCGCCTCGACCACGAGCTCGGCGTCGGCGACCGCCCTATCGAGATCGGTCTCGAGGCGGAGCCGATCGAGCACGACCGCCTTCTGCCCGGCCGTCACCTTGCCGCGCGCGATCCCCTTCTCGAGCGTGGCCTCGATCTCGGCGCGCGCTCGGTCTGTGACCCCAGGGGCGGCGTCGAAGAGCGTGGTCGCGTAGCCGGCCTGGGCGGCCACCTGGGCGATCCCGCGCCCCATCGTGCCCGCACCGATGACCGCGACCCGGAGGATCGGCCCGCCGGTCACGAGCTCAGTCCCCCTCGAAGGCGGGACGGACCTTCCCTCGAAAGGCCGTGAGGCCCCGCCGGACGTCGTTCGACCGGAAGCACTCGAGCTGGCTCTCCATCTCGACGGCCAGCATGCCTTCGAGATCTCCTTCCAGGCTCGTGTAGACCGCGCGCTTGATCCGGCCCACGGCGAGCGGTGGCGCCTCGGCCAGCCGGCGTGCCCAATCCGCCGTCTCCGCCCACAGCCGGTCGTCCGGCACCACCCGGTTCACCATCCCGAGCCGGAGCGCCTCGGCGGCCGGCACCATGCGGCCCGACCACATGAGATCGAGGGCCGCCGACTCGCCGACCAGCCGAGGCAGGAAGTAGGTCCCGCCCCAGTCCGGATGGAGGCCGATCCGGGAGAAGGTCTGCCCGATCGAGGCCGACTCCCCCATGATGCGGAGGTCGCACGCGAGCGCCAGGTTGGCCCCGCCGCCCGCTGCGGGGCCGTTGATGGCGGCGATGACCGGCTTCTCGAGGTCGCGGATCGCCGTGACGACGCGCTCCCCGGCCCGGAGGAGCCTCTCGAAGTCAGGCTCGTTCCCGGTCTCGACCAGCTCGCGCAGATAGTCCAGGTCGGCGCCGGCGCAGAAGCCGCGACCGGCCCCGGTGACGATCAGGACCCTGACCCCCGGATCGGCGCCCAGCTCCTCGACCGCGTCCCCGATCCGGTCCCGCATGTCGCCGGCAAAGGCGTTCAGCTTCTGGGGCCGGTTCAGGCGGACGACGCCTACCGCTCCTTCACGCTCGGCGAGGACCCGATCGGTGGCCGTCGTCACGCCGCCCGCTCCACCAGCACGGCTGTCCCGAGCCCGCCGCTCACGCAGAGGGTGGCGATCCCGAGCCCGCTCCCCCGGCGCGCCATC
>DASRVA010000021.1:0-13721 GCA_035687745.1 Gemmatimonadota bacterium
CTTTAATGGGCGAACAGCCCAACCCTTGGGACCTTCTCCAGCCCCAGGATGCGATGAGCCGACATCGAGGTGCCAAACCTCCCCGTCGATGTGAACTCTCGGGGGAGATAAGCCTGTTATCCCTGGCGTACCTTTTATCCGTTGAGCGACGGCGTTTCCATTCACAACCGCCGGATCACTAAGGCCTGCTTTCGCATCTGCTCGACCTGTAGGTCTCGCAGTCAAGCTCCCTTCTGCCTTTACACTCTACGTGCGATTACCGACCGCACTGAGGGAACCTTTGCGCGCCTCCGTTACTCTTTGGGAGGCGACCGCCCCAGTCAAACTACCCGCCTGACACTGTTCCCCGACCGGCTTCACGGCCGAGGGTTAGAATTCCAATTGACCAAGGGTGGTATTTCACCGTTGGCTCCACGCGGGCTAGCGCCCGCGCTTCATAGCCTCCCACCTATGCTACACAAGACCAACTAGAACCCAATATCAGGTTGTAGTAAAGGTGCACAGGGTCTTTTTGTCCTGTCGCGGGTAATCGGTATCTTCACCGATACTGCAGTTTCACCGAGTCTCTGGCCGAGACAGCGCCCAAGTCGTTACGCCATTCGTGCAGGTCGGAACTTCGCGTCATCCACTGTTTCCAGTGGCGCAGACTATTCCTTCACCCTTCGCAGTGTCTTGCACAAGGGGCCGGCGTCTGATCGCGGCCATGGATTTGCCGGGCTGTGTTGCGGCCCGACAGGGCCTGCGATCTCACGTCCCGAAGGACGATCAGTCGTTACGGGGTCAAGCGTTCGCGATGCTCTGCGGCGCCGACTTCCCACGGAATCACCGAGTCCACTGGCCATCATCGCTGACGGCTTCGTGGCTGGCGGCTTCTCCGTTATGAGCCGGGTTTAACTCGGGATCGCTCCCGAAGTGGGCAAGTTTGTTGTCTTACCCGACAAGGAATTTCGCTCGGTTAGCCCCCTCGGTTTCCCGAGAGGCCGGACTTTATCTTGACTGGCCTCGATTCATCTGCGCGGCGATGTGTCGAATTTCTTCGACACCCTCAGCCGTGAGATGATCTCCCGCCGCCATCTTCAGGAGAATCCGTCGGAACTTCATGAAGTCCTGACGTTTCCTGGTTTTGAGCGGGTGCTTCTCGAAGAATGGGATGATGTGCTGGAGCAGGTGCTCCTTGCCGCGGACCCGATAAGCCAACCGGTCGCCATGGTTCCTTCGAACCACGCCACAACCGAAGTAGGCCTTCAAGGCATGCAGCACTTGCACATCGCGTTCGTGCTGGACGACGGTGAATTCAGGCAGAACCTGAAAACCGGAGCTCATCTCGGGATGCGAATTGATCCCGACATGAAAGCATCCTTCGCCGTCCACGAAACCGCTGACCCATCCTGGTTCGAGATTCATCGGCTAGTCCCCAACGTAAAGTCTCTGAGGGTTCCCGAGATCGATCTCGGGCCTTCCCTGCGGATCGTCCCCATGTCCGCCGGATTGTTACTGCCAGGCATTCACCTGGCGAGTACCGAGCGGCTGTCGAGGAGTTTCCCGCATATGGTTGGGTTTTACTAAGGCTCGCGGGCTTTCCCTTGGACCTTAGGACCGTTCTTGAGTTGTTACTCATCGACGACTCATGGAGTCGTGACGGGCACGGTCATTTCTGCCGTGCTCTGCATGTTACCATGCAGAACGGACTGTCTCATCCGCACCGACAAGGTGCGGTCTGGCATACAGTCTCTGAGGATTCCGAACCCTGAGGTCCGGCCTTTCCTGCTGATTGCCCGTCCGCACCGGATTTTCACTGCCACCTTCTTCGGCCGCATCGACCTAGTGGCGAGTACCGGCGCATCAACCGGGTGTCCCAGCATATAGCCAGATTTGTTCTCGGAACTACGGTGGTCCTTCACCATAGTTACGGCCGCCGTTTACCGGGGCTTCGGTTCGCAGCTTCGGGCCGAAACCCTAACCGCTCCCCTTAACCTTCCGGCACCGGGCAGGCGTCAGACCCTATACGTCGTCTTCACGACTTAGCAGAGTCCTGTGTTTTTAGTAAACAGTCGCTTGGGCCGATTCTCTGCGGCCCGGTCAGGCTTACCACGCGAAGTGTTCACCCAACCGGGCACCCCTTATCCCGAAGTTACGGGGTCATTTTGCCGAGTTCCTTAGCCAGAGTTCTCTCGAGCGCCTTGGGATTCTCTCCCCACCCACCTGCGTCGGTTTACGGTACGGTCAGCCTGTGAACTGGCCTAGAGGTTTTTCCTGGCAGTCAGCTTACTCCCCTTTTGTGGGCCTTGTGGCCCTCCGCATCAGCTCTCGGGATTGGCCGGGCGGATTTGCCTACCCGACCTCCGTACAGCCTTGCACCCGGACATCCATCACCGGATGGGGATTCACCTCTGCGTCACCCCGTGGCTCATAACGCGCACAGACTGGTACAGGAATGTTGACCTGTTTCCCATCGGCTACGCCTTTCGGCCTCGCCTTAGGATCCGACTGACCCTGAGCGGATTAGCCTTCCTCAGGAACCCTTGGGTTTTCGGCGTGAGGGTTTCTCACCCTCATTATCGCTACTCGTGCCGGCATCATCACTTCCATGCAGTCCACCACGCCTTCCGGCGTGACTTCAGCCCGCATGGAACGCTCCCCTACCGCTGCAGCAGTCCGCAGACCGCTACAACCCGAAGCTTCGGCGCCTGGCTTGAGTCCCGTGAATTATCGGCGCGGATTCACTTGACTGGTGAGCTGTTACGCACTCTTTCAAGGAATGGCTGCTTCTAAGCCAACCTCCCAGTTGTCTGTGCAAATCCACATCCTTTGTCACTTAGTCAGGACTTGGGGACCTTAGCTGTCGGTCTGGGTTGTTTCCCTCTCGTCACTGGAGCTTATCCCCCAGCAGCTGACTCCCGCGCAGCATGTGACCGGCATTCGGAGTTTGGTTGGGTTTGGTAACCGGGTAAGGCCCCTAGCCCATCCAGTGCTCTACCTCCGGCACACTCATTCGCGAGGCGATACCAAAATATCTTTCGGGGAGAACCAGCTATCAGGTGGTTTGATTAGCCTTTCACCCCTACCCACAGCTCATCCGAGAAGTTTTCAACCTTCACCGGTTCGGTCCTCCACGGAGTGTTACCTCCGCTTCAACCTGGCCATGGGTAGATCACCACCCTTCGGGTCTGCGCCACGCAACTAAGTCGCCCATTTCGGACTCGCTTTCGCTACGCCTTCGGGGGGTTTCCCCTTAAGCTCGCTACGTAGCAGCAACTCGCCGGCTCATTATGCAAAAGGCACGCAGTCAGTCGTACCGACCCGAAGGCCGGTCGACCTCCTACCGCTTGTAGGCACACGGTTTCAGGTTCTATTTCACTCTCCGTCAGGAGTCCTTTTCACCTTTCCCTCACGGTACTGGTTCACTATCGGTCTCGAGCGAGTGTTTAGCCTTACGAGATGGTCCTCGCGAATTCATGCAGGATTTCTCGGGTCCCGCATTACTTGGGAGACTGCCGCGGGAGAGCGAATCGCTTTCGCCTACAGGACTTTCACCTTCTCTGGGTCACCTTTCCAGGATGATTCGACTAGCGATCGCCTTTGTGACTCCCGGAAGCCGCTGCAACGGCCTCCTCGCAGTTCCCTCGACCCCGATGTGGCAACGCTTGCAGGCTTGCACCACACCGGTTTGGGCTGTTCCGCTTTCGCTCGCCGCTACTCACGGAATCGCGGTTGCTTTCTCTTCCTCCGGGTACTGAGATGTTTCAGTTCCCCGGGTTGGCCTCCACCGACCTATGAATTCAGTCGGCGGATACCGCGCGATGAAGCGCGGGGGTTGCCCCATTCGGAAATCCCCGGATCAAAGCTTGTTTGCAGCTCCCCGAGGCTTATCGCAGCTTACCACGTCCTTCTTCGCCTGCTCGAGCCAAGGCATTCACCGTGCGCCCTTTGTAGCTTGACCAAAATCCTCGAGAGAGGTTTTCGGCTTTGCTATTAGGACAGACACTTCAATTGTCAAAGAGCGGAGCCCCGTGCGTTTTCGAGGGATCATCAAGATACGCTTTCGGGCTGGCTCCGTCAACTTCGGGGCCGGAAATCAGCTCCTCTGGAGCGCCGCGAACGCGGACCCGAAAAGCCGTGCGAACTGGCGCGGGATCGGGTCTCTTGATCTGACCTGGAAGATACCGTTTTCCGGTGTCGACGGCCATGAAAACGCTGGACGCGAAGGGGCGCCGCCCGGCCAGGGCCGAACACGCTTCACCCGCGGCTCGAAACGATCAGTACGGTTTCGTACTTACGTTCCAATCCATTGCTCTACAGCACTATAGCGAGTCGGGTTCGGCCAGAGCCGCCCAGCGCGCCCGGATCACCTCGTCCAGCTCCCGGGGGGTCTCGATCTGGGGTGAACCACCGGATCCCCGGATGTAGACGCGCCGCGTGTACGGGAAGGCGGCTCGGATCCGGGGATCCCCGAGCGGCTCGACGTTGCCGTGGTGGCTCCCGCGGACGATCAGGACCGGCACCGGGTTCCGTCCTTCCGGCATCGCGAAATCGTCGGCGAGCCAAGAGCGGAGAGAGGCCACCAGCTCCTCCGGGTCCTGGCGGCGGAGGAGAAGGTCGTAGAAATCGACGAGCCACGTCTCCCGGCGCATGAAGAGATCGTCGAACCAGTGGCCGACCAGGACGGCGGCGTACTCCCCCATCGAGGGACGACCGCTCTGATCCCACCCCTGGAGGAAGCGCCCCCAGAAGGAAGCCTCCTCGTTGGTCCACGCCAGGTGGGGCTCGATCAGGGTGAGCGACGAGAACCGCTCGGGACGCTCGATCGCGGCGGCGATCGCGATCCGGCACCCGAGACCCGCCGCCACGACGTCGGTCCGCTCCACGTCGAGCGCGTCCATGACGCGCAGCAGGTCGTCCCGATGGGCCTCGACCGAGTAATCCCCGTTCGCCGGCGCCTCCGACCGGCCCTGGCCGCGCGGATCGTAGCGGATCAACTGATGGCCGTCGCGTAGGAAAGGGAGCGTCCGGAACCAGGTCGAGGCGTCGCCCGCCCACTCGGGCACGAATACGATCGGCGATCCCGCGCCATCGACCTCGTAGTAGAGCTCGGGCAGGGCGGGCTGGGCGGCGGCGGACCTCGCAAGGACCACCAGGGCCAGGAGCAGGAGGGACGCCCGCATCACGGAGCCGTGAACGTGGACGGGGCCTCCCGTCCGCGGATCGCCCCCCGCAGGGCGGATCGGGCGGCGTGGTAGCCGCACATTCCGTGGACGCCGCCGCCAGGTGGGGTCGAGGAGGAGCAGAGGTACAGACCCGCGAGCGGCGTCGCGTAGGGGTCCAGTCGGAGGACCGGCCGGGCGAACGTCTGCCGCAGGTCCTGGAGCCCGCCGTTGACGTGACCGCCGACCAGGTTGGCGTTGTGGGCCTCGAGCGCGGCCGGGCCCATCACATGCCTGGCCAGGATCCGCTCCCGGAACCCGGGCGCAAACCGTTCGACCTGGCCCTCGATCGCCTCGGTCATGTCGATCGCCGAGCCGTTAGGGACGTGGCAATACGCCCACGCGACGTGCTTCCCGGCGGGGGCGCGGTCGGGATCGAACAGGGTCGGCTGGGCGAGGAGGACGAAAGGCCTGTCGGGATGCCCGCCGCGATCGACGAGGTCCTCACCGGCCCGGATCTCCTTGGCCGTCCCTCCCAGGTGGACGGTCGCCGCCCTGGCGCACTCGGCCGCGCGCCACGGGATGGGCCCCTCCAGCGCCCAGTCCACCTTGAACGCGGCCGGCCCGTACCGGAAGCGGGCCAGGGCCCGACGGTAGCCCGGTGGCAGGCGCTCGCCCGCGATCCGAAGGAGCTGCCGCGGGGTCACGTCGAGAAGGATCGCCCCCGCCGGCGGCAGGTCGTCCAGCGAATCGATCCGGCGGCCGGTCACGATCCCTCCGCCCCGTTCGCTCAGCACGGATATCATCGCGGAGGCCAGACGGTCGGATCCGCCGCGGGGAAACGGCCATCCTTCCAGGTGCGCGATGACGGACAGGACGAGGCCGATCCCCGCCGTCAGCGGGCGGTCGAGCGCGGCCATCGAGTGAGCGGCGAGGCCCGCCCACAGGGCGGCGGCCCTCTCGCCCCTGAAGCGCCGGCCCACCGCCTCGGCCGAGCGCAACGCAACACGGCCGAAACGGGCCATCGCGAGCGGGTGACGGGGCGGTCGCACCGGGGGGCCCAGGACGCCTCCCACGATCTCCGGCCACCCCTCCACGAACGGCTCGACCAGGGAGCGCCAGGCGTCCCCGTCCGTCCCAAGCCCCTGGGCGGTCCTTCCGATCGACCGCTCGAGGAAGACCACATCGCCGTCGGCAAGCGGGTGCGCGAGCGGAGCGTCCGGCTGGATCCACTCGAGGCCGTGATCCGCGAGCGGCAGCGAGCGAAAAAAGGGGGAGGCGGCGGCCATGGGATGGATCGCCGAGCAGACGTCGTGGCGGAACCCGGGACGCGTGAGCTCGGCCGTCCGAAGTCCGCCCCCCGGCTCCGCCTCGGCCTCGTAGATCCGGACCCCGTACCCGGCCCCGGCCAGGACGAGCGCCGCCGAGAGCCCGTTCGGGCCGGAGCCCACGACGACCGCATCCGGGCGGGACTGCCCGTGCCCGTTCCGCTTGGGGATCACGATCCCGCGCACGGCGGGAGAGTATAGCGTCCCGGTCCCGCTCACTCGACCGCAGCGCCGGCGAGCGACCGCGATCCATCCCCCTGGTAGACCCACTGGAACGTGGGACATCCACCCCGGACGCCCGGGCAGTAGTAGCTCACCATCTGGAGCTTGGCGTACCGCCCGTCGGCGGTCCGGATGGCGTAGACCCGTGGCCGCGCGGTCAGGAGGTGGCTCGTGAAGCCGTAGTCGTACCAGCCGTCCAGGTCGGGCTGGACGCTGTCGCGACCGGCCTCGGTTCCGCGATAGCCGGTCGCGGGCGCCACGGCCACGTCCCCGAAGGCCACCTCACCCAGATCGACGACTCCGCCCCGCCCGGGAAACCCGTCCCCCCCGTTCACGAGGATCCGGCTCCGCCGGAAGGCGAGGTCCCACTCGAGCGGGCCGGGCCGCTCGACGAGCGATCCCCGCGAGAAATCGAAGAATCGCCAGTCGCGCTCGTGGGTCGCGTCGACGGTCGTGAGCCGAGGCCCGACCAGGTCGCGGCCGATCTCGGCCGGCGCTGCCGGGCTGGGCGCGTACTCCGGCGGCTCCGGGCGGTCCAGGGAGCCGGCCACGAAGACGACCGCGCCGATCAGGAGGAAGAGGACGATCACCCCTGCGGCGACGAGCTGGCGATCGGCCGGGAGGCGAACGGGGAGCCTACTCCTGGATCCGCTCAAGCCGCCCTGCCGCCCTGGCAAGGGGTCGCGCCTTGCGGCCCATGTCCGCCCACGGGTCGTCCTTCCGGCCGAGCCGCCGGAACAGGTTGGCGAGCGTGGTGGAGCGGGGCCTGGCACGGCCCAGCTCGGACCAGTCGAGCGGGGCCGCCACGGGGGCCCCGGGGAGGGCGCGGACCGCGTACGGGGCGACCCCCGTCTGGGCGTAGGCGTTCCGGCCGGTGTCGATGTAGACCCGGCCCCGCCGCTTGGCCTTCCGGTGCTCGACGGTGAGCTGCTCCGGGCGGCGGCGGACCAGGAGCTCGGCACAGCCGCGGGCGAACGCACGTACCTGGTCGAAGTTGGCGCTCCGGTCGAGCGGGACCGTGACGTGGAGCCCCCGCGACCCGGTCGTCATCACGTACGGCACGAGACCCAGCTCCTCCAGGAGGTCGCGCATCCGGCGTGCGCCATCCCTGACCGGTCCGAACTCGTTGCCGGGCGGGTCGAAGTCGAAGATCAGCCGGTCCGGCCGCTGGGGCCGGTCGATCCGCGAAAGCCAGACGTGGGGCGTGACGCACGCCTGGCTCGCCAGGTACACCAGCGCGGCCGGCTCCTCGGCGATCATCATTTCCAGCGTCCCGCCCTCCTTCTCGACCTTCGCCCTCCGGATCCAGTCCGGGAAGTAATCGGGAACGTCCTTCTGGAAGAAGGATTCGCCGTCGATCCCGTCCGGGTAGCGGAGCATCGAGATCGGTCGTCCCTCGAGATGCGGCAGCATCGTGTCGGCGACCCGTGCGTAGTAGTCGGCCAGGTCGGCCTTGGTGATGCCGTCCTTCGGGAACAGGACCTTGTCGGGGCTGGATACCTGGACAGCCCGGCCCCCCACGTCCAGCTCGAGGGGCTTCGCCTTGCTCATCGCGGCCGCTCCCGCACGACCTCCTTCGGATCCTTGTCGCGGCGGAGCCCCAGGAAGCGGGGATGCCGGAGCTTCCCGTCGGACGTCCACTCCGCGAACCCGACCTCGGCGACCAGCTTGGGGCTGGCCCAGTGGACACCCTTCCGGGGGATCCCGTCCGGGTCGGCGAAGGGGGGAGTCTTCCGCTCGATCGAGGACAGACGGCGGCCGAGATCGCGCAGGGTCTGGTCGTCGTACCCTGTCCCGACCTTGCCCGCGTACCGGAGCTCACCCTCGTCGTAGACACCCACCAGGAGCGCCCCCAACCCGACCCGCCCGCCCTGTGGATCGGTCCACCCGCCGACCACGAGCTCCTGGCGCGTCACGCACTTGAACTTGAGCCAATCCCGTGAGCGCCGCGGGACGTAGACCGAGTCGGCCCGCTTGGCGATCAATCCCTCCCAACCCTTCCGGCAGGCTTCCGCGAGATACGCCTCGCCTTCCGTTTCTCGATGTGTCGAGAAGTGGAGCGGGTCCTCGAGCTCGAGCGCTTCTTCGAGAAGGGCCTTCCGCTCGAGCAGGTCGAGCTGCGTCGTGTCGTGCCCTTCCAGGTGGACGATGTCGAAGCCGTAGTAGTAGACGGGAACGCTCGAACGAAGCGCCTCGCCCGGGTCGGCGATCTTCATCCGCTGCTGGAGGCGTGAGAAGCTCGTCACGCCGTCCCGGAAGGCGACGATCTCCCCGTCCATGACGAAGTCGCGTGGTTTCTGAGCGGCGATCGCCTCGACCAGCTCGGGATAAAAGGCGTTTTGGCTCTTCCGGTTGCGCGAGAGGAGCCGAACCCGGTTGCCATCGCGGAGGGCGAGGCACCGTACGCCGTCCAGCTTGGGCTCATAGATCCAGTCCTCGTCCGAGAAGGGCTCGTCGGTCAAGGTCGCCAGCATGGGCTGGACCCAGTCCGGGTGCTTCCTCTTCCGGAGCTTCCGCCTGGCGTCGGCGGAGAGAAGCGCGAAGGGATCCTTCATCCGCCCTCCTCCTCGGCGACCTCCTCGACCGTGCGGCCGGAAAGGACGGACCGGGGCTCGGTGCTGACCGGGTTCCGGCGCGCGTCGGCCCCTTCGTCGTCCATCTTGACGAGGAGCCACCTAAGGTCCTTGCCCTTGCCGATCCTGGTCAGCGCGTAGCCGCCGCGCAGCTTCTGGCCATCCAGCCATATCTTCAGGTGTCCCCTGGCGAGCGCCTCGGAGACGGGAACCTCGTCTCCGGCGTCGTCCTCGGTCAGGTTCCGGTACGGTCCCCGGTCCCAGACGATCACCGCGCCCGCCCCGTACTCCCCTTTCGGGATCACCCCCTCGAAGTCGCGGTAGTCGAGGGGATGGTCCTCGGTCGGCATCGCCAGGCGCTTGTCCTTGGGATTCGTGGACGGGCCCTTCGGAACCGCCCACGACTTCAGGACCCCGTCGGCTTCCAGCCGGAAGTCGTAGTGGAGCGACCGCGCGGCGTGCTTCTGGATCACGAATCTCCGGCCGGCCTTCCGGCGGCCCTTGCCGCTCGGCTCTCCGGTTTTCCGGAAATCGCGCTTCTTGCGGTAGGTCTCGAGGGGATCCCTGGCCATCGGGGAGTGATACCCCTCAGATCGATTCACGGCGCAGAAGCTGCGCGTTGATGGCCACGATGACCGTGCTCGCCGACATCAGGATCGCGGCGACGGCGGGCGCCAGCAGGATGCCGTACCCGGCCAGGACACCGGCGGCGAGCGGGATGGCGACGATGTTGTAGCCTGCCGCCCACCACAGGTTCTGGACCATCTTCCGGTAGCTCGCCTTGCTGAGCTCGACGATCCGTGGGACGTCGCGTGGATCGCTCCGGACGAGGACGACGTCGCCCGCTTCGACCGCGACATCGGTTCCCGCGCCGATGGCGATCCCGACGGTCGCCGCCAGGAGAGCGGGGGCATCGTTGACGCCGTCCCCGACCATGGCGACCTGCTTTCCCTGGCTCTCGAGCTCTTCGATCTTCCTGACCTTGTCTTCCGGGAGCACCTCCGCGAAGACGGTGTCGATGCCGAGCTCGCGCGCCACGGCGTCGGCGACGGCGCGCGAGTCGCCGGTCAGCATTACGATCTCGATGCCGTTCTCGTGGAGCCGCCGCACGGCTTCGGCCGATTCCGGGCGGATCGCGTCGGCGATCGCGAACACGGCGAGGGCGTGGTCGTCCTCGAGGAGATAGACCGCCGATTGCCCCTTCGAGGCCGCCTCCGCCGCCGCGTCGGCCAGCTCCTTGGCCGGCGAGACGCCCCGCTGCCGGAGCAGATTGGGTCCTCCGACTTCCAACCCTCGCCCGTCGACACGCGCGCGAACGCCGTGCCCGGGAATGGCCTCGAAGCCATCCGCGGCCGGCACCTGGATCCCCCGCTCTTCGGCGCTGGCGAGGATGGCCCGGGCGATCGCGTGCTCGGAGTCGCGCTCGACGGCCGCGGCGAGGCGCAGCGCTTCCGTCTCTTCCACACCCGATGCCGTCCGGATCGACACCACCCGGTGCTCCCCGAGCGTGAGCGTCCCCGTCTTGTCGAACACGACCGCGTCCAGATTCCTCGCCTCCTCCAGTCCGCGACGGTCGCGCACGAGGAGCCCGCTCCGGGCCCCCATCGTCGTCGAGATCGCGATGACGAGCGGGATCGCGAGGCCGAGCGCGTGCGGGCACGCAACGACGAGCGTCGAGACCACGCGCTCGACCACGAACGAGGCTTCCGCACCCAGGCCAAGCCACGCGACGGCCGTGATCAAGCCCGCGGCCACCGCCACCAGCGTCAGAAAGAACGCCGCCCGATCGGCGAGCGCCTGGGCCCGCGAGCGGGACGACTGCGCCTCCTCGACCAGGCGCATGATGCCGGCGAGGGCCGTCTTCTCGCCCGTCTTCGTGACCTCGACCCGCAGCGATCCTTCGCCGTTGGACGTGCCCGCGATCACCTCGTCGCCTTCCCCCTTTGGAACGTGACGCGACTCACCGGTGATCATCGCCTCGTTGACGGAGCTTCCGCCGCTTCGGACGATGCCGTCAGCGGGAATACTGGCACCCGGCCGGATCAAGACGACATCGCCGTCACGAAGCGCATCGACCGGCACTTCCTCGGTTCGCTCGCCCACGACCCTTTCGGCGGTGACCGGCAGGAGCTTCGCGAGCTCTCTCAGCGCTCCCTGGGCCTGGAAGATCGAGCGCATCTCGATCCAGTGGCCGAGCAGCATCACCGTCACCAGCGTGGCCAGCTCCTCCCAGAGCGGCATGCCCGGGTATCCCAGCGTCACGGCGGCGCTGAACACGAACGCCACGCTGATGGCGAGCGCGATCAGCGTCATCATGCCGGGGAGGCGAGCCTTCAGCTCGCCGACAGCCCCCTGCAGGAACACGCGGCCGCCGTAGAGGAACACGGCGGTGCCGAAGACGGGGGCGATCCATTCGGATCCCGGGAAGGCGGGCGCCTGCCAGCCCGTGATCTGCAGCAGCATGTGGCCCCAGACGAGGGTCGGGATCGTGAGCACGAGGGACAGCCAGAACCTGTCGCGGAACATCTCGACCGAGTGGCCTTCGTGCTTGTCGTGGCCCGCGTGCTTGTCGTGGCCCCCATGGGATTCATGCCGGCCATGTCCATGGCCTTCCGCGTGAGCTTCCGACTCCCCGGGATGCCGGGGTCCTGCCGGGAGGTCCGCCTCCGGGCGGGTCGGGGCAGGGTTCGTGTGATGCCGGCGCTCGCTCATGGGTTTGTCCCAGCCATCCTACACGCATCCCGGGGGGCTTGACAGGGCCTGGTCAATCAGTGTATATACATCTATATGACGCAGCCTCTCATGGACCTTCCGTGCTTCTCGGCGAACCTGCGCCGGGCGAGCCGCGCGGTCGGCCGCCTCTACGGATCGGAGCTCCGGAAGAGCGGGCTGGAGACGACCCAGTTCACCCTGCTCGCGGCCCTTGCCCGGCTGGACGAGGCGATGCAGGGGGAGCTGGCCCAAAGGCTGGCCATCGACTCGACGACCCTGACCCGCACGCTCGGACGGCTCGAGGAGCAAGGCTGGGTCGCCACCCGACCGGGGGAGGACCGCCGGGAGCGCTGGATCCGCCTGACGGCCCGCGGAAGGCGCCGCTATGAGGCGGCCCTCCCGCACTGGCAGGCGGCCCAGGAGCGTCTGCGGAAGGCTCTCGGCGAGGAGAACTGGTCGCCCATCCTGGAGCGCCTGGTCGAGGTGACCCGGGCGGCGGAGGCGGCGTGAACGTCCGTCGCCCGGACTCGCGCTTTTTTTTGTGCCGATGGCTGCATGTACATCTAACTGCGAAGGAGGAGTCATGTTGCGCTGCCTGATCGTCCTGGCGACCGCCGCCACGGTCGTGACGCTGACCGGTCCCGCGACCGGCCGGGCCCAGATCCCGGACCTCTCCGAGCGCCCCGAGGCGTTCATCCCGCCCCCGCTCCATCCTGGCGGGGCCCATCTCGAGACGCGTCGGCTCGCCGAGGGGGTCTATGCCCTCGTATCGGACCGGAACGGGGTCGACAACAGCGGCTTCGTGGTCGGGGAGCGGGGCGTCCTGGTGATCGACGCCCACATCAACGCCGCGATGGCCCGACAGATCCAGACCGCGGTCCGCGCGGTCACGGACAAGCCGATCCTGTACCTGGTCAACACCAACTATCACGGCGACCACACCTTCGGAAACTACGCCTTCCCCGCCGAGACACGAATCGTCGCCCACCGCGCCACCGCCGAGCGCATGCGCGAGTTCGAGGCCGAGAAGGAGTTCCTCCTGGCGACCGTGAACGGCGACCGAAGCGTGTACGCCGACGCCGAGCTGCGGCTCCCGGATACGGTCTTCGACGACTCGCTGCGGCTGGATCTGGGCGGGCGCGTCGTGGAGCTGCACCACTTCGGCCCCGGCAACACGCCGGGAGACGCGGTCGTGTACGTGCCAGAGGCTCGCGTCGCCTGGACCGGGAACCTGGTGCTCGGGGTCGGCGTGCCGTTCCTGATCGAGGGCGGTGCCGAGCCCTACCTGCGGACCATCGAGCGGTTCGCTGACGCGCTGGACGTCGAGACCATCGTCCCAGGGCACGGGCCCATCGTGTCGCGAGAGATCCTGGCAGCTTACCGGCGGTATCTCGGCGACCTCGTGACCGCGATGGCCGGCTCGGATCCCGGGGAATCGGTCGAGTCGGCGCTGGGCCGCATGCCGCTGGATCCGGCCTATTTCCCGCCCGGCATCGACGACGCGACGCGGGCCTTCATCGAGGGCCTCCACGTGTTCAACGTCTGGCGGGTCCTGGAAGAGAGACGGGTAGGGATGGCCGCGGCCGGGGGCGGGCGCTAAGGCACCTCGGGACGGGGATCCTGACCGCTCAGGGGGCGCTACCTTGGTTGCGCCCCCATGCGCGGCGGGAAGGAAGCCCCTAGGGCGGCGGAGCGCTCCGATCTCCTCGCCTTTCTCGACTCGATCGCCCGGTCCGGCCGGGAGA
>DASRVA010000022.1:0-3231 GCA_035687745.1 Gemmatimonadota bacterium
TCGGGCTCGTGCGCAGGCGGCCTACCGGCTGATCGCGACCGGCTCCCGCGCCTCCGCCGGCATGTGCTCCTCGAGATAGCGGGTCAGCAGGCTGTAGAGGTGGAGGGTCGTGTTCTTCCCCTCGAAGATCCCGTGCGTCCGGTTGGGGTAGGCCATCATCGTGAACGGCTTGTTGGCCTCGACCAGCGCGTTGATCAGGCGCTGGGTCCCCTGGAAGTGGACGTTGTCATCGCCCGTGCCGTGGACGACCAGGAGGTCCCCCTCGAGCCGGTCGGCATAGGTGATCGGGCTGGACTCTGCGTAAGCCTCGGGGCTCTCCTGGGGAAGCCCCATGTACCGCTCCTGGTAGATCGTGTCGTAGAGGCGGACGTCGGGGACCGGAGCGACCGCCATCCCGAGGTCGAAGACCTCCGGGTAGCGAAACAGCGCGTTCAGGGTCTGCGACCCGCCGCCGCTCCAGCCCCAGATCCCGACCTTCGACTCGTCGACCCAGGGGCGCTCCTCGACGAACGCCTCGGCGCCGGCCGCGAGGTCGGCCGCGGTCAGGGTCCCGATCCGCTGGTAGACCACCTTCCTCCACTCGCTGCCCCGCGGGGCCGGGGTCCCCCGCGGATCGACGCTCGCCACCAGGTACCCCTGCTGGGTCAGGTACACGTGCCACAGATAGGTGGCGCCGTCCCACGCGTCCTCCACCGTCTGACCCCACGGCTCGCCGTAGACGTAGAAGAGGACCGGGTACTCCTGCGACTCGTCGAAGCCGGGCGGCTTCATCACCCAGCCGTCCAGCATCAGGGCGGGCTCGGCCCCGGGGACGCGGAAGAACTCCACCGGGCCACGGTCGAGAGCCTCGACCGCCGCCGTGAGCTCGGCGTTCTCGACCAGGGCCCGGACCGATTCGTGGCCCGGGAGCGACACCAGGTCGATGACCGGCGGCACCCCGAACGACGAGAAGGTATGGAAGGCCCATCGGCCCCAGGGCTCCATGTCATAGGCGTGCGTGCCGGTCGCGTCCGGGGTCAGACGCTCCACCTCGCCCATCCCGTCGATCCGCGCGCGGTACAGGTACTGCGCCTTGGGGTCGTCGGGCGAAGCCAGGAAGTAGAGCCACTCCTCGTCCACGTCGACGCCGACGACATCGATGATGTCGTACTCGCCCGGAGCGATCGGCCGCACCTCTTCACCGTCCCTGGAGATGACGTACGCATGGCGCCAGCCATCCGACTCGCTGATCCACAGGAACCGCCGGCCGCCGTCGATCCACTCGAAGAGCTCGACCCGCATGTCGACCCAGGCGTCCGGATCGTTCTCGGTGTGGATCGTACGCACGGCGCCGGTCGACGCGTCGGCGAGCATGATCTGAAGCGTGTTCTGGAGACGGTTCAGATGCTGGATCACGAGCTCGTCGGGACTCGCCGCCCACTCCATCCGGGCGATGTAGTTGTTCCGCGGATCGCCGGGCACGGCCATCCACACGGTCTCTCCGCCGCTCGAGCCAACCACGCCCACACGACCCGCCGAGTTGGTCGTCCCGGCCTTCGGGTACTGGATCGGGACCGTGAACGAGTAGAGGGAGTCGGTCGAGTTGAGGAGCAGGAACTCGCCGACGCCGCTGGCGTCGAGCTGCCAGTACGAGATCCGCTCGCCGTCCGGGCTCCACCGCCAGCCGTCCTGGAGATCCAGCTCCTCCTCGTACACCCAGTCGAACGTGCCGTTGATGATGGTCCGCGAGCCGTCGGTCGTGAGCCGTGTGATCTCGCCGCTCGCCAGGTCCTCCACGTAGATGTCGTTCTCGTCGTAGCGGACGTACCCCACCCGCGAGCCGTCCGGCGAGAACTTGGCGAACATGAGCGTCGATTCGGGGGCATCCCCGCCGAGCTTTCGCAGGTTCCCGGAGTCGCGGTCGAGGATCCAGTAGTCGCCACGGGTGTTGTCACGCCACACCCGCGCGGAGTTCGTGAAGATGAGGACCTCGCCCCCGGCCGGCGACCAGGCGTAGTCCTCGACCTCCAGCGCCTCCCGGGCGCCGTCCGGAACGAGCCGAGAGGCGGGGATCCAGACCTCGCGCGCGCCCGAGACGGCGTCGTATCGGACGATGTCGGATCCGCCCTCGACGGTCGCGGACGGTTCCACGGTGGTGTAGGCGGCCCCCCCCTCCAGCCACCTGGCTGGGCCGAACCGGTCGCCCTGAAACTCCTCCGAGGCGAATATCCGCTCGAGCGTGAGCGCGCCGGGATCGGATGACTGGGCGGAGAGCGGCGCCGCCGTGGTCAGCGCGAGGGCAAGGACGGACGCGAAGCGGATCGCGAGACGGTTCATCGGCTCTCCTGTATCGGAACGCGGCATGGCGGCACGGTTCCGGCTATCGGACGACCGCGGCGCGGCCGGCGTTCATACCCATCGGCCAGCCGCCGTGATCCCCGGACCATCGCCCATGGAAGCCCCAGCGCCCCTCAGACGGTCTTCCCCGTGCCGACCGTGCTCGCCACCTCGGCCGGGCGCGAGGCCAGGACGCCGCGCAGGAGCCGGACCGCCCGTTCGGCATCGTCCTCGCTGAAGATCAGCGAAGGCCGGAACCTGAGGCTCCGGGGGCCGCAGGCCAGCGTAGCCAGCCCCTCGGCCCAGCACTTCTGGCGGACCGCGCTCCGCGTCGCCGTGTCGGGAAGGTCGAAGGCGAGGAGCAGGCCCCGGCCGCGCGCGTTGGAGACGATCTCGGGGAACTCGGCCTGGACCTCGTGCAGTAGATCCAGGAACGCGTCCCCGACGACGGCGGTGTTCTTGACCAGCCCGTCCTCCTCGATGATCTCCAGGTAACGGGCGCACCGCACCATGTCGACCAGGTTGCCGCCCCAGGTCGAGTTGATGCGCGAGGAGACGCGGAAGACGTTCTTCTCCACCTCGTCGATCCGCGGGCCGACCATGATTCCGCACACCTGCGCTTTCTTTCCAAACGCCACGATGTCGGGGACCATGCCCATTTGCTGGTAGGCCCACATGGTCCCGGTGATCCCCATCCCGGTCTGGACCTCATCGAAGATCAGCAGGGCCTCGCGCTCGTCGGCGATCCGTCTGAGCGCCTGCAGGAACTCGGGCCGGAAGTGGTTGTCGCCCCCCTCGCTCTGGATCGGCTCGATCAGGATCGCGGCGATCCCGTGCGGGTCGCCATCGAAGGCGGTTTCGATCTCTGCGATCGCCCTGGTCTCGGCCTTCACAACCGCTTCCTCGTCGACAGGG
>DASRVA010000023.1:0-76183 GCA_035687745.1 Gemmatimonadota bacterium
TCAAGTGGACCACCACTTGGAAGGCACTGTTGGGCGAGTCTCCTTTCGAGACGAGGAGAATGTTGATGACTTCGGTCATCTCCTCGGCGCCGTTGGAATTTGAGTTGAACGTGGCCACGTGCGAATTGTGGAACACGTAGACCGCGCCGCTCGTCTGGCCGACGCCTGTTCCCTGAGCGATGAACTGAATGTTCCCGTGGAATCCTTGGCCCGTTTCAACCGACATTTCTCGAATCCTGATGACCCCGCTGACCAGAACCGTCTCGTCGAGGCAGTTATTGGGGATTTCCTCCTCGAAGAACTGCTCGACGACGCCCCCCCGGTTGATAACGACTTGAGCGCTGGGGGTCTGGGGCAGGACGGGGCGACCCAGGGGACCTTCCGAGTCGGAACAACTCGTCAGCGCGAGCGCTGCGCCGAGAGCGTTGACGGTGAGAGGTAGAAACCGCGACATGAGCCAACCTCCGGGCAAGGGAAGGAGCGAAGGATGCGGCGGCTGGGGAGCGGACAACAGCCGTCGCCCACTGAAGGGAGATACGATTTCCAGAAAGGAATCTTGTCAAAGCCAACGGGCTTCATGGCCCCCTTTGTTGCACTATTCCTCCGCTCATGCGGTAAACCCGGGCTCGACTCCCTCATCGACCGTGGGCACGTGTAAACCCTGGCCCAATTGACTACATTTGCTGTCCAGGCCTTCCCTCTACGAGGGTTCGTGGCGGATGGGCGATTCCGACCAGCAGACGGTGACCCGTCTCCTGCACGAGTTGAGCGCTGGGAACCGGCACGCCTTCGCCGAGTTGCTTCCCCATGTCTACGACGAGCTCCACCAGCTAGCGGCGCGGCAGAGGCGGCGCTGGAAGGGCGACGAGACCCTGAACACGACCGCTCTCGTCCACGAGGCCTATCTCCGCCTGGTCGATCAGACCGCCCCACAGTGGCAGAGCCATCCGCACTTCCTGGCCGTGGCTTCGAAGGCCATGCGGCAGATCCTCCTCGACTATGCCAAGCGAAATCGGGCCGCGAAGCGTGGGGGAGGGTCCCCACGCGTTCCACTGCACGAGGTGGAGACCGCCCTGAAGGGGGGCGGAGACCCCTCGGATGCCCGATCGGAGGCTCTCATCGCCCTGGACGACTCCCTCCGCCGCCTCGAGCAGCATGACCGCCGGCAAGGCCGGATCGTCGAGTGCCGGTTCTTCGGGCGCATGACGATCGAGGACACGGCCGAAGCGCTCGGGATCTCTCCCGCCACAGTGAGTCGGGGCTGGGCGATGGCGCAGGCGTGGCTGTATCGCGACTTGAAGCAGAGGCTCAAGGGCTCGACGTGAGCGAAGAAGCCGAACGGTTGTATGAGCGGGCCCGGGCGCTCGAGCCCGGCGCTCGAGCCGTTTTTGTGGAGGAAGCCTGCCGCGGCGTTCCCCAGCTCCGCGAGGAGCTGGTATCGCTCCTCGCGGAGGCCGAGGCCGCGGAAGAGTTCTTCGATTTCCTGGGCGATGCGGTCTTCTCGGGGCCCTTCCCCATTCAGCTCGAAGAAGGGGATGGCGGCGCCGGTGGCCAAGCGTCGATCGATCCCGCCCCGCCGCTTCCGCGCATCGAGCTTCCCATCGGAACCACGATCGGCCGTTATCGAATCCTTTCGCTCATCGGCAGCGGCGGGATGGGAGTCGTCTACCGGGCCTACGACGCATCACTGGAGCGGGACGTGGCCCTCAAGTTCCTGCCACCCCTTAGCACGCGGCTGGACGACGAAGCGCGGCTCCTCAGGGAGGCAAGGGCCGCGGCGGCCCTAGAGCACCCCAACATCTGCACCGTCCACGAGATCGGTCAGACCGAGGATGGCCAGCCGTTCATCGCCATGGCCCTGTACGAAGGCGAGACCCTGAAAGAGAGGCTTCGCCAGGGCCCGTTGCCGGTGGAGGAGGCGGTGACGACCGCAGTCCAGATCGCCCGCGCGCTCTCGGCCGCCCACGCCCGTGGAATCGTCCACCGGGACGTCAAGCCCGGCAACGTGATCCTCGGCCCCGATGGGACGGTACGGCTCCTCGATTTCGGCATCGCCCAGGCGATCGATGCGACCCTCACCGATTCGGCCATGACTCCGGGGACGGCGGCGTACATGTCGCCTGAGCAGGTGCGGGGCGATCCGGTGGATCCGCGGACGGACCTCTGGTCTCTGGGGGTCGTCCTCTACGAGACGCTCGTCGGAGAGAGGCCCTTCCACGGAGAGGACGATACCACGCTCCTCGAGGGAATCCTCCATGCGGATCCCGAGCCGGTTTCGAGCAGGCGGACCGAGGTTCCCCCGCGGCTGGAGCGGATAGTGGAACGACTCCTCCAGAAGGATCGGGACGCCCGCTTCGGAAAGGCGGCCGATGTCCTGGCCGACCTGGCTCACGCACTTCCGTCGGAACCCCGGGTCGTCACGAGGCGCCGCTCGGCCCTGGCCGGTGCCGCCGCCCTCGTGGTGCTATTCGGCGCGTTGTGGCTTCCCGAGCGCCGGGGGGCGTCCGTGCCCGCCGTGAACCCCCGGTACCGGTCAGCGAACCTCGCGGCGTACGAGCTCTTCCTGCGTGCAGATCCCACGATGTCGCGAAACGACATCGGCTTTCGCGAAAGGATAGGGTATCTCCGACAGGCGATCGTCATCGATTCGACGTACGCCGCCGCCTATGCCGAACTGGCCGATAACTATGCCCGGATGGGGGACCCCCTCACGAATGCTCAAGACGAGCTTCTCGAAGCCGCGGAGAAGACTGCGAGGAAGGCTCTGGCTCTGGACGATTCGCTCGGCACTGCGTACTCGGTCTTGAGCATTGTTCGGCTATCTGAGGGCGATTATGCATCGGCCGAGTCCCTGATCAGGCACGCGATCGCCATGGATCCCATCGTTGAGGGCTTTTATACGAATCTCGCGGAAGTGCTTATCGCGGCGGGGCGGCCTGCCGAGGCGTTGGCCGAAACCCAGCGTGCTCTGGAAATCGATCCGTCTGGCCCCTATACCATTGTGGCATTCGCCGAAGCACTGTTCGCGAACGGCCGCTATGATGAGGCACTTGCACGGCTCGAGCCTGTTTTGGCGATTCGACCACGCGTCAGACGCGCGTTCTTACTCGCCGGAAAGTGCTACATCATGAAGGGCATGTGGGCGGAAGCCCTCTCGGTGTTGCGTCCACTGGCTGGCGAGGAAGGGCCCAGGGCCAGATACCTCCTGGCTTACGCGCTCGCACGGGGGAGACAGGTGGAGGAAGCGCAGCGGATTCTGACGGAGCTGCTCGCTGGCCATGAACGCGGAAAGGTCCCCGCTTTTGATGTGGCCGTGGTCTATGCCGGCTTCGGCGACATCGATCAGGCTTTCGCCTGGCTCGACAAAGCCGTGGACGAGAAGATGGTCGATTGGGAGTTGATCAAGGAGCCGCTGTTCGAAGACCTGCACCGCGATCCACGGTTCGAGCGTCTTCGCCAGCGCCTGGGGCTTTAAAAGCCGAAGTGCAGCGCGAGCTGGATCTGGTAGATCGACTCGTTCGGCCCGGGCGCCCACTCCGGGCGATCCGGGAAGAAGCGAAAGATCTGCTGTGCCGTCTCGGTTCTGTAGATGAGCTCCGGGTCCGTCGGTTCGTCGGGTAGCGGGGAATCTCCCTCCGTCTGTCCGACGTGCTCGAGGAGGCCGGGATCCGCCCCGCGGACATGCCCCCAGGAGCTGTTCAGGAGGTTCAGCACGTTGAACACCTGGAGATCGGCTTCGATGGCCTGACCGCCGATCGGGATGGTCTGCCGCACCGACAGGTCCATCGTGTGAGACCACGGATCGTGACAGCTGTTGCGCTCCAGGATGCGTCCGCGTTGCCGTCGCAGACAGGGGATGTCGTTGATGAACCGCTCGAAGGCCTCCTGCTGCTCCCTCACCCGGATGGCCTGAACTTCCTCGGAATTGTCGTCTTCGGGATCGAACGAGAAACCGCTGAACGCGATCTCGTTCGGATCGAAAGCATCCCGCGGCACATAGATCGGGTCGTTCGCTGCGCCGTCCGCGTTGAGGTCGCCGCGCCCGTCGTCGCCCCCATATGCGCCATACGTGAACGGGCTCCCGGACTCGCCCAGGTACACCAACGAGACGATCGTGCGCCACCGTTTCCAGGGGGCTTCGTACGTGCCAGCGAAAATGATCCGGTGGGGGATGTCGTTCACCGAGATGCTGGGGGTCAGGTCCTCGTGACGACCTGAGATCGGCGTGCCCGCCCAGTTCAACCATCCTCCCACCGCCGGGTCGGTGAGCAGAGGGGTCTGAACATCGCGGACGTGTGAATGGGTGTACGAGACCATGGCGCCCATACCGTTCGAGAACTGCCTCTCCAGGCTGGCCGAGAGCTGGTACGAATGGTTCCGCGAAGTGTTGATCAGATCGACCACCTCGTCGAAGAGCGATCGAGGGAACGGCTCGGAAACGCCGTCCGGGTAGATGAAGCCATACAGCACACGGCCGTTCCGGTCGATACCCTGCGGCCCCGCCAGGTTCAGGTTCTGGAAGACGAAGTCGGAGATGCTCCTGGTGATCAGGACCTCTCCCGTGGCGATCATGTTTCCCGGCAGGCGCCGGTCGTACGCCAGCGAACCGCGCAGAGTCTGGGCCATTCTCAGGTCCCGGTCGAGGAGGTTCACATCAAAACCATCCGGACCACTGTCGAGACCAGCGCCGTTCGCGCACGCCGTGGGCGCCTTGCGGTAGTCGGGCTCGAAAGGTGGCGGCGGGCCCAGGCCGTCCTCCCCACATGTCAGCACTCCTATGCCGATGCCGTATCTCCTGAGCACTGCGCGGTACCATTGCATCGGGGGACGACCGGTGAAGACGCCGACCCCCCCACGCAGGAGATCCCGGCCCGTCCCGAGCACGTCCCACGTGAACCCCAGACGCGGCGACACATGGATCCGGGGGCCCGGCATTTCGTCCGTGCGCCGCTGGAAGATCCTATTCACGTCAGGGTTGTAGGGCGGGCGTTCCTCGATGGACAGCAGATCGGCGCGAACCCCCATCGTGATGGAGACGCGCTCGCCGGCGCGCCACCGATCGCCAATGTACGCGCCATACTGCCCCCCGCTGATCGACGGCGCGGCGTTCCCGAAGTCCTGTGGGATCACGAAACTCTCGGCGATACCGGCCTCGAGCGCGTCCAGGCTGGAGAAGGTCCAGCTGCCATAGGAACCAAGCATGGTGTTAGCGTCGTACCTGAAACGCTCCGCCGTGGCCCCCAAGGTCATCACATGATCCGCCCCGACCGGCAGAGTAAGGTTGTCCACGACATGGACCGACCACTGCCGACCGGACCGCCCCTGGGCGCGATCCGGAGTCCCGGCAACGACCGTTACCGGCCCCTGCTCAGTCTCGGGGAACGCGACCCTGATGTTCGGCTGGTCGACGTCGGAGACCCAGTCCCTCCAGGCGGTTCGGTACGACACCAGAAGCTCATTGTGCCCACCACCGCCCCTGGGCGTCGTGTGGAGCTGGAACCCAAGATGGACCGGTGTCGCCCGATGCTCGAGTTGAAGCGTGGATAGCGGAAAGTTGTGTGGACCGCGCGAGAACTCCTCCACGGAATAGCGATCATAGAGTCCCCAGAGGACGGCGCGGCTGTTCCATTCGGGCAATGCGAGATCGAGCCTCCCGAAGACGTTCGTCTCGGGGTTCCCGTTCGCCACGGGTCCGGCCGAACCGACCGCCAGACCGTACGCGCCCAGGATCCCGTCGAGGCGGGCGAGATCTTCAGCGCTGACCAGGACCGGCGGATCGGCCGAAGACGGTTGCCCAAGATAGGGACCGTCTGCCGGCGTCGTGACGTGCCGCCGCTCGAGGGCGCCGAAGAAGTGCAGCCGGTCACGCAGGATGGGGCCGCCCACAGTAAAGCTGAGCTGCACATCATCGGGCGGCGCGTCCTCCTCACCTGACAGGCGCTCGCTTCGCCAGTAGCCAAAGGCCGAGCCGGTCAGCTCGTTCGTTCCCGATCGGGTGACCGTATTGACCAGAGCGCCCACAAAATCGCCGTAGCGGACATCGTAGGGTGCCAGGAGGACCTGATACTCCTTCACCGCACCGAGCGGCAGCGATTTGCCGCCGATCCCCAGGTTTCTCGTGGTGTGGCCTGACATATCCTGCTCGGAGACCCCGTTGATCAGGGAGTTATTGAAGCGGAACCCCACGCCTCCGGCGGAAAATCCCGGCGACCCGAAGGGAGACCCTGTCGGAAAGGTGGTCTTCGTCGAGATCTGGGGTACGAGACGAACGAAGTCGTAGACCTCCCGACTCGGCGCGGGCAGGCGGTGGAGGAGCGAGTCGCGAATCGTGGTTGCCGTTCCGCCGTCGGGATGCGCGGCCGCCAGCGGTGATGCGACGGCGACCCGCAGAGTATCGAGCGGGATCGCCTCCGGGCGCATCACGAAGTCCAGCTCGAGCGACTCGCCGAGCTCGAGGGACAGCTGTTGCCGCTGCTCAGGGTGGAAGCCGAAGCGCCGAGCCGTGACCGTGTACGGTCCGCCCACCTCGAGCCCCGCGACGAAGAACCGGCCGTCACGCACATCGACTTGGGCGACGTACCCCGTGGCCGTGTTCACCACGACGACCTCCGTGCCCTCGGCATCCGTCCCGTCGGTCGCGCGGACAGTGCCCTGGATGGTGGCGGTCGTGATTGCCTGGGCGAGAAGGTCGGAGGCGGTGGGGATGGGCGCCGCCGTCGCAGCTATGGCGGCGATCAGGGGGACAAGGGCAGTGTGGCGCATCGCGCGCACCTCGTGGCTGGCTTCCTACTTATACCACTATACCACGAAGGGGGTGCGCACATCTAGGCGGTCTGCTATGGACGCAGCGGGGCGCGCTGATCAGCGCCGTGTTCTCATCGATTCGTGAGTAATCAATGGCAAACAAGGGAACGCACGCAGATGGCGCACCCTTTGGCCCGGTCGTCGGATTCTCTATGCAGGGATCCAGTTGACCCGCGCCTCCAGGGACGACAGACTCGGATCGGCGCGCAGCCGGAGGGGCTGGAAGACAGGCCCGAAGGTGACGTCGAAGGCCCCGGCGATCTCGCCGGCGGGCCGCTCCATGTCCCTCGTCAACCGGCGGTTGCGTGAACCTTCAGACAAGCGGGTGACGCCACTTGAGTCCTGGGAAGCGCGCGTAGTCGCGGTCGGTCGTGATCCACTCGCTGCCCGACTCGATCGCCAGGGCTGCCAGATAGGCATCCGGCACGAGATTGCCCCTTACCGCACTGCCGCGACAAAGGCGAGTGAAGACCTCCCAGTGGCGGGGCCCGGGACCGACGGCGACACAGTTGCCCCTATCCCGCACCGACGCGCAGAATGCCAGCGCCACTTCCAAGGGCGTGGGCTGGGGAAAGACTCGTGGGTGGGTGACGATGCGGAGGAAGCCGCTCAGTACGAGATCGGCCATTCCGTAGGCGTGGTCGGCGTTGACCGTTTCTTCCAGCCAATGCCGATAGTGTTGGTGATCGGTGCACTCCTCCCGGTGAGCGTAGACCAGAACGTTGACGTCAATCAGGATCATCCGCGCGCTCCATCAGGTCGAGCAACGCGGCGGAGTCGTCCAGATCGACCCCCGGAGCGACGCCGGTACCCCGGAAAGTTGGGAGACGGACGGGCTCGGAGCGCCTACTCTCTCGTCTCCGAGCGAGAGCCTCCCGGAGCGCGTCTTCGATCAGGGACGTCAGCGAGCGTCCGCTCTCGGCCGCGGCGCGCTTCACGTCGCGCATCAGGTCGTCGGGAAGTCGAACCGTGGTCCTCATGCGTCAAAACATACAATGCTGACATATTGCTGTCAACCTGGCGGCGAGAAGGCACCACCGGGGATAACGGGGCCGTCCTGATAAGGACTGCTGCCCGCTGTCACCCGCAGAGATCGGCCCCTTCGGGCGAGACGTCCGTGGGCTGGAGCAACCACCCGACGGTCCCGTCCGGGCGGCGGGCTCGCACCCACCATTCGGTCTCGTGCTCGCCGAGCGAGGTCCCCAGCGGCAGTCCGGGGCCGAGGTCGACCTCGGGCGACTCCCAGAACTGGGAGACCTGCGCGACCTCGCCCTCGTGCCAGACGTTGAAGACCCCCTCACCCACGTAATCGAGCACCACGAGCGTGTCACCCGGAACCCAGGTGGGATGCCACTCCTCCGGCACGGGGACTTCGGGACGGGGATCCCCGTACTCACCCAGCGTGTCCGCGGGGAGCGCCAGAAGGAGCCCCGTGACGAAGACGATCCCCGCCTCGGCCTCGAATGCCTCGCCCGCCGGGATCGTGTCCACCGGCTCCCCCGTCCGGGGTTCCGAGAGGAGCACCACGTCCACCGGCTCGCTCCACGTCCGGTAGCCGCAGCACTCGAACGGGCAGGCGCCGTCTCGACGAAGAAGGCCTTCCGGGAGCCGGGAGCGGAAGCGCGCCAGGGGTTCGTCCTCGGGCGAGGGCCGCCCGGCAGGCTCGGGCACGGAATCCCGGGCGTCGGCGACCACCTCGCGCCCGGCATCCTCGCCGCCGCACGACGCGATCGCCAGGAGGAGCAGGGGAATCGTCCGTGAGCCCCACGCACGCCGCGACATCCCTACTCCTCCTCCAGCCGCTTCCTCATCTCGCCCAGCCGCTCGAGCGTCTCGTCGTCGACCTCGGGATACTTGAGATCCAGCTTCCGCAGCGTCTCGACCAGGATCCGGGCGACCGACTCCCGCATGTAGGACTTGCTGTCGGCGGGGATCGCGTACCAGGGCGCCCACGACCGGCTGGTCTCGTTCAAGGCCTCTTCGTACGCCTCCATGTAGCGGTCCCAGTGCTTCCGCTCCTTGATGTCGGAGAGCGAGAACTTCCAGTTCTTCTCGGCCTCGTCGATGCGAGACAGGAAGCGCGCCTTCTGCTCGTCCTTCGAGACATTGAGCCAGAACTTGAGGATTACGGTGCCGTTCCGCGCCAGGTGCCGCTCGTGATCGCGGATCGACCCGTACCGATCGGCCCAGAAGCCGTCGCCGGTCACCCGCTCGGGGAGCTTCTGTCCCGCGAGGTACTCCGGATGGACCCGGACGATCAGGACCTCCTCGTAGTAGCTCCGATTGAAGATCCCGATCAGCCCCCGCTCCGGGAGGACCCGCGCCGTCCGCCACAGGAAGTCGTGGTCGAGGTCCAAGGGCGAGGGCTGCTTGAACGAGAACACCTGGCAGCCGGCCGGGTTGACGCCGCGGAGGACCGCCCGGATCGTGCCGTCCTTGCCGGCCGCGTCCATGGCCTGGAAGACGAGCAGGATCGCATCCCGGTCGGTGGCGTAGAGGACGCGCTGCAGATCGTCCAGCTCGCCGACCAGAGCCTTGAGCCGCGCCTTGCTCTCCTTCTTCCCGTCGAAATCGTCCGGCGGCTCGGTAGGGGCGTCGGCGACCCGGAACGAGCCGTCGAACGGGACGAGATGCGGGCTCTCGACCGGATCGATCACGGGCCTTCCGCGGATGCGAAGACGAGGGTCGAGCTCACGCCGGCTTCGTTCTCGCCGCGGATGGTCAGCCGGCCGGGCTCGAGCGTCACGCCGGTCGCCCGCTCGAGCGCGCCCAGGTACCGTGTCTCGCTCTCCATCTGGAGCGGCGGGCACGCCATCTTGGTCGAGACCAGCGCCCCGAACTGGATCGTACCGGCTGCGAGGTCGATCTGGACCGGCCCCGTGTATCGGTTGCAGGCGGACCGGCCGGCGATCCCACCCTGCCGGAACTCGGCCGTGATCTCGATATCCTCGGGGACCGGCTCTCCGGCGTCGAACTCGGCCAGACGCCATGCGGTGCCAACAAGCTCCGCGGGCACCGAATCGCCGGCGGCGGGATCGACCGCGCCCGAAGGCAGGGGCGCGTCGGCGGCCACCGTATCCGCCGGCGGGCCGCCCTCCTCCAGGGTCTCCTCGCGCGGAGCGCACACGGTCAGAGCTCCCGCCAGGGCAATCCCCAGCGGGAGGCGAATCATGCGTCTCGGCTGCATCGGCTCTTCCTCCAGTTCCAGGGATCGGGTCGCCCGTGACCCCCGGGCGGCTTCTCAACAATAGCCTGCGGGATTGTGGCTGGGGAGGCAGGAGTCGAACCTGCAACCACCGCGTTAACAGCGCGGCGCTCTGCCAGTTGAGCTACTCCCCAACGCGGGACCGTTCGCGGCGGGCTCGAATGCGACCGGACGGACGTCGGTCAGGGGTACAATCTATACCCGTCAGGGGGAGGAAGCGTGGCGACCTCTACGACCAGGCGGGCAAGTTCCCACGCTCGTCCTAGAGGCTCTCTCCTTCGGGGAAGAGCCGCTCCAGGAGCGCGCCCCATTCCCGGCGCAGGGGCTCGACGTCGTCCGGCTCGGCCCCCCACGCGCTCAGCCACAAGGTCACGTCGCGGAAGTCGGCCTGGCCCATGCACGGCTCGGTCCCGACGCGGACGAGGGCGTTCCGGTCGTCCACGTGCCCCGCATACTGGAGCGGCGCGGCCTCGATGAACGGCCGGCTGTGGAGTGGCCGCTCGGGGAGCCCGCCGGGGCCGAAGAGACGATCCCACGCCTCGCGGTCGCCAAGCTTGACGCGGCGCCGCAGATACACGACCTGACGATCCTGGCCCGGATGGCGCTCGAGATACCGCTTCAGCGAGACAAGCTCGTACGCCCAGCCCTGGCGCGTCCCCTCGTACCAGGCGTCCCAGGTCGGATCGTCGGGAAAGCCGGACGTCACGACCCGCAGGACCGTCCGCCCCCTGTCGCCCTCGAGGTGGAAGTCGGTGAGCTGGGTGATCTCCTTCTCCTCGTCGGAGAAGCCCCACGTGATCTGGAGATGCCGCCCGGGCTCCCAGACCGTGATCCGGGATTCGCCCGCGTACTCGTTCTTCCATGACATGAAGACGCTCCCCCCCTCACCGGGCACCACCCGGGCCTCGAGCGGGAACCAGCGCTCCAGCTCGCGGGCGTCGGTGAGCGCCTTCCAGACCGCCTCGGGCGGCGTATCGATCTCGATCGAGGCTTTGACGGCGCGCGTCGTGGGTTCGGTGGTCGCTTCGCTCATGCATCCTCCTTCCGGGACGACCCGCCGGAGCGACTTCGGTCCCGAGGCTCGCTTTCGGTTGGATTCAAGGGCATCGGATAGGCACCCAGCACGAGGCGGAACGGTCGCTCCTTGCCGCCCCCGTCGTCCTGGTGGCGGGCCGCGACCTTCGCCACGGCCTCCGCCAGGTCCTCGGCGAAGGCCCGGAAATCGGCCGGCGCGGCGAGCCGGATTTCGACCTCCATGCTGAACGTGGCCAGGCGCTTCCGCGCCTTGGCCGCTCCCTCCCGGAGCGCCGCCAGCTCGCGGATCGCGCGCGCCGCGAGGGCGATCAGGTAGGTGGCCGAGAAGCGGTCCTGGTGCTCGGCCGGGTCGGCACCCGCCAGGCTCCCCAGGGCGGCCGGATCGATCACGTAGTGGCGGGCGGTGACGCGGAGCACACGTTCGACGCAGTTGCCGCGGCGCCGCTCCTGGGCCAGCTCCACGAACCCCGCCGCCTCGAGCTCCCTGAGGTGATAGTTGATCCGCTGGCGGGTGTCGCCTAGCCGGCGGGCGAGACCGCTGGCCGAGTCGGGGTCCTCCTCGAGCGCCGCCAGCAGCCGCTGGCGGCCGGCGTCGAGGAGCAGCGAGGCCCGTTCCGGGTCGCGGACGACTGAGAGGCCCCGGGTCACGGACGGTTCGACAGAGCTGGATCGCGTTTCATGAGTCCAGCTTATCACGGAAAGAAAAAGCTGTCAAGACATCCAAAGATGTCGGTGGGTCATACCCTTTACTCGCGCCGTACCCCTCGCACCCGGGCCAGACCCTGGCGGGCCTCCTCTACCATCGGCTGGAGCTCGGGATCGGCATCGCGCCAGAACCCGACCAGCGAGGAGTAGGCCTCGCCGGCCTTCCCGAGCTCCCCGGCGGCCTCGTAGGCGAGCCCCAGGTAGTAGTCGGCCAGCGGGTTGTTCTTGAGCGCGCGGAAGTGACGCACCGCCTCCTCGGGCCGTCCCTGATCGAGATGGATCTTCCCCATCCACACCGCGAGGGCATCAAACGGGTACGTCCTCGCGGCTTCCTGGAGGATGGGAAGAGCACCCGCAGGATCGCCCCCCTTCCAGCGGGCGTACCCTTCCATCGAGCGGATCATGCCGTCCTCGAAGCGGGCTTCCAGGGTGTCGCCCTCCGCCACGAGCCGCTCTCTCTCCCGGCGGTGGATCGCGAGGCTTCGCAGGTAGTCGTCCCGCCGGCCGCGGTCGATCGAGTAGATCGCTCCGCAGCCGGTCCTCGCGCTGGGCGTCGAGTCCGACGCGCGCAGGGCGAGGTGTTCGTCCAGCACGGCCTCCGGGATGGGCACGTCGAGGGAAGTGGCCGAAACCAGTAAGCATGCGGGGAACCAGGGCGGTCCCTCCTCGTCGAGGTACGAAAGGGCGTCGGCCAGCCGCCCCCTCCTGGTCAGGTTTCCCCAGAAGAGGGCGTGGGGTACCTGACGGCCCCCTTCCGCGGCGTGGTCCAAAGCCAGCCGTTCATAGATCTCCCAGAAACCGGGATCGTACAGGTAGTTGAACACGGTCGAGAGGTCGAGGTCGGTCGACGGAAGAGAATCGAGCAGGGCGTCGCGCCGCGTGGAATCGCCGAAGGCGAGCTCGAGTGCGACGGCGCCCGCGCGCGCGTTCATCCCCTCCGGGCTCGCTACCAGGAGCTCGGCCACCCGTCGGGCCGCCCGGGCGCTGTCAGGAGGGCTCATGAACGCGAACTCGGTGGGGTGGAAGCGATAGGGCGCGAACGACGGGTCCAGCTCGACCGCCCGGAGCGCCGTCTGCTCCGCCTCCTCGAGCGTCGCCAGGGCCGAGGTATGATGATAGTAGATGTCGGCCAGCAGGAACCACGCCTCGGCATCGTCCGGATAACGGCGGGTCACCTCGCGCATCCGTTCGGCGCCTTCGGAGAATCCCAGGTTCAGGAACAGCTCGCCCTCGACGAGGAGCCGCTCCCGTTCCGGAAGCCGGTCTGCGTGTCGGAGCGCCTTCAGCCTGGCTTCGACCACCAGGGGTCCCGGTTCCGTCCACCCGATGGTCGTGGCCACGCGGTTCCAGGCCAGGGCGAAAGTCGAGTCGGCCTCGACGGCGATCTCGTACAGCTCCCTGGCCGGCGCGACCTCGCCGCGGCGGAACAGGGCCTCGCCTTCGAGGAAGGCCTTGAGGGCCGGGATGGAGGTCGTGGTGAGCGCGGCCAGGTTGACCCTGGGGACCTCGCCCTCGCCCTTTTCGAGAATGACCTCGAGAATCTCGCGCGCGAGACCGTCCACGAGCGCGAAGACGCTGTCCGGCGTCCCCTCGACCTGCCCGGTCCCGAGACGCGCTCCGTTCTCGACATTATAGACTTCGGCGAGGAGACGGAGATTCGGGCCGATCGCCACGGCCGACCCGAGGAGGGCGTAGCGGGCCCCGGTCGTGCGTGCCACACGCAGAGCGGTCTCGGTGTCGGCGCGCTGGCCCTCCGGAACCTGGCGGTCCCACTGGGCGAGGAGCGTGCGGCTGTCGATCCCGCGCAGGTCTCCGGCTCCATCCAGCGTCGTGGAGAGGAGGGTCACCATCCCCTCCCGCCACTCGTCGAGCCCGGGGCTCGACACCTCGAACGGCAGCACGGCGACGCCGGGGGCCGCCGCGCCCGCCACGGCCTCCGGTGGCGCGAGGCTCCGGCCGCGATCCCGTATCATGACGTAGACCCCGGCGGCGCCGAAGAGCAGCGCGAGCGCGATGGCCGCGCCGAGCAGGGGCTCCCTCCTTCCTGTCGGTCGCCCGAGGATCCTTTCCCATCGGCGGCCCGCGGGGCGGGGCTCGCGGGCTTCCCCGGCCAGCTCCTCGGGCACGGTCGTCAGGGCATAGAGCCGCCACGCCCCCGGCACACCCTTCAGCTCGTGCTCGCCCCGGCCCTCGAACCCGAACCCCGAGCCGATCTCCGCATCCCGGACCGTCGCCGAGACGAGGACCTCGCCGGGCTGGGCCAGAGCCGCCACGCGCGCGCCGATGTGGACCGCGATGCCACCGACCGCGCCGTCCGATCGCTCCACCTCGCCCAGATGGAGGCCGCAGCGCACGTCGAGGCCCATGTCGCGCACCGCGTCGCGAATCTCCGCGGCGCAGGCGAGCGCGCGGGCCGGGCTGTCGAAGACCGCCAGGAAGCCGTCACCAGCGGTCGCGACCTCCCGGCCACCGTAGTGTCGGAGCCGCTCGCGGACGAAGTGGTGATGCTGCCGGAGAATCTCCTGCCAGCGAAGATCGCCATGGACCGCGGCCTTCTCGGTGGAGGCGACGATGTCGGTGAAGAGGACCGTGGCGATCGAGCGCTGGGGTCTCATGAACGGGGGAAACGTATCACGAACACGGCCGGCGGGGAACGTGCGGACGCCCCCAGAGAAACAGGACGACCATCCCTCCGATGAAGGCGAGGACCGAGGCCGCCAGAATTGCGAGCTTGGCGACCGCCATGAGCTCACCCTGCCCGAACGCCAGCCCCGCGATGAAGAGCGACATCGTGAACCCAATGCCGGCCAGCCAGGCCACCCCGTAGAGCTGCGCCCACCGGGCGTCCGACGGGAGGGCGGCCAGGCCGAGCCTGGTCGCCCCCCAGGCGAAGAACGTGATTCCGATCGACTTGCCGAGGAGGAGGCCGGCGACGATTCCGAGTGCGATCGGGTGCCCGAGCATCGCCGACGGTGAGCCTTGGATGGTGACCCCGGCATTGGCCAGTGCGAAGAGCGGGAGGACCCCGAAGACGACCCACGGGTGTAGCGCGTCCTCGAGCCGCTGGAGGGGCGTCTGGACGTGCTCGACGGCCTCTTCGAGCGCGCCCAGGGCATTCTGCTGGCCGCCGCTCACGAGACGCGCCGAGCGGAACTCGGAGACCTCCTCGAAGTCCTCGAGGATCGAGGCGCTCCGCCGCAGGAACTCCCGGCTGTCGAGCCGCCGCCGGGCGGGGATCGTTATCGCCACCAGAACACCGGCGATGGTCGCGTGGACTCCGGAGTGCAGGAAGGCCACCCACACCCCGAGGCCGGCCAGGGCGTAGGGGAGCGGGCTCCGGATCCGGGACGCGTTGAAGAGCGCACAGGCGACGAGCCCCGCCGCCCCGGCGCCCAGCCAGGACCACGACACACCGTGGGCGTAGAAGACCGCGATCACCAGGATCGCGCCAAGATCGTCGACGATCGCGAGCGCGGTGAGAAACACCTTGAGCGACGCCGGCACCCGGCTTCCCAGCACGGAGACGGCCGCCACCGCGAATGCGATGTCGGTCGCCATCGGCACCCCCCATCCCGCTGCGCCCGGTCCGCCGGCGTTGACGACCGCGTAGATCGCGGCCGGCGCGAGCATGCCTCCCAGCGCCCCGGCGATCGGCAGCATGGCCTTTCTCGGCTCGGCGAGCTCGCCGGCCACGACCTCGCGCTTGATCTCGAGCCCCACGACGAAGAAGAACAGCGCCATGAGGCCGTCGTTGATCCAGTGGAGCAGGGACTCGTCCAGGCGGAGACGAGCCACCTCGATCGAGACGTGGGTCGCCCACAGCTCCTCGTAGGCGGCCCGGAAGGGGGAGTTGGCCCACGCCAGGGCGATGACGGCGCACGCCAGGAGCACCGCGCCCCCGGCGGCCTCGAGACGCAGGAACTCCCGGAAGGCGCCGCGCAGTCGGATCGCCGGAGCCGCTACGGCGCCTCCTCCTCGATCTCCGCCTCCCAGCCGATCTCGACCGCCCCACGCAGCGACGCCGCGGTCGGGCACTTCGACTGATGCCCCGCCAGCGCCCGGTCGACCTTCTCCCGCTCGCCCGGCGGCACCCTCAGCCGGTACCGGATGTGGATCCGGGTCAGGACGGGAAGCCGGTCCACGATCTCGTTGATCCCCTCGGCCTCGGCCTGGATCGCGTCAGGCTCGAGCCGGACCCCGCGCACCTCCAGTGCGCCGTTGAGCGTCCCCAGCATTCAGCCCGCGGCGGAGGCGACGATGTAGTCGACCGGCAGCGGCAGATCGGGCGCGTCGATCCGATAGTGCTCCCTAACCGGTCCGTGCACGCCCATGTCGAACTCCGCTCCGGTGGGGAGCGTCGCCCGGCGATGGACGCCCGCGACCTTTCTCACGGATACGCGACTGACGTAAAAAGGCTCGCTCACCGTTCACCTCCTGGAATCGAGGGAATACGTAGATGCTGGTCACGACAGCGCGGCGGCGGTTGGGGCTTCACTACGCTAGCTCGGGCGCGTGGGTCCGGCCGCCTTCGAGTTCACGAAGTGGCCCGCTTCTCCGGCGAGCGGAGTGGTGGCTCCTCGGAAGCCGCCCAGCAGGAACGCACGCAGGCGCAGCCAGCGGTGAAGGCGCTTTCCGATGTCGACGGGCGGATGGCCGATGGCCCAGCGAAGAGCGAGCCGACCCAGCAGGAAGAACACATCCCAGCACCCGCGTCTCAGGTTCTTGACCAGCATGGCTCCTGTCCCGAACCAGTACGATCGGATCAGCTCGCGTGCCTCGTCACCGGAACGAAAGCCGTAGTGAATGACGGAAACCGCCGGCGTCTCGTACACCCACCACCCGTGCTCCAGTGCTCGCAGAACGAAGTCGCTCTCCGCGCCCGAGCGAAACGGTGCACCGGCGCCCAGCATGGGATCGAACCCTCCCAGACTCTTCCATGCCGCACGTCGCATCGCCATGCAGGCGGAGAGCCCCTCGACGCGGTGCTTCTCTCGAACGCTGCGGGCAAGGTAGGGCTCGTCTCGATAATAGGCAGGCACGATTTCAGCCCCGTCGTGCGGCGCAGCGCGAACAATGCCCGCCACGACACCGATGCGGGGATCGAGCCGAAACGCCGCCTCGAACGCCTCCAGCCAACCGGGCTCCGCCTCGCAGTCGTCATCGATACACACCACGATCCCCTCACGCGCCTGCTCGATCCCCAGGTTTCTCGCATTGGACACACCGCGCGACGCGGAGCGCATGTATCGCAATCTGGAATCGCCGGCGAGCGGCTGAAGCGCCCGCTCCGTCGCGTCACCGGTGCTCTGGTCCACGACGATCACTTCGAGCTCCGGATTGCGCGGGGCCAGAACCGAGCGCACCGCCACAGCGGGCAGCGCCCCGCGGTCGCGCGTCGCGATCACCACAGTCGTCAGTGCCTCCGCGGGCGGGATCCCCGCCTGCCGCGCCTCTCTCACTCGTCCGCCTGGCGCACTGCGCGCCGGCCGGCCTCCCAGCAGAACCCGCCCGCGTTCGCCAGCTCGCCGAGCACGACCAGGGTGGCGATCGGAAGCCCGCCCACCCATCCACGATCCCGAAATGGTTGGGCGAGAAGCCTCGCGTAGAAGCCCGGGTCGGGCCTGAGCGAGCCGCCTTTGATCCCGGCCCGATGATGAAACCGATAGGCCCCGCGTCCGAAACCCACCTGCTGCCGGAGGAACCCGGCCAATCCCATCTCGTGCGCGTGGTTCACCACCGCGAGCGGCTCGTAGACGATCGGCCATCCCCGGCGCGTCCAACGATCGCGGATCTCGCGATCCTCGGCGGTGCGGAAGGCCTCGTCGAACCCTCCGATCTCCCGGAATCGCTGCGCGGGGACCGCCAGGTTGCTGGAGGACACGAAGCCAACCTCGCTCGCAGTGTTGAAGTGGCGGGTGGCGGTCGAGCCGATCGTCTGGCTGGCGGCACTGTAGGGGTTCGCGAAAAGCTGGTTCCGGCGGCGGCCCGCGAGCATGGCGCCGGGCGAGCGCCGTGCGGCCGCGTCCAGGACCGCCAGCCAGTCCGGTTCTGGCGCGCAGTCGTCGTCGGTGAAGGCCAGGACCTGACCACGAGCGACCGCGGCGCCGCGGTTGCGCGCCGCGGCCGGTCCCTTCCCGTCGATTCGCAGGAGCGTGAGGCGCGGACGGTCCTCGAATGCAGCGATCGCACCGGATGGCGGCTGCGTGCTTCCGTCGTCGACGACGATGACGTCGAAGGCCTCCCGCGGGTACGTCTGCCGATCCAGGGCTTCCAGGCACACGCCAAGCTGGCGCTCGCGATCGAATGTCGGGACGATGACCGTGAAGTGGATCGGCTCGCCGCTCACCGGAGATCGACGGATTTCCCCAGGTGTTGCACACGATTGAACTCGAAGGCGGCGAGTCGGGAGAGCGCGTTTCCAGTGCCGCACGCATAGCCCGCCATCTCGCCCAGGGCGCTCACCACGAGGCCAAGGGCGGCCGTCGGAATGACCCCCTTCGGCATTTGCCGGGGGGGGCCGCTGGCCAGGTCGGACACCACCCGGCCGAGACGCACGACCGGGATGAGAGGCGACGCCGCGACGTAGAGTGCGCGCCGTCCGACGTTCCATTCGCGCGACCGGGTCGACGCGAAAACCCGCCCGCTGAGAAACTTGGCCGCGAGCCAGGGACGGAGGAGCCCGAAGTTGAGGTGGGCCGTGACGGCCCGTGGCTCCAGGTAGAGTCGATGCCCGCGGGCACGCAGTCGCCAATGATAGGCGCTCTCCGAGGCGAGGGCGTTCTCCATGCCGGGATCGCTGGCGAGCAGGACCTCGCGCTTGTAGCTGCTGTTGTGCCCGGGCAGATGACTTCGCTCGCCGGGCTCCGCCGGGGCGAGCCACTCGAGGTAGGAGGTGACGAGATCGGCCCAGCTCACGCGGTTGCCGGGATTTCCGTTGCGGATGACCGGGCCGACGGCCGCCCAGGGGCCGCGATGGGCCTCGATCAAGGCCGCCGCCCACCCCGGATCGGGATAGGAATGGTCCTCACAGAGGGCCACCAACGGCGCCGTCGCGTGGCGAACGCCCGCCGCGTACGCCGCCGCGATGTTCACGATTCGCCCGACCTCGACCACGCGATGGCCGGCGAACGCCTCGAACTCGTGCGGCGGGGCGTCCAGACCGGCCGTCGAGGAGGCCACGACGACCAGCTCGATCCGATTCGCCGCGGTCTGGGAGCGCAGGTGACGCACGGTCTCCCGGATCGATCCGTAGCCATCGGACGTAGGAAGAATGGCAGATAGTTCGGGGGTTGAAGCCGGCGCTTCCTCAGCCACCGGCCACCGTCCCGTTCCTCGGGGCGTCCACGACGGGAACCGGTCGGCCGCGGATGGCCGAGTCGATGGCCGCCAGCACGATCCGGACGGCCTCCCTTCCCTCGTGAAGCGGGCATTTTGTCTCCCGGTTTTCGCGGACGGCGCCCAGGAAGTCCTCCCACTCGGCCCGGAACGACTCCATCCAGACGCCCCCGGTGCGAAGACGCGTCACGGTCGCCGGAGTGGCGGCGATCAGGCCCAGACCCCGCCGCGCGCGATTCCGGAGACCACCCTGGTATTCCAAGGAGCTCCACCTGTCCAGCCCGTCGGATCGATAGGGATTCGAGCGAGCGCACGCGGCGTCTCCAACAACCTCGATCTGATTCGTGTTGGTGGTCCCTTGAGCGAGCGCGGTCACGGCAAGGACGCCGGCATCCAGCCGACCCGTAACGACCGAGGACTCCTCGTCCCAGGCGCCGCTCGTCGTCGCCGTCGCGCTCACCTCCTCGACCTCTCGCCCCGTCAGGAACCGCCACAGATCGAGGTGGTGGACGCCTGTCTCGAAAAACGTGTTCCCGCCGAGATCCGGGTGCTTCCGCCATTCCGGTACCGGTCCCGCGTAGTCCGCCCGGCCGCAGAACGTCGTCGTCAGCATCCGGATCTCGCCGAGCACGCCCCCGTCCACGTCCGCCTTGAGCTTCCGCACGTGCGGGTGCCAGCGCAGCGAATGACCTACGGCGGCCCGCAGGCCGCTGGCCTTCACCTCGTTGACCATCCGGTCGCACTCGTCCAGGTCGAGGGCCAGGGGCTTCTCCACGAACACGTGCTTGCCGGCACGCAGCGCGGCCACCACCACCTCGGCGTGCTGGGCCGGCGGCACGCACACCGCGACCACGTCGAGCTGCGGGACGTCGAGGATCTCCTGAACGTCGGCCGCCGCGCGGGGCACCTGGTAGCGGTCCGCCGCCTCCGAGCGCCGGTGGGGATCGGGGTCGGCGACCGCCAGAATCCGCGCGCCGTCCATGCGGTCCAGGACCGGCAGGTGGCGGGTCATCGCGACTCGCCCGCAGCCGACGACGCCGATACCGATCCGCGACCGATCCGACACCTTCCTCATCCTCACCTTCCTCATCCTCCCGACGGCGGGGCGTCGAGAGTGAGCCCCGCATGGATGTCACGGGCGGCGGCCGCCAGCAGATCGGCGTCGCGTGCCCTGAGAACCACCTTGCAGCGATAGCGGCCGTCCAGGAACACCGGATACGAGCCGATCCCGACCCCGGGGTGCCGTCCCTGGATCGCGGCCAGGGTCTCGGAGAAATCCCCCTCCTTGCCGAGCACCCAGAGCGTCTCCTTGTAGAACGGGTCCGAGAGGAGTTGATCGGCGGCGGACTCGAAGACGTCGCGCAGGAGGTCCGGCACGCCGGGGAACGCCAGCACGCCGCCCACGCGGAAGGCGAAGGCGAGCCGCTGGCGCCCACGCAGAAGGCGCGCCCCGCGCGGGAGCTCGGCCATACGCCGTTCGGCCGGCGTGAGGCGATCGCCGTAATCGACAGCCAGGAGCTCCTCGGCGTCGGGCTGAACCTCGAGCGGGAGCTCGAGCGCAGCCGCGACCGCCTGCCGCGTCACGTCGTCATGGGTCGGCCCGAGGCCCCCGGTCAGGATCACGTAATCGTTGTCGCGCGCCTGGCGCCGGACCTCGTCCGCGATCTCCTCGAGCCGGTCGCCCACGACCACGATCCGGCTGACCCGGATCCCCAACTCCCACATGCGGCGCGCCAGGAACGGGGTGTTCAGGTCCTGGACCTCGCCGGAGAGGATCTCGTCGCCGACGATGACCAGGGCCGCCGAGCGCGGCCCGGAGGGGCTCACTCGCTCTTCCACTTCTCTTCGGTGGAGTGCCCAGGGAAGGCGCGCGCGTCCGGATCGATAAAGGTCTTGGCGAAGTTGACCGCGACCGCCGCCTCGCCGAAGCCGGTGGCGATCAGGTCCAGCTTGCCGTCGTGATCGGTGACGTCCCCGGCCGCGTAGACGCCCGGCAGGTTGGTCTCCATCCGCTCGTTGACCACGATCCCGTTCTTGTGCATCTCCAGGCCCCACTCCTTGATCGGACCCAGGTCGGCCTTGAACCCGACGTTGATGAGGAGCGAATCCACCTGATGGATCTGCTCCTCGTCGGTCCGGTTGTCGAAGATCGTCACCTCCTCGAGATGGCTGTTGCCGGCCACCGAGCGGACCTCGTAGTGGGTCATGATCCGGCAGAAGCCGCCTTCCTGGACGTACTTGATCGTCGCCTCGTGGGCGCGGAACCCCTCGCGCCGGTGAATCAGGGTCATCGACCGGGCCACGTCCTCCAGGTTCTGCGCCCAGTCGAACGCGCTGTCGCCGCCGCCGACGATCATGATCCGTTTCCCGGCGAGCGCCTTCTTGTCCCGGACGAGGTACTGGACGCCGCGTCCCTCGAAACTCTCGAGACCCTCGACCTTGAGCCGCCGGGGCTCGAAGGCCCCGATCCCGGCCGAGATCACGATCGTCCGGGTGCGGTACGCGCTCTTGTCGGTGGTGAGGAGCCAGACACCGTCATCCTCCCGTTCCAGCGTGCGCACGGTCTCACCGAGGACCACGCTCGGCTGGAACTGGAGCGCCTGGTCCACCAGTCCGGTGGCCAGGTCCTTGGCCAGGATCTTCGGGAAGCCGCCGACGTCGTAGACGTACTTCTCCGGATACAGGGTCATGAGCTGCCCACCGAGCTCCTCGAGGGAGTCGAGGATCAAGGTCTTCATGTGCCGCATTCCGGCGTAAAAGGCGCCGAAGAGGCCGGTCGGGCCGGCGCCCAGGATGGCGACGTCGTAGATCTCGTGGGTCATCGAAACGTCCTCAGAGCGTGTCGAGAAGGCGCTGCAGCGTGACGAGAAGCTGCCGCTGCCCCTGGATCCCCAGGGTCGCGGTCACGCGGTGCCGGAGCCGGGTCTGCCGATCGGTCAGGACGCGCTCCAGCTCCCGGGCGCGCGGAGTCAAATATAGCCGCTTCACCCGGTGGTCCGAAGGGTCCCTGTCGAGCCGTACGTAGCCGTCCTGGACGAGTCCGCGGACGATCGTCGTCATGGACGACTTGGCGAGCCCCGCACTGGCCGCCACCTCGCTGATCGGCAGCCCATCCTCGTCGAACAGGGGCAAGAGAACCTGGCAGGTCGTGCCCGTCACCCCGGGGAAGCCGGCCGCCCGACACCCCTCCACCAGCCGCTGGAGCCAGCGCTCCGCCCCTCCGGCGAGAAGGGCGCCGAGATCGGGGTTCCCCGCCACGGAGGGATAAGTACGCATTCGAACCAATCACCGTCAAGGGGCAACGGTTCGCAGGCGTACTATTCGCCCGGCCCCCCGAGAGCCATGAGAATCGGGTGGTTGGCCCCGGGCATGTCCAGTCTCCGGCACTCCTCCGGCGTGACCCACCGCCAGCGGGTCGATTCGGGCGCCGACGGCGTCCCGCCCGGCGCCAGCGGCGCGCAGAGGTACGCGTACAGGGCGACCCGGCGATCGGGGTAGGCATGACAGTGGGCCGACAGGAGCTCGCCGACCCGGACCGCCATCCCGGTTTCTTCGGCGACCTCGCGGGCCACGGCCGCCTCGCGCGCCTCGCCGGGAGCGATCTTCCCGCCCGGAAACTCCCATACCGCCCCCAACCCCGGGTCGCGTTGGCGCTTCTGGACCAGGACCCGGCCGGCCTGGACGACGAGCCCCAGGGCGATCTCGTCCGGCTCCCTCATGACGCGCGGCTCGGGGAGGGCGACTTCACGACGAACGCCTCGATGGCGAAGTAGGCCGGCAGGCCCAGCTCCTCGAGCATGCCCGCGGTCCCCCGGTTTCTATCCTCGACCCGCTTCCAGAACTCGCGCTCATCCGGACCCGGGAAGGGCGCCTTGTCCTTCTGTGATTCGTGCTTGAAGATGGCGAGGATCTTACGTCTCAGCTCCGCCTCGGAAAGCGGCACGAGCACGCTGGCCTCGCTGACCGGCCACTCCTCCCACGCGCCACGGTACAGCCAGAGTTCGGGAGTTGGCTGGCCGTAGCGCTGAAGCGCCCTTTCAACGGCCTCAAGGCACATTCGGTGGGTGCCGTGAGGGTCCGAGAGATCGCCGGCGGCGAACACCATGTCCGGCCTCACCTCCTCGAGCAGCCGGTGGACGAGCTCCACGTCGCGCTCGCCGATCGGATCTTTGCGCACCTGACCGGTCCGGTAGAAGGGCAGGTTCATGAACCGCGCCCTGTCACGGGGAATCCCCAGCGAGGCGAGCGCCGCCACCGACTCCGACTCGCGGATGGCGCGCTTGATCTCCTGGACCTCGGGGATATCCACCTGGCCCGGCGTCTTCACATCGAGGAAGGATTCGATGCGGTCTCGCAGCTCCATGAGCGGGGCGACATCCAGATCGAACCCGCGCTCCACCCTCTCCATCAGATCCAGGTATCGTCGCACCTCGTAATCGAATACGGCGATGTTCCCGGAGGTCTGGTAGGCGACGGTGATCTCGTTGCCGTTCGATTGAAGCTTGTGGAGAATCCCGCCCATCGAGATCACGTCGTCATCCGGGTGTGGCGAAAAGACGAGGATCCGACGACCCGAGGGGAGCTTGCTCCGGCCACGGATCTTGGCCATCAGCGTGTTGAACACCTCTCCGTTGATGGGCCCCGCCGAGCCATGGCGGGCGATCAGCATGCTGAGGTGGTGGTCCCGGTAGTCCTGGTCACTGAGCCGGAGAATCGATTTGCCGGCCTGCCCGCTCAGCCAGATCACGGCTTGGATCTCACGCCGCGGCGACCATTCCACCTCGTCCAGGAGCCACGGCGTCCCGACCCGGGTCAGCTCCGCCGCCGCCGGAGGATCGAGGAAAATCGTCGCGTTGGGATGCTCCTGGACATAGGTCGCGGCGACATCGGGAGAGATCGGACCTTCCACGGCGCGCCGCACGATGCGCGCCTTGTGCTCGCCGGTGACCAGCAGCAGCACTTCACGTGCTTCGAGGATCGTGGCCACCCCCATCGTGATCGCGCGCGACGGCACGCTATCCTCGCCAAAGAAGTCCGCCGCGGCATCCCGGCGCGTGATCGTGTCGAGGTACACGACCCGGGTCCTCGAGTCGCGGCCCGAGCCTGGCTCGTTGAATCCGATGTGGCCGGTCCGGCCGACCCCCAGGAGCTGGATATCGATGCCGCCCGCGCTGCGGATCGCCGCTTCGTAGCGGCGGCATTCCTCCTCCACATCCGTCTCGGGAACGTCGCCCCGCGGCAGGTGCACGTTCGCGGGATCGATGTCGATACGCTCGAAGAAGTTCTCCCACATGTACCGGTGGTAGCTGTGGAGGCTCTGCGGCTCCATGGGGAAGTACTCGTCGAGATTGAACGTGACGACGTGCCGGAAGGAGAGCCCGTCCTCGCGATGCATCCGGATCAGCTCGCGGTAGACGTCGAGCGGCGTCGAACCGGTGGCAAGCCCGAGCACGGCGGGCCGGCCGGCGGCGTCGCCGGCGCGGATCAAGGCCGCGATCCGCTCAGCCACGACCACGCCGAGCTCCGCGAAGTTCTCGATCACGACGGTCTGGATCCGCTCCGGGCTCACGATCGACGGAATGTAACCCCGGGCCGCGTTCGTTGACGTCGCCGGCGGTCGACGCTATTCGTTGGCCGGCCCGGCCGCCGTCGGGAGCCGGGAACTCCCACCTCCGCTGGAAGGGATGCGCCCCCCATGGAACTCCGCTGCCCGCAGTGCGGGACGGTCTACGACGTGAGCGGCTATGCGCCCGGCCACACGTTCGCGTGCGCCTGCGGCCAGACCCTCAAGGTCTCGGCAGCGCCGGTCGGCGGCGCGCCCCCGCAGGTACGCGGGCCCGACCCGGGCCTGCCGGGCCTCGTCAAGGCGCTCGTCTTCTTCGCCAACCTGTGCTTCAGCCCGCTCTCGGCGATCATCGCGCTCATCGTGTGGCTCCTGATCCGCGACGACAAGCCGCGCACGGCCGACGACCTCTGCAAGTTCACCTGGATCCCGTTCGTGCTCTGGATCCTGCTGGTCGGGCTGTACATGGTGTTCGCGGTCATGTTCGGGTTGATGGATTCGATGGGAGGGCTCGGCCAGTGACGGACTGCTTCCTGGCGCGGGCGGGTTCGGCCCGGCCGCCCGGCGCGCGACCGCCGATCCTGCGTCCGGGCCCTGGGCTCAGGAGCCCCGTCGCGCTCGCGCTCGGCTGCCACGGCCACCCGGACCGGTGCCTAGGGTGGCGAGGCCACCCGATGCCGGTCTGTGCGCGCTGCACGGGGATCCTGATCGGGAATCTGGCCGCGCTACCGTGGTTCGCCGCCCACGGGCTCCCCGGGACGGGTCCGGCGCTGGCGGGTCTGGCGCTGCTCCTCCCGGCCGCGCTGGACGGCGGCCTCCAGCTCGCGACCCGTTACCGGAGCGGTCCCGCGCGCCGTCTCTCGACCGGCCTCGCGGCCGGCTTCGGCCAGGCCCTGCTCGCACTGGGCCTCCTGGCCGCGCTGTTCGGTCTCCCTACGGGCTGAACCAATGGCGTGGATCCGGACGATCGACGAGAGCGACGCGGAGGGACCGCTGGCCGAGCTTTATCGCCGGCTCCAGCGGGCCGACGGCGGCGTGGACAACATTCTCAAGATCCATGGGCTGAACCCGCCTTCTCTCACCGGCCATTACGACTACTACCGCACGATCATGCGCGGCCCTTCGCCCCTCACGCGCGCTCAGCGCGAGATGATCGCGGTCGTCGTATCAGCCGTGAACCAGTGCCACTATTGACTGGTCCATCACGGAGCGGGTCTCCGTAAGCTCACGAAGGATCAGGATCTGGTGGCCGCTCTGGCCGACGACTACAGGCAGGCCAGGCTGAGTACGGCGGATCGAGCGATGCTCGATTACGCGGTCAAGCTGACACGCGAGCCCTGGGGTATGGAAGCCGCCGACCTCGAGCCTCTGCGCGAAGCCGGCTTCGTGGACGCTGCGATCCTCGACATCGCCCAGGTCACCGCGTACTACGCCTACGTGAATCGGCTGGCCGATGGGCTCGGCGTGGAACTGGAAGACTACTGGAATCAGATCAAGTCCTAGGGCCTCTTCCGCTGGACCCATCCAGACCATCCGTTTCAGAACTGATCTTGACCCTTGGGCTCGGGATCAAGGCGCCACTGAACTTCTCGGTCTTCTCGGCGTCGGCCGGAGCGTTTCTGTTAGCGGCGCGCCCACGAGCGTAGACTCGAGGACGGAGATGAAAAGCTGGATCGGGTCATGACCCGGCGGGGGCGTTCTCCGTCGGCGGGTGTCCTTCGGCGGGCTCCTCGTGTTCCACGCTTGCGGCCGGACCGCGGTCTACGGGCGGCACGGCCGTCGCCGCGGCGGCGTACCCGCCTCCGGTCGATTGGAGGTTCGGCCGCTCCAGCCAGCAGGCGGCGGCCAGCGGCAGGAGGCCCAGGGCGGCGATTCGAACGACACGCATCGTTCCGCGCGGGAGCCTAGCGGGAGGCACCGCAAAGCGCCACGCGGGCCGAGCTGCCCGCTCGACCGTGCCCGTGGCCCTGAAGGCCGTTCGATCAGGAACGCCCAGTATCGTATACTATGGCACGAATGGTGCGACGAGCGGACCGATCGTCCGATGTGGCTACCGGCCGCCCTCCTCGCCCTCTGGCTTTCCGTTCTGCCCCACCTGCTCGCCGTCCTGGGCTCCCCGCCGAAGGTCGTGCCGGGCGGGTCCGGACCAGCCAATGGCCTGAGCATCGCGGCGAGCCGGGGCGACTCGACCGCCGAGCAGGTGGTGGCTGTCCTCCACCTCCGCAGGGAGAACCTCCCCCACGCGATCCGGGGCGAGATCTATCCGGTCGCGCGGATCGTCGGCGACCGCTACGAGGATGCGCTCGTCACCGGACCGAATCCGCTCACCGACGAGTCGCCGTCACCCCTCGCGAGGAGCGCGCTCGATTCCGCCCGCGCCTTCACGGTCTACGACCGGGGGGCGCCCATCGGGACCTTTGCCGTCACCGACATCGGTCCCGCCGTCTACAGCTGCCGCGGAGTCATGGTCGGGTTCGGCCGCCTGGAGATCCCCGAGCGTTACGTCCGCTTCGGTCGCTTCGATCCGCGTGTCCACTCTCTCAGCGTGTCCGGGCAGGGCGTGCGGTACGAGTACACGCTCAACTACTACCTGGCCCTCGGCCGGCCCGTCCCGCAGGACGGGTTCCGCGCCGACTCTACCGCCGACCGGAGCGCGGCATCGCGGCTTCGCGCGGCTGTCTGGACCGAGGGCGTGAAGGCGCTCAGCGAGTACGGCGAGGGTCCCTGGCTCCCCGGCGCGCGGTGGGAGAACCCGCGCTGGAGCCTGGAGGAGGGTTTCCAGGTCTTCGACCTGGACCGGGACGGGCGGATGGAGGGAATGGGCGTCCTGGAAGCGATCGTCACCGACGAGGGGGCTCCGATCGACGCCGGTCTCGGCCCCAGCCAGTACGTGGCGACGGCCATCGTATGGGCGTCGGACCGCAGCGCGGAAGGCCGCCCGTCACCGCTTCTCGTCCTGCGCCACGCGCGCGAGGTCCGGCACTGGAACTTCGGCTACCACCTGGCCGAGGTGATGGACCTCGACGGCGACGGCCGGGCCGAGCCCTTCTACCAGGTCGAGGCGTGGGAGTACTACGGGTTCCAGATCTACGCGCTGCGAGGGGAGCGGCTGGAGGAGGTCTTCAACGGCGCGGGATACGGCTGCTGATCGCTCGGCGCCGTCGTTCCACTTTCCTTGGCTGGCTTCACCACGACAGCAGTCCGCTCATCGAGCTTCAGATGAACAGGGAGTGTTATGAGTCCGCCCACCAGTTCTCCACCATCTCGCCGTCCGCGGCGCCGGTGCGCGGGGCGCCGAAGACGAGGATCTCGATCCCCTCGGGCCCGGCCTCGAAGCAGCGCATCTTCTCGGGCGCCACCCGCACGGCATCCCAGGCCCGCAGCTCCCTCACCTCGTCGTCGATCTTCACCCGCCCGCTGCCGCTGACGATCACGTAGAGCTCCTCCTGCACCTCATGCTTGTGCCCGAAGGGGGAGCGGAAGCCGGGCGCCAGCCGCTGGTAGCTGACGCCTGACTTCTGCATCTCCAGCGGCTCGTTGGCGAAGCGGGCCTCGAGGTTGGGGGCGAGCCCGAACTTCGGCGCCTGATCCTCGACTTCCTTCAGGTTCACGATCGTGTATCCGGACAAGGGATTCCTCCTGGTTGGAATGAAGGTGCGGAGCCTTCGGAAGCGACGACCTCAGCCTCCCGGCAGCACCCGGTAGAGGGCCTGCATACCCCCCACGATGTGGTCGTCGACGTGGCAATGGAACATCCAGATCCCCGGGTTGTCGGGCACCATGTCGACCTCCAGCGTGATCCCCGGCAGAAGGCCCACCGTGTCGGTCCGGAGTCCGGCTTCGATCCCGGTGTTGCCGTGCCAGTGCGCGGTGTGGATGTCGGCCTCGTTGCCGAGCCCGAGCACGTACCAGCGGACGCGCTCCCCCGCCCGCATCGTCATCACCGGCATGTTCCCGTACACGTAGCCGTTGATCGCGTGGAGGAGGTTGCTCTCGACGAACCCCTCCTCGTCGACGTCGACGCCGTCCGGATCGCCGGCATGGGCGCGGACGTTGGCATCCAGGTACGGGCTCAGGTTCTCGTCGTAGATCTTGAACAGCGTGACGAACTCGCGGTCCACGTCGGACGGCGTCGCGTCCTCACGCGCGCGATCGCGCGCGGTCACCACGATCGCCCCGATCAAGCCGGCGTTGGTGTCGCCCGGGGTCGAAACGTGGGAGTGGTAGAGCCATACGACCGAGCTGGGATCATTGGGTCCGGGACCCGCGCGCTCGGGGACGGGCCACACGTAGGCGTGGGTTCCACCGGGCGGCACGCGGTCGTCGAGCGTGTCGGGGCCGGAGGTGCCATCCGCGCCGCCGGCGCCTTCCGAGTCCTTCGCGTAGAAAACGCCGTGGGGGTGGACGCTGAACGGGAAGCGGGTCCGGTTCCGGAAGACGACCCGGAGCGTGTCGCCGACGACCGCCCGAAGGACGGGACCCACCGCGCCCAGGTGCTCCCATTCCGGCGGGATCGGCATCGGGGTCGTGAACGTGCTGTCGGTGTAGACCCGGTAGAAGGCCTTCGTGTAGACGCGCCCGATCCGGTGCGGGCCGGACGCGACGAAGGTTTCCTCCATCGGTCCGAACGGCATCCCCATGACGAGGTTCCGGCCCGCCGGCGCGTAGTCCCACTCGACCTCCACGGCGGCCAGGTACGTCGTCCGGGTGGTCGGGCGAAGCGGCTCCCGGGCGTGAGCCGGCGGCGGGCCGGCCAGGTGGGCCAGCGTCATAACGGCGGCGAGGAGCGCGCGAATGGCCCTAGCGCAGGTCTTCGGCGCCCTCGGCCACCGACGCCGTCGGCGCCGGGGCGTTCGCGGCCAGCGTCCGGACGCGCGACTCGATCCACCGTGCGATGGCCGGATGGGGCAGGATGGGCGTCCCGTCGTAGACGATCGGCAGCCCCTCGAGGTCGGCGGGGATCTTCTCCGCGCTGACGCGGCCCGAGCTGATCAGGATCGGCACGACGACGACGTCCCTGCCCGACGCCGCGTGCTGGAGCTGGATCGTCTCGCGGATCCCCCGGACCGCCTCGGCGCGGACCGCCTCCGGGGCGTCGTCCCGGACCAGCCCCACCTTGACGTCGGCGAAGCCCGCCTCCTCGCGGACCCGCTCCGCCACATGCCGGAGGTTCTCCATCCAGGCGGCGTGATCCTCGGCGGAGTTGGGACCGTGCCCGACGAGAAAGAGCGACCGCTCCGCCGGGTCGTCGGCCAGCGCCAGGGCGCGGTCCGTGAGGACCCGCGCCAGCTCGGGGGAGTCGTCGAGCGCCGCCGCCAGCTCGACCGGCACGGCGACGTCGGGGCGCTCGATCCCGGCATGGTGCAGGTGCTCGATCATGATCGGCGACAGGGTGTCGGTCTCCCCCGCCAGCCACCGCATCTGCTCGTAGTGGCCGCTGTGGCTCGAGACGAAAAGGGGGACCACGACCACCCTGTCCGCCCCGGCCTCGACCAGCGCCCGGACGGCGTCCTGGAACCGCCGCTCGGCGGCCGCCGGCCCCATCAGGAACGCGACCTCGACCGGACCGGCCGTGTCGGCCTGTCGGGCGGTCTCCAGGACGGGCGCGTTCCACTCCGGATTGGCGCCGTGGGCGACGACGAGCGTGCCAACCGTCTCCTGCGCGACCGCCGGCCACGCGCCCCCCAGAATCATCGACGCCGCGAGGCCCAGCCCGATCGTGAGCCCGGAGCGGGTCACGGCAGGTCCGCCCGAAAGGCGTACTCGAGCGCCACGATCAGGTGCCGGCCCGGCTCCATGCTCCCCCCGAACGGCTCGCTGTAGACCTTATCGGCCAGGTTCTCCAGGCGCGCCCGAAGCGTCAGCGGATAGCCCGCCACCGGCGCCAGATCGACCGAACCGTGGAGGTCGACGACCCCGAAGCCGGCCGTCCGCAGGGTCCCCTCCGGAACCCGGTTCTGCTCCGCCACGAGCCTCGCGGTCGCCCCCGCGGCAAAGCGCCCGGCGGCGTCCTGCCACCCCGTCCCGACGACCAGCTTCACCGGCGGCACGAAGAGCGGACCGTCCTCGCTCAGGTTCCGGCCACGGTTCAGCGTGAACGACCCGAACGCGCTCCACGTCGAGCCCCAGCCCGCGGTGCGCGCCTCGACCGCCGCCTCGACGCCCTGGATCCGGGCGTCCCCGACGTTGTCGACCGTGGTCACGGGGCTCCCGCCGAAGGTGGAATCGCCCATGAACGTGGCCGGCACGAACGTGATGTAGTCGTCGATCCGGTTGTGGAAGTACGTCGCCGAGGCGGCCAGCCGGGACGTCCGCAGCTTGAGGCCCACGTCCAGGTTGAGGCTGGTCTCGTTGTCGAGGTCGGGATTGGGCACCGACAGACCCCCCTGGGATCCCGGACCGAAGAAGTACCGCTCGATCAGGTTCGGCGTCCGGAAGGCACGCCCCACGCCGGCCGTCAGGTGGACGCGCTCGTCGATCTCGTAGAGAACGCCGAGGCTCGCGCTCACGGCGTCCTCGGTGCGGCTCTCGGCGGGGATCCCCCCCTCCGGCCGCTCGAGGGGCTCGATCTGGATGTCGAACCGGTCGTAGCGGACGCCGGGAAGGAGGACCAGACGGCCGGCCCGCACCTCGTCCTGGAGGTAGACGCCGGCCCCCTGGAAGGTCCCGTCGGGCGTCGTCGGATCGTCGTCCACGGTGGTCTCAGTCATGCCCGGCGGACCCGGCGCCGTGGGCACGAACTGCTGGGTGGTCACCTCATGGCGTGTCTCTTCCACGTCGTCCCGGAATAGCTCGAACCCGTAGGTCAGGAAGTGGGTTCCGCCCAGCGCGGCGTCGGCCTGGAGGTCGAAGCCGACCGTCCGGACGTCGCTCCGGCGGCGGGTCTCGGCGTCGATCAGGAGCTGGAAGGGGCCCGCCGGAATGGCGGGCAGGTCGAGAAGGGTCGCGAAATCCTCCTCCTGGTCCTGCACGTAGAAGCCGGCCTTGAAGGAGGAGAGCGGTCCCGGACCTTCCCCCTCGTAGCGCAGGCTCACCTTGTCGCGGGTCGTGCGTGGAAAGAAGCCGGTGAACACGCCGGTCGCCCCGGGCACGCCGATGTCCTCGCCGCGAAACGACTCGACGTCGAGGGAGAGCCGGGCGTCCGGGGCAGGCCGGACTTCCAGGGACGCGCTCACGTTGCGGGTCTCGGCGGCAGAATTGGCGATCACGCCGCGCGGCGACTCGAAGTCGTCGGCATCCCGGAGTCCGCCCTGCACCTGGAGGCTCACGGAAGGACTCGTCAGGTAGACCTCGAGCTGTCCCGAGCGTTGATCCCCGGCCGAGCCGTAGCGGGGTCTCAGCCTTCCGCCGATCACGAGACCCTGCTCGGGGGCGGGAGGCTTCCGGGTCCGGATGTTGACGATGCCGCCCAGCGCGTCGGTCCCATAGAGGACGGACGCCGGCCCCCTGAGGACCTCGATCTCCTCGATCTCGCCGACGTCGACCAGCGACGGCTGGACGCCGCCGAAGTTGACGGCCTCGCGGCTGTTGTTCATCCGCTGGCCGTCGACGAGGAGGAGGACCCGGTTCCCCGAGAGGCCTCGGACGACCGGAAGGCCGAGGAACGGCCCGGAGCCCTCGACCTCGAGCCCGGGCTCGAGAGCGAACAGGTCGCCCGGTCGTGCCGGCTGCTCGCGCTCGATCTCGCTCTCGCCGATCACCGACACCGGGGCCGGGACCTCGAACCCGCTCCGCTCGGTACGGGTCGCCGTCACCTGGATCTCCTCCATGATGAAGAGGGGCGCGCGCGCGGTCAGCTCGAGGCTGTCCGCGGGCTCGGCCTCCTGCGCGACCGCGGGATCCCCGATCGCGACCGTCATGACGAGGGCCGACGAAGCCACGATCGCCATCCGCCTGCGAGTCATGCGGAGCTTCTCCATGTCGTATGTTCAGTAATGATTGCGAATTAGTTGAGACTGGGTCTCAAAGAGAATATCCCGGATAACGGACCTGTCAAGTCCGCTTTGCGATCGGCGGTGCCGGCGGGCCGCTGACGCCCCACCCGTGCCGCGGTAAAATGGACGCCTGCGGGCGCCGGCTCCCTGCGGCCCCAGGCAAAGGATCCTTGCCGAAAGCGGTGAATCATGGTGCAATGGAGATCGGGACGCCGAAGCACGAACGTCGAGGATCGGCGCGGCATGAGTCCCGGCATCGCCGTCGGCGGCGGCATGGGCTTCCTCGTGCTGCTCCTTGTCGTCTGGTGCCTCGGGGGCGACCCGCTGGCGCTCCTCCAGAACGCTCCCCAGGCGCCACCCACCCAGGAGGGGCCGGCGCCGGCGCCACCCGCGGCGGACGAGGATGCGCAGTTCGTGTCCGCGATCCTCGCCAGCACCGAGGACGCGTGGAGCGGGATCTTCACCGAGAACGGCACTTCCTACCCGCCACCGACCCTCGTCCTCTTCACCGACATGGTCCGTTCCGGATGCGGGACGGCGGGAGCGGCCACCGGGCCCTTCTACTGCCCGCTCGACCAGAAGGTGTACCTCGATCTGGGGTTCTTCCGCCAGCTCGCCCAGCTGGGCGGCCCCGGCGACTTCGCGGCGGCGTACGTGGTCGGCCACGAGGTGGGACACCACGTCCAGAACGTGGTCGGAACGGCCGAGGAGGTGCGCGCCCTCCAGCAGCGGACCCCGGGCGCCGCCAACGACCTCTCGGTCCGCCTGGAGCTCCAGGCCGACTGCTACGCGGGCGTCTGGGCGCACCGCACCCACCAGGATCGGGGAGGGCAGTTCCTGGAGGCCGGGGACGTCGAGGAGGGCCTGGCGGCCGCCGCCGCGATCGGCGACGATCGGCTCCAGCGGCACGCGGGGCGGGCGGTGTCCCCGGAGTCGTTCACCCACGGTACGTCCGAGCAGCGGCAGTCATGGCTCCGGCGGGGCCTCGAGTCCGGCGATGTCGACGCCTGCGACACGTTCCAGGGGGTCTGACGGGCGCTTCCGGCGTGGCGTCGACCCTTTGACGCTTCGCCTCGGGCGATCCACCGGGGTGGTTTCTCCGTGCGCGAAGGAGAGGCTCCGGCGCGGATCGTGCGGCGACTGGACCTCGGCTTGTTCTCGAGATCCATGGATGGTACGATGGGCGATCGTAGCGAGGAGGTTCCCGGATGACCCGCGACCCTATCCCTCCTGAAGGCACCCTTCTCACGATCGAGGAGTTCGAGCACCTCCCCGATGACGGGTGGCGATGCGAGCTGGTGCGTGGAGTGGTCGTACGGGAGCCCCCCGCCGGCTTCGAGCATGGCCGTCTGGCCAACAGGATCCTCTATATTCTGACCGCCTTCGCTGAGAAGCATGGTCTGGGCGAGGTTCTCGCCTCCGAAACCGGGTTCGTGCTCTTCGAGGAGCCGCCGACCGTCCGGGCACCGGACGCTGCCTTCGTGGCCGAGGGCCGCGTTTCATCTCCGGCACCCCCCGGCTTCGGCCGTCTCGCGCCCGATCTGGCGGTGGAGGTCGTGTCTCCCTCGAATACGATCGCGCAGATCCACTCCAAGGTGCTCGATTACCTGGATGCGGGCTCGCGCCTCGTGTGGGTGGTGGATCCGGCTACCCGTACCGTGATTGTGTACCGTTCGCGGAACGAGATCCGGCTGCTCACCGGGTACGAGGAGCTGGATGGCGGGGAGGTGCTGCCTGGATTTCGGGTCGACCTGCCGGCGATCTTCGGCCCAAAGAAGGCCGAAGATCGCCAGGTGTGAACGTCGCCCGGACTTTTGCCCCTGCTTCACTACTGTTTGCCGTCCAACTGCGTGCGGATCGCTTGCCCTCCGGCTCTATTCGCTTGATGGCCGAGGTCGTCTGAAGTCAGAAGTTCCTTTCGCTAATGGGCAATCCCACAGCGACCGCGCTACGCTATCGAATTGATCAGCCTACTGCGGCAGCTCGTCCCTGTGGGTCGCGGGATCGAACCCGGTCGGCGGGGGTGCCGCCTCGGGGATGTCGGCGGTCATCTCGTCGAACTCGATCCGCTCGCCCATGAGCCCGCTCCCCGACCTGCGATAGGCCCGGATCGCCTCGTCGAGCGCGTTCCACCCGAGGAGCGCGCACTTGATCCGGACGGGGAGCTTGGCCACGCCCTGGAGCGCCTGTAGATCGCCGAGCGCGCGATCCCGCTGCGCTCCTTCGTCCCCGTGCATGAGGTCGAGGAAGCGCCGCTCGAGCGCGAGCGCATCATCGAGCGAGCGGCCCGCCAGGGCCTCGGTCATCATCGACGCCGACGCCTGGCTGATCGAGCAACCCTGCCCCCTGAAACGGATCTCGGCGACCCGGTCCTCCTCGATGCCGAGCATGAGCTCGATTTCATCTCCGCAAAGGGGGTTCCGCATGGAGACCGTGACCGTCGGGTCCTCGAGTGCGCCCTTGTTCTTAGGCCGGCGGTAGTGGTCGAGGATTAGCTCCCTGAAGATCGACTCGAGCATCAGCCGACCCCGAAGATCTCCTCCGCCCGGTGGAGACCCCGGACGAGCGCCTCGAGATCGTCCGCGTCGTTGTAAAGGTAGAACGACGCCCGCGCCGTGGCGGCCACCCCCAGGCGCCTCATGAGCGGCTGGCAGCAGTGGTGGCCGGCCCGGACGGCGACCCCCTCGTGGTCGAGGATCGTCGCCAGGTCGTGGGGATGGATGTCGGCCAGCGTGAAGGAGACGACGCCGGCCCGCGGAGTAGCCGGATCCGGGCCGTGGAGGCGGATCCGCGGGAACTCGTCGGCCAGGCGCGCGAGCGCGAGCTCGGCCATCCTGCGCTCGTGGGCGTGGATCCGGTCACGGCCGACCTCGTCCAGGAAGTCGGCCGCCGCCGCCAGGCCGATCGCGCCCGCGATGTGCGGCGTTCCGGCCTCGAACCGATAGGGGACCCGCGCGTAGGTCGAGCGCTCGATCCGGACCTCCTCGATCATCTCGCCGCCCCCCTGGTAGGGGGGCATCGCGTCCAGCAGCTCCTTGCGCGCCCACAGGACGCCGATCCCGGTAGGGCCGCACATCTTGTGGCCGCTGAAGGCGTAGAAGTCGCAGCCGATCGCGCGCACGTCGAATGGCATCTGGGGCGCGGCCTGGGCGCCGTCGACGAGATATCGGGCCCCGGCGCCCCTGGCCCGGCGCGCGATCTCCGCGACCGGGTGAAGCGTGCCGAGCGCGTTCGAGACGTGACCGGTCGCGACCAGCCGGACACGGCCCTCGGCCAGCCGGCGGTCCAGGTCTTCCAGGTCCAGCTCGCCCTGGTCGGTCATGCCGACGGCCTCGATCCCGGCTCCGGTCGCCTCGCAGGCGAGCTGCCACGGCACCAGGTTCGAGTGGTGCTCCATCTCGGTCACGAGGACGATGTCACCCGGCCCCAGGTTGGCGCGTCCCCACGACGCGGCCACCAGGTTGATCGACTCGGTGGTCGAGCGCGTGAAGACGATCTCGTCCGCCCGCCCCGCTCCCGCGAACCGCGCCATCCGCCGGCGCGCCTCCTCGTAGCGGTCGGTCGCCCGCACCGCGAGCGTGTGGGCGCCCCGGTGGACGTTGGCGTGGTCGCGCAGGTAGTAGTCCCTTACCGCGTCGATCACGGCATCCGGCTTCTGGGACGAGGCCGCGCTGTCCAGGTAGGCGAGCCGGTGGCCGTGGACCTCCTGGTCCAGCACCGGGAACCGGCGCCGGATGGCGGCCGTGTCGAGCGGCGGGGCTTGTCCCGCTTCGACCACGGTCGTGGCGTTGGTGGAGCCGGCTTCCTGGATTCTGTCGCTCATCCGCGCACGCGAGCCCTCGGCCGCCCCGGTCACTCCGGCGGCATGTCGAGGGTGTCGGGGTCGGGGACGGCGACCCAGACCTCGCCGTCGCGGACCTCGAGCGGGAACATGGGGAGCGGCTTGGTGGCAGGGAGCGTCTTCACCTCGCCTGTTCGCAGGTCGAACGATGCGCCGTGGAAGTCGCACGTCAGCCGCTCGCCCATCAGAAACCCCTGAGTGAGCTGGTACTGCTGGTGGGTGCAGCAGTCGTGGAAGGCGTAGAAGCTTCCGTCCACGTGGGCGATCCCGACCAGGACGCCGTTGACCTCGAACGCCTCCATCTCGCCGTCGGGGATGGCGTCCGTCGTCGTCAGCTTCACGAACTCGGCCATGTCACCCGAGCTTCTTCTGGATCACGCGGCTCAGCCGCTCGTGAAGCCACTCCACCTCGAGCCGCGACAGGACCTCCTCGAAGAAGCCGCTCACGATGAGCTTCTCGGCCTGCTGGCGGGTCAGCCCGCGGCTCATCAGGTAGAAGATCTGCCGCTCGTCCTGCTGGCCGATCGTGGCCCCGTGCGAGCAGCGCACGTCGTCGGCCTCGATCTCCAGGTTGGGAAGCGAATCGGCGTGCGCGTCCTCGGAGAGGATCAGGTTCCGGTTCGTCTGGTAGGCGTCGGTGCCCTGGGCGCCCGGGAGAACGCGGATCATGCCACGGAAGACCGACCGGGCGCGGTCCTTGAGGGCCCCCTTGTAGAGCAGGTCCGACCCGGCGTGCGGGGCCTGGTGGAGCTGATACGTGTAGTGGTCGAAGTGCTGGTTGGAGTCGCCGAGGTAGAGTCCCAGCATCTCCGAGTGGGCGCCCTCACCCTGGAGATCCGTCTCGACGTCCGACCGCGCCACCCGCGCCCCGAGCGTCACCAGGAACGACTGGATCTGGGCGTCCTTGTGCGCGAATACGCGGGCCGCCTGGTAATGGAACACGTGCCGGCCCCACTCCTGGACGATCGCGTACCGCACGTTGGCGCCTTCCTCGGCCACGATCTCCGTCACCCCGCAGTTCATCGCCCACCCCTCGACGGCCCGGGCGGGGGACCGGCATTCCTCGACGTACGTCACCTTGCTCTGCGGGCCCGCGATCAGGAGCGTGTGCGGGAAGACGGCGGCTCCTTCAAGGTCGAGCCAGCGGAAGGTCGAGAGCGGTAGCTCCACCTCGACTCCGGCCGGGACGTACACGACCGTCCCGCCCGAGACGAACGCGCCATGGAGCGCCGCCAGCTTGCCGAACTCCGGGGTCACGGCCGAGGTCATGAAATACTTGCGAAGAAGGTCGGGGTGCTCGCGGACGGCGGTCTCGAAGTCGAGGAACAGAACCCCCCTCGCGGTCAGTTCGTCCGCCACCCGCCGGTGGACCTGGACGCCGTTGACCTGGATCCCGAAGGCGGCCGACCCGCCCTCCTCGCTCACGGCCTCGCGAAGCTCCTCCGGCAGCCGCGCCGGATCCTCGACTCCAGCCGGCCGCTCCGGCAGGTGCATCATGAGCTCCTGCCAGGGGATCTTCGAGAGGTCGGTGTAGCGCCACTCCTCGGTCTTGGTCGTGGGCGTCGGGGTCTCCTGGTACACCTCCCAGGCCCGCCGCCGGCGCTCGGCCATCCAGTCCGGCTCGCCGCGGTCCCGGACGATCGCCTCGACGGTCTCGGGGCCGACCTCCCCCCGGACGGACGGCGCCGTGTCGATGTCCCTCGTCAACGTCTCGCTCACTCCTCCTCCTCGGACATGTCGATCCATGGATCTGTCTCGGGAAACCCGGGCACGGAGCCGGACCGCAGCGCTCGACCCCGAGCGGCCTCCGACCTCGTCGGAAAGGCGGATCAGCCGACCGACCCCTCCATCTCGAGCTCGACCAGCCGGTTCAGCTCGACCGCGTACTCGAGCGGGAGGTTCTTCGAGATCGGCTCGATGAAGCCGCGCACGACCATCGTCCGCGCCTCGTCCTTGCCGAGCCCGCGCTGCATCAGGTAGAAGAGCTGCTCGTCGCCGATCTTCGAAACCGTCGCCTCGTGACCGATCGAGGCGTCGTTCTCGTCGATCTCGATGTACGGATATGTGTCCGTGCGGGCCTCCTCGTCCAGCAGCAGGGCGTCGCACTCCACGTTCGACGACGCGTGGTGGGCGCCCTTCTCGACCTTGACCAGGCCGCGGTAGGAGCTGCGCCCCCCGCCCTTGGAGATCGACTTGGAGACGATCTCGCTGCTCGTGTACGGGGCGGCGTGGATCATCTTGCCCCCGGCGTCCTGGTGCTGGCCGGCGCCGGCGTAGGCGATCGACATGATCTCGCCCGAAGCGCCGCGGCCCATCAGATAGCAGGACGGGTACTTCATGGTCACCTTGGAGCCCAGGTTGCCGTCCAGCCACGCCATCCGGGCGTCCTCCTCGACCCGCGCGCGCTGGGTCACCAGGTTGTACATGTTGTTGGACCAGTTCTGGATCGTCGTGTAGCGCACGTTGGCGCCCCGGCTGACGATGATCTCGATGACGCCGGAATGGAACGAGTCGGTGGAGTAGGTCGGCGCCGTACACCCCTCGATGTAGTGGAGCTTCGCCCCCTCGTCGGCGATGATAAGCGTCCGCTCGAACTGCCCCAGCTTCTCCGAGTTGACCCGGAAGTACGCCTGGAGGGGGATGTCGACCTCGACGCCCGGCGGCACGTAGATGAACGACCCGCCCGACCAGACGGCCGAGTTGAGCGCCGCGTACTTGTTGTCATGGGGCGGGATCACGGTGGCGAAGTACTTCCGGAAGAGATCAGGGTGGTTCTTGAGGCCGTCCTCGATCGAGTCGAAGATCACGCCCTTGTCGGCCAGCTCGTCCTTGATCTTGTGGTACACCATCTCGGACTCGTACTGGGCGCCCACGCCGGCCAGCGACTTGCGCTCGGCCTCCGGGATTCCGAGCCGGTCGAAGGTGCGCTTGATGTCTTCCGGGACTTCGTCCCACGAACGGCCCTCGCCCTCGGAGGGCTTCACATAGAAGTAGATTTCGTCCATGTTCAGGCCCGAGAGGTCAGCACCCCACGTCGGTACCGGCTTCCGCTCGTAGATCTCGAGCGCCTTCAGGCGGAACTTGAGCATCCACTCGGGCTCCTCCTTCATCGCCGAGATCTGCTCCACGACACCCTTCGAAAGACCCTTCTCCGCCTTGAAGACGTACTTCTCCGGGTCCTTGAACCCATACTTGTACTCGTCCAGGTTGAGTGCCGCTACGGTCTGGTCGTATGGCATCGCTCGTCTCCTTCCGTCAGCTCGCCGCTCCGGCGGCCGCCTCTTCGCTGCGGAAGAGCTCGTAACCCTCGGCCTCGAGCTTCTCCGCCAGCGTGCGGTCCCCGGACTCGACGATTCGACCCCGGACCATGACGTGCACAACGTCCGGGGTGATGTAATTCAGGATCCGCTGATAGTGCGTGATGATCAATGCGCCCATCTTTTCAAGCTCGGTGTGCAGGGTGTTGACCCCGTTCGCGACCACTTTGAGGGCGTCGATGTCGAGCCCGCTGTCGGTTTCGTCCAGGACCGCGAGATCGGGCTTCATCATCCCCATCTGCAGGATCTCGTTGCGCTTCTTCTCGCCGCCCGAGAACCCGTCGTTCACGAACCGCTCGGCGAACTTTTCGTCTACCTCGAGCAGCTTCATCGCCTTTTGAAGCTCGTCGTAGAAGTCGAATACCGAGATCTCCCTCCCGGTCCGCGCCACCACGGACTGGCGCAGGAACTGCGCGATCGTGACGCCCGGGATGTCGCTCGGGTACTGGAAGGCCATGAAGACCCCGCGGCGGGCGCGCTCGTCGACCTCGAGCGAGAGCAGGTCCTCGCCCCTGTACGTGATCGAGCCGGCGGTCACCTCGTAGGCCGGGTGTCCGGCGATCACCTTGGCGAGCGTCGACTTGCCCGAGCCGTTCGGGCCCATGAGCGCGTGGAGCTCGCCTTCTCGGACAACGAGGTCCACGCCGCGCAGGATCTCGTTGCCTTCCACCGAAGCGTGGAGATCCTCGATCACCAGAAGCGGGTTCTTGTCGGTCATCAACTCCTCGATGGCTTTCCGGTTCATGGAATCGGTTCGTCGAATCCGGTCGTAGCGTCTCTCAGGCGGGGGCCCTGGTCGGCGCCTCCCCGGCCGGGGCCACCTCGACCGGACCCCAGGTGATGTCGATCAGCTCGCGGACGCCCGCCTCGCGGTCCCCGATCAGGTCGCTGAGGCGGATATCCGAGAGGAGCGCGTCGATCCTCCGGCGGAGCGCGAACCAGACCGGGCGGATCGAGCAGTCGTGGGTCTCGCCGCACCGCTCCGGGCCCACCGGATGCTCCCTGCAGTTGATCTCGAACGTAGACCCCTCGGTGGCGTCGATCACGTCCTTGACCGAGATCTCGTCCGGGTCGCGCGCGAGCTGGAAGCCGCCGGAGACCCCCCGCACCGCCGTCACCAGGCCCGCCTGGCGGAGCCGGCGCAGGATCTTCTCGGTGTAATCCGCCGGCAGGTTCTCGATCTCGGCCATCTCGCGGGCCGCCACCGGACCACGTTCGGCGTGACGCGCCAGATGAAGGCTGCAGATGAGCCCGTACTCGGCCTGCGTCGTGAACCTCATCGTCCGGCGAACCTACTATTCCGGAGTGAATCGGTCAAGATTAAGGAATGGTTCCCGTTCTCAACCGCCTGCTCCGAGCCGGACGGAGGCTTCCACGGGTGATCCGCGGGGAGGATGATCCCGTTCGCACCGCTTCTGCGCCTTATGCAACGAGGCGGCTGCCGGCGGACCTGCTCGAACGTCACCGAGAACCTGTGCTCGGTTGGCCTGGACCGGGAGGGTGGCAGCGAGTAAGGCCGCCGCATCCGCACCCCTTGTACCCCCCTAGCGAGGTGGGCGACCCGTTCGCCCGCCTCGCTTTTTTCGGTCCCGCCGACCGCCCACGGTCCCTTCAAGGCCACCCACGAAAAAACGAGAGGGGGCGATCGCTCGCCCCCTCGTCGTGAATCGCGGAGCTGGTGTCCGGAGCCGCCGCGGGCGGCGTCTCGGATCCCCTTACTGGCGTACTCCGGCGCTGCCGTCGGCCGAGACCTCGAAGGGCAGGTGCATGCCGGCCACCGCGTGACCCGCGATGTAGCAGATCATCACGTACTCGCCAGCCGTGTCGGTCGTGAACGTCAGGGTCGCGGTGCCGTTGGGGGCGGTGCCGGTCGTGCCGGCATCGGGGCTGATCGCGCCCGCGAAGACCGGCTCCGGGCTCTCGAAGGTGGCCGGATAGCTGTCCATCGCCTCGTCGATCCCCACCGAGTGCGGCTGGTTCGGATCGGCGTTGGTGAAGTTGATCGTCACCGAGTAGCCCTGGGGAACGACGATCGCTCCCTCGCCGGCGTAGAGGCCGTTGAAGTTCCAGCGGTTGTTGGCTTCGGTCTCACCGGCCACGATGTCCATGGACACGGTCTGCGCCGTCTCGTCCAGCGTCATCCAGGCGGGGGTCGAGAGCGAACCCGCCGGGCCGGCCATGTCGGCCGGCTCCTCGACCATCGCCGTCGTGTCCACGGCGGTCGTGTCTTCGGTCGCGCCCTCGTCCGCGGCACCGCCGCAGGCGAGAAGGCCCAGGGTGAGCAGAAGGGTGGTCAGAGAAGCGGAAATGCGCATGGTCCTCACTCCCAATGAAGTTGGTCGCGTTGGCTGGGCAGGGATTCTTTCGAAGAGGCGAATATAGCCTCACCCGGACCGGTCGGGCGACCGCCCGGCGTCAGGCGGTCGGGCGACCGCCCATGGTCAGCCGGACTCGCTGGTGTGGTCGTGGACGATGACCCAGCGGCCTTCCACGTCCCTGAGGATGAGCGTGAAGATGCCGCCCCGTGGCCCCTCCGCGGTGTCCAGCGCCCAGCGACCCAGGACCCAGGCGCTTCCGCGTCCGAGGGCGTGGACCTCGAGGTCGGAGAACGAGAGCGTCCCCATGGTCTCGGTCCGCTCCCCATAGGCTGCCCGATATCGGTCGAGCGTGGTCTTCCATCCGCGCTGGACGCGGCCGCCCGACGTGAAAACCAGGTCCGGGCTCCGCCAGTAGCCGTCCATGAAGCCCTCCAGGTCGCCCTGGTTCCAGGCCTGCACCTGGCTCCTGAGGACGCCCAGGACGTGCTCCCGCACGTCGGCCTCGCCGCCCGCCCCCATGGAAGCGCACCCCGACCCGAGCGCGATCAGGGCGATGGGCATCGTGCCGGCCAACCACGGCTTCATCGGGCTTCCTCGAGGTCGATGTCCAGCTCGAGCGGCCGCCCGTCGCGCTCGACGACCAGCCGGGCCGACCCGCCGGGGATGCTGCGCTGGAGCGCGCGGACGTAGTCGTAGATGGATTCGACCGGAATCCCGTCCAGCGAGAGGACCCTGTCGCCGGGCTCCACGCCGGCCTGATCCGCCGGCGAGCCCGCCTCGATCCGCTCGACGACGACCGGCTCGCCCGGACCGGCAGGGACGGGCACCGCGCCGAGCCGGCGCCCGACGCTCACCGGCCGGTCGGGGGGCTGCGTGGCCGGGGTCTCGGAGCGCTTCTCCGCCAGCTCGTACGGGCTCGGTTGGAAGGTGGGACTCTTCCCCGTGCCGGCGAGCCGTCCGACGAGCTGACGGACGAAGGTCGACACCTGTGTCAGCCCCTCGTAGTCGAGCAGGTCGGCGTCGTCGGAGGCCCGGTGGTAGTCCTGGTGGACGCCGGTGAACAGGGCGAGCACGGGCACCTGGCGCAGGTAGAAGGGAGCGTGGTCGGAGGGTCCATACCCCTCGGCCATGAGGCGCAGGGGAAGGTCGAGGTCCTCGTTGGCCTTCTGCAGCAGGTCGGGCCACGCTCCGCTGGATCCGACCCCGTAGACGATGAGCTCGTTCCGCAGCCGTCCCACCATGTCCATGTTGATCATGGCCGTCACGCTCGAAAGCGGGACGACCGGGTGGCTCACGAAGTGGGCCGACCCGAGCATCCCCTCCTCTTCGGCCCCAAACGCCACAAATACGATGGTGCGCGCGGGCCGGTTTGCGCGGAAGGAGAAGTGCTGCGCGAGCTCGATCAGCGCGGCGACCCCGCTGGCGTTGTCGTCCGCGCCGTTGTGGACCTCCCCCGGGACCGGCTCCAGCGAGCCCTCGCCGCCGAGACCCAGGCCGTCGTAGTGGGCGCCCACGACCACCGCTTCGCTCGCGAGATCCGCGTCGTGCCCCCCGACGATCCCGATCACGTTGTGGGTGGTCCGGGTCCGGGGCTTCAGGTCCGAGCGGAGATTCACGACGGCGTCCGCGACGACGCGGCTCCTGGGCTCGAGCGAGCCGTCGATCTCGCGCTGCCAATGGGCCAGATCCCCCCCGCCCATGCCCGCGATCCGCTGCCCGACCGCCTGGCTGACCGAGAGGGCCACGATGCCGAGGCTGCCCGGTTCGGCATCCATCTGGAACGGGATCAGCCGGTCGATCTCGTCGGTCGCCGGACCGCTCACGAACAGGATCGCCCGGGCGCCGTGGGCGGCGGCGGTGGCGGCCTTGTAGCGCTCGGAGAGGAAGCGGCCGAAGCGGCCGGCCGGATCGTCGCCGCCGGGCGCGTACCGCAGGACCATCACCACCTTGCCGCGGACGTCGATGCCGGCGTAGTCGTCGTACTCCATCTCGGGGGCGCTGATCCCGTAGCCGGCGAAGACAACCGGCTGGACCACGCGGTCGGCGAGCGATCCGGCCAGCGGCAGGAAGTCCCGGCCGGGCTCGTACACGATCACGCGCCGGTCACCGTGCTGGAGGACGAGCCGGTTCTCGCGTCCCAGCTCGACCCCGATCGCGAACTCGAACGTCTGGAGGTAGGCCGGATGGTCGGACGGGGCCTCGAGGCCGGCCGCCTTGAACGCCCGCACGACGTACCGGGCCGCGCGCTCGGCGCCCGGTGTGCCGGCCCGCCGACCCGCCAGCTCGCTGTCGGCCAGATGGCCGACATGCCCCTCGAGCTCCCCGCGTGTGATGAGCGGGGACGCATCGCCGACCGATGCCGCTCCGGAGCCTACCGCGCCCGCGACCTGGGCCAGCGAGCGGTCGACGGGGACGGCCCCGAGGGCGCACACGAGCGCGAGACCCGCCAGCCGGCGGCCGATGCCTCGTTCCGGGAACGACGTCACAGGGGGTAAATATGAAACCGCGAGCGCGCGTTGGCGAACCGCGATTCAACGCCCTCGCCGGGCCACGACCTCCAGCCATGAGTTCCATCCCATCGCGTCGAACCCGCGGTGGACGATCCGCTGCCACGGTCCCCGTCTCTTGGCGTCCGCCCGCGTCCGGGCATGCAGCGGTTGGAAGCCGTGCTTCTCCAGCAGCCGGATCAGGGTCCCGCGCTCGAAGAACGTCAGGTGGTGTCCCGGAGAGAGGTGCCGGAAGGGGCGCGGCTTGAGACCCAGGCGGCTCCAGAAGCTCTTCGAGCGGGACGTGAAGCTCGCCTCGTTCGGGACGAGCAGGTGCATGATCCCGGTCTCCACCAGCAGGCGGCGGACGGCGACCAGAAACCGGTTCGGGTCGAGGACGTGCTCGAGCACGTGATGAGCGGCCACGACGTCGAACGGAGGCAGGTCCAGCTCCTCAACCGGTCCCACGTGGAAGGGAATCCCGGCGCGGGCGAAGGCCGCCTCGTTGGCGGACGAGATGTCCGCGCCGACCAGCCGGCCGAACCGTCCGCTGTCCCGTGCCAGACGGAGAAAGCTTCCCGTTCCCGCACCCACGTCGAGAAGCGAGGGCCGCTCCCGGGGCCGGAAGCGGAGGATCAGCTCGATCGAGGCCGCGTCCCGCTCCCGGACCAGGTCGCCCCCTTCCGCATCACGCTCCCGCGCGCGATGGCGCTCGAAGTAGCGGCTTCCGTAGATCCGCCGGTTCTCCTCGGGGCTTCGGCGAGGATTCAGATAGCGCAGGCCGCACCTGCGGCACCGCACGATCCGATGACCCTGGTACTCGAGGCCCCACGGCTCGCCGTCGTCCGTTTCGCAGAGCGGGCAGTCGACATGCTCTTCGCTCAGGGGGATCCCTCGGCCCGGCGATCGGGATTCAGCCAGCGGGTCGCCTTGTCGGCGAGCCGGGCGTGCTCGATCTCGAAGTCACGCCGGAGGGCCTGCTGCCCCGCCCGATCCGAGACGTTGTCGATCGACAGCATCCGGAGCTGATCCCGTGTGACGGGCGGGGTCGGGAGCACGATCTCCATGACCGTCGCCGCCAAACGCAGCGGGGCCACGGGCATGGAAAGGATCGGCCGCCGGTGCCCGGTGACCTCCATCAGCGTCCGGACGATCTCCTTCAGCGTCATGATCTCGGGCCCGGCCACGTCGTACGCCGGCTCCGCCGTCCGGTGCATGCGGGTCGCCTGCAGGAAGCACTCCGCCACGTCGCCGAGCCAGACGGGCTGGAAACGGGACCGGCCGCCTGCCGGGAGCGGCACGACGGGGCTCCACTCGAGGATCCGGACGAAGCGGTTGAAGAAGTCGTCGTCGCGCCCGAAGACCACGGACGGCCGGAAGATCGTGCTCTCGAGCCCCGCCTCGCGCACGATCTCCTCCGCCCGCCACTTGGTGCGGTAGTAGTCGCTGGCGTCCTGGCCCGCCTCGACCCCGAGGGCGCTCATGTGGACGTACCTCGAGATCCCGGCTCGTCGGGTCGCTTCGACAACGTTCCGCGTGCCCGCCACGTGGACGTCCTCGTAGGACTGGGCGCGCGTTTCGACGATGATGCCGACCAGATGGACGACGGTCTCGACCCCTTCGAGCGCCTCGTGGAGCTCGTCCGGCCGGGATACATCGCCCCGGAAGAGCTCCACGTGCGGAAGACGGCCGAGCGCTTCGGCTTGCTCCGGATGGCGCGCCAGCCCGCGGACCCGCCAGCCCCGGCGGCTCGCCCGCCGCAGGATTTCGGCGCCGATGAAGCCGGTGGCTCCGGTGACCAGGATCACTCCGGTCTCCGGCGATACCGCGCGCGATGGATCGGGCGCCCCTCGGCCCGGTACTTCCGCTCGTAGTTGGTGAGGTCCACCATGTCGGCCGGGACCTCCGCCGCCTCCAGGCGGGGCTCGGCGTCCAGGACGGCTCTCGCCTCGTCGAAGTACTCGCCGTGATCGGTGACGAGCCGGAGCTCGCCGCCCGGCTCGAGCGCCTCGGCCAGCGCGCCCGCGAAGGCCGGCGTGACGAGCCGCCGCTTGTGGTGCCGCTTCTTGGGCCACGGATCGGGGAAGTAGACGTGGACGGCGCGCACCGAGCCGGTCGGCACGGCCTCCTCGAGGAGCCGCCCGGCGTCCGCCCTCACCACACGGACGTTCCTCAGGTCGCGACGGCGAATCCGGTCGCGCAGCCCCTCGGCATAGGCCCCCGCCCATTCGATCGACAGGAACGCGGTGTCGGGGGAGCGCGTCGCAGCGTCCACCAGAAAGCCGCCCTTGCCCGAGCCGATTTCGATCTCGACCGGACCCGGCCGGCCGAAAATCGCCTCCCAGTCGAGCGGCCTGGAGAGCCCGCTCTGGGGAAGCCGCGGGTCCCATTCCCCGGGCTCCGGATCGGGGGCGTAGCGGTAGCGATCGGTGAGGAAGTCCGGGATCGTGGTGCGGTCGATCTCCACGTCGGGATGATGGCGGACCACGGCCTCCGCCACGAGCGCGATCATCCGCTTGACCGACGGCGTCACGTCGAGCGGCGGCACCGGATAGGGTCTGACGACGACGCTGGCGTCGCCTTCCCGCTGCGAGAGATGCACGAAGAAGCGTCGCGGACGGCCGTCCCGGACGACGAGGCACTCGGCGAGGGCGTGATGTCCGTCGCCGTTCAGGAACAGGTCCCTCAGCCGCCACACCGTGTCTCCCGCGCGCTCGACGAACGGGTCGATCCCCTCGATCAGCTCGTGGAGGGGGGAGCTCGTTTCAAGGACGACGTGGGGCACGGTCTCAGCGGGCCGGCGTGGCCCTGTCTCACACGGAGGTTTCGAACTTCAGGAGGCCATATTCAGCGGCCTACCCGGAAATCTCTTCGCCGCCGTCCACCCCGATCACATTCCCCGTGATCCATCGGGTCTCCGGCCGCGCCAGCGCGATCAGCGCCTGCGCGACGTCCTCCGGCGTCGTCAGCCGGCGGTGCGGGTTGCGGGCACGGGCGGCCTCGACCATCCGCTCGTGGCCGGGGATCTTGCGGAGGGCCGGGGTGTCGGTGACGCCCGCCCGGATGGCGTTCACGGTGATGCCGAGGGGAGCCAGCTCCAGCGCGAGCTGGCGCGTGTGGGCCTCCAGGGCCGCCTTGGCCGCCGACACGGCGCCGTACGTGGGCCAGGCGTGGCCGTCGCCGGTCGATGTCATCGAGAAGACGCGGCCGCCTTCCCCCATCAGGTCGGCCCGCACGAGCTCCTGGATCCAGTACACCAGGGTGTTGGCCATGACATCGAGGGTCATGTCGAGCTCGCGTTGGGCCAGCCCCGCCTTCCCCTCCGGATCGATGTACGGCTTGAGGGTCCCGAAGGCGAGCGAGTGGAGGACGACCCGCACCTTCTCGCCCGACTCCGCGAGGCGTTCGGCGACGTGCTGCACGACCTCCCCGCGCTTCTCTGGGTCGGCGGCGTTCACGTTGAAGAACTCGACCTCGACACCGGTCTCCTTGATCGCCTCAACGACCTCGTCGACGTGACCGAGCGTCGACTTCCGATCGAGATGAACGCCGAAGACGTTCGTGCCGGCGGCGGCGAAGGCGCGGGCGGCGGCCTCCCCGAAGCCGCTCGATGAACCCAGGATGAGTGCCCAGTCGGCCACGTTCGCTCCTGCGGATGGAGGGCGAGGATTCGTCCTCTGACGCGGCCGAGGATTCGTCCTCTGACGCGTCGGAGGATTCCGGCCGCTGCGCGGCGAGCCGCGCGGATCGGGCGCACAAGGTAGCCGTGCCCGCGCGGCCCTGCTACCGGCTTCCGCGTGGGGCGGTGGGTTGAGGGGACGGCTAATTTGGGCCCGTGCCGACTGGTGGACCAGGCCCGCTGCGATCGATCGTGTTCGGGCTCGCGGTCGCGGCGGCCGTCGGGTGCGCTCCCTCCACCGGTGGCGAGGACGGGCTTCCCGACTGGCCGGACCGCCTGCCGGCCGCCGCCTCGTTCGGGGCCCCCCGGGGCCTGCTCCCGCGCCGCGCCATCGTCCACGTCCACTCGGTCTACAGCCACGATGCATGTGACGAAGCCGCGCAGGACGAGCTCGGGCGGACGAACGAGCCCTGCCTGGAGCGGTTCCGCCGCGCGCTCTGCCAGGCCCGGGTCGACGTCGCCTTCCTGACCGAGCACGACCGCTGGCTGGTGCGGGCCGACTCGCTGGCCGAGGCGCTGCTCTTCCGGGCCGGAGACCGGCCGGTGACGGTCGAGGGCCGGCTGGTGGGCAACCGGCTTTCCTGCGGCACGCTCCTCTTCGCGGGGGCGGAGAACGTCCTCATGCCGGTCGCGTTCGACTCGCTCCCGGGCGGATCGCGCGAGGAGCGCCAGGCCTTCTACGACGCCCAGGGGCCGGACGCGACGGAGGCGTTCCATCGCTACGGCGCGGTCGTGCTCATGCCGCACCCCGAGAGCGCGTCCCTCGCACGAATCTCCGCCCTCCGACCGGACGGGATCGAGGTCTACAACCCGCACTCGAACTTCGCGCCGAGGCACCGGCGGGCGCAGGGGCTGTCGCGGCTGGGAGCGTTCGTCGGGCTGGCCCCGTTCGTCCTGCGGCTCACCGACGCCCATCCCGACCTCGCCCTCTTCTCCATCTTCCACGCCAACCATGCCGCCATCGATCGGTGGGACGCGCTCCTCTCACGGCGCATGGTATTCGGCTTCGGGGCCTCGGATGCGCACGAGAACGCGCTGCCGATCGTTCTCGCCGACGGCGACCGGGGCGACTCGTACTTCCGTATGCTGCCCTGGGTCACGAACGCCTTCCTGGTCGAGCCGCCGGGTGGCCCCGCCCAAGTCGAGGCCGCGCTTCGCAGGGGCCGTTTCTACGCGGTCATCGAGGCGTGGGGGACGCCGGCGGGATTCGACTTCCACGTCCGGGACCGGCGCGGGGCGGTGGAGATGGGGAGGACTCTCCGCTTCGTCCCGGGGCAGCGGCTGGTCGTCCGGCGGCCGGTCGTCCACGGCCGCGCGGCCACGCTCGCGGAGCCGGAGATCCGGATCCGGATCTACCGGATCGAAGGCCGGTCACGGACGGTGGTGGCCGAGAGCGGAGGATCGCTCGACGTGCCGGTGCCCGGGCCGGGCGCCTACCGGGTCGAGGTGGGGATCGTTCCGCGCCATCTATCCCCCTACCTCGGGAACGGCGACGGGTACGATCTTCCCGAGGTGCCCTGGATCTATTCGAATCCCGTTCGGATCCTCCCATGACCGGCATGGCGCGGCGCCTGAGGAGGCTCGTGGTCCATGACGTCCGGACCGGGGAGACCGACGCCTACCCCGACCTCAAGCCGCTCGACCTCCCGCTCGGACCCGGTCCCGCCTTCGCGGCCGCGCTGGCCGCCGCGCGATCGATGCCCGGCTGGACGATCGCGTCGGCCGATCCCGAGACGGGCGAGATCCGGGCCGAGGCGCGGACCCCCCGCCTGGGATTCGTCGACGACGTCCGGATCCGGGCTCGTCCGCTCTCCGGCGGCGGGACCCGGGTCGACGTCCGCTCGACCTCACGGGTCGGGATCTACGATTTCGGGACGAACGCCCGGCGGATCCGGGCCTATCTGGAGCGGCTCGCCCTGCGAGCGTCGCCCGGCACCGGATAGCGCCGATGGGCGGCCACCGTGTCGCGGGCATCGCCTTGATCACGCTCGGGCTCGTCCTCGCGCTCGGCTCCGGCGCGGCTTCCGCCCAGACCGCGAGCCGGGACTACGAGGATCTGGTCCGACTCTTCGACGACTGGCGGGCGTTCCAGCGCCCCGCCCAGGTCGACGGCGTCCCCGACTACACGGCGGAAGCGATGGCGGCCCAGCACGCGCGCCTGGCCGACTATCGGCGCCGGCTCGCGGCGATCGACCCGGGCGAATGGCCGATCCCGGAGAAGGTCGACTACGAGCTGGTCCGCGCCGAGATGAACGGCCTCGACTTCGATCACCGGGTGCTCCGTCCCTGGGCGCGGAACCCGGCCTTCTACGTCATGGTCTTTCCGTCTCCGACCGACGTTCCTGCGCGCGAAGGGCCGCACGTGGACGGGGTGATCGAGCTGTGGACCTACCCGCTGCCGCTGGCGCCCGATCGATCGGCCGAGCTCGCGGAGCGGCTAGGCACGATCCCGCCGCTCCTCGACCAGGCCCGGCGGAACCTGACCGGGGACGCCCGCGACCTGTGGATCGCCGGGATCGGATCCATGCAGGGGCAGAGCGCGACCCTGGCCGAGCTGGCCGACCGGGCCGCCCAGAGCGACGCCCTGCTCGCGGCCGCGGCCCGACGCGCCCGCGAGGCGACCGACGCGTTCGTGGCCTGGCTCGAGGGGGAGGCCCGGACCCGAAACGGCCCGTCGGGGATCGGCGCCGAGCACTACACCTGGGTCCTCCGGAACGTCCATCTGGTCCCCTACACCTGGCAGGAGCAGGTGACGATGGTTCGCCGGGAGCTCGTTCGCGCCCATGCCGCGCTCCGGCTCGAGGAGCACCGGAACCGCGATCTCCCACCGCTCGAGCCGATCGGCGACGCCGCCGACTACGATCGTCGCTTCGGGGCGGCCGTCGACGAGTACATGGCGTTCCTGGAGGAGGAGGAGGTCGTTTCGATCCGGCCCTATCTCGAGCCCGCGCTCCGCGCCCGTGTCGGCCGCTTCGCCCCCGCCGACGGCCCACGCGAGTTCTTCGCCGAGGTCGACTACCGCGAGCCGCTCATCATGCGAACCCACGGCTACCACTGGTTCGATCTCGCTCGGATGGCCGAGGAGCCGCATTCCAGCCCGATCCGGCAGGGGCCCCTCCTCTACAACATCTTCGACGGCCGGGCCGAGGGCCTGGCGACCGGTATGGAGGAGATGATGATGCACGCCGGGCTTCTCGACGGCCGGCCTCGCGCCCGGGAGCTCGTCTGGGTCCTACTGGCGCAGCGCGCCGCGCGGGCTCTGGCCTCGCTCAGGATGCACGCCGGGGAGCTGACCTTCGACGAGGCGGTCGCGTTCACGTCGGAGTGGACACCGCGAGGCTGGCTACGGGAGGACGGCGAGACCGGCCGCTGGGAGCAGCACCTCTACCTCCAGCAGCCCGGCTACGGGACGAGCTATGTCGTCGGCAAGATCGAGTTCGAGGAGCTCCTCGCCGAGCGCGCGCGCCAGCTCGGAGCCGACTTCACGCTGCGGGGGTTCATGGACGAGGTCGATCGGGCCGGGCTGATCCCGGTCTCTCTCATCCGCTGGGAGCTGACGGGCGACGCGACTCGGGTCGAAGGGATGACCGTGGGCGCTTCGGCTCCCTGAGGACACACGAGGTGGCGGAGCCTAGTCGGGCCGCTCGGCGTGGATCGAGGGCTCGCCCAGGTCGTCGTACTCCACCGTGACAGCGTACGTCCGCCCGCACGTCTCGCACTCCTCGGCGAACTCCTGGACGGGGCGGCCGGGGTCGGGCTCGAGGAACAGGTCGTTCTCCTCGCCGCAGTAGGGGCACGGGAAGGTCGAGTCCCCGGTGGTGCGCCCCGGGGGGATCGGCGCCGGGTGTCCGAGTTCGTCGTCCTGCACCTCGTCCACCAGGTCACGGGGCTCGGGATCGTCGTCGTAAAGGTCTCTGGGATCGGTCATGGCGATTCCTCCTCTCGAAGGTGCTATCCCCACCGCCCGGCCTGGGTTCCGGTGCGGTCGCCCGCCGTGTGCCGGTTGCCCCACCAGGGAGGGGCCCGTATCTTCAGGATCTCGTTGGCGTGCCGCTAGATGCGGGCGCGCTGCGCACTCCCCGGTAGCTCAGTTGGTAGAGCAGGTGGCTGTTAACCACCGTGTCGCTGGTTCGAGTCCGGCCCGGGGAGCCATTCTTCTTTTTCGATCACCAGATCATGAGGACGCGGTCGACGGTCGCCCCGCGAGACGGACTCGCGGGGCTTCGCTTCGAACGCCGTCTGGCGCAGGCAGGCAGGCCATCGTGGAGCTTGACGGCCGGTCTTCGACGTGGTATATAACTAATCGTTTATGCAACCGAGACGTTATAAAGGCAAGCCCGCCTCGTCCCGGCGAGGACGCCGGCCACGAGCCGATCGCCTCGACGCGACGTTCGCGGCGCTCGCCGACCCCACGCGGCGGGCGATCCTGGCCAGGCTCGCCTCGGGAGAGGCGTCGGTGACGGAGCTCGCCCGGCCGTTCGCGATGACCCAGCCGGCGATTTCCAAGCACCTCAAAGTGCTGGAGCGGGCGGGGCTGGTTTCGCGCGGCAAGGACGCGCAGCGGCGGCCCCGCCGGCTCGAGGCAAGGCCGCTCGCCGAGGCCACCGAATGGCTGGAGGGGTACCGCCGATTCTGGGAGGGCCGGTTCCAGCGCCTCGACGCCCTCCTCGACGAGCTGAAGGCCGTTCAGAAGGAACTTGGAACGCGCGAAATGAAAAACAGGTCACCCGTGAACAGAAACCCCATCCCGAAGGGCAGGAGCCACGCATGAAGCCGAGAGCGGTGGACTTCGTCTCGTACAGCGTGACCGACATGGACCGATCCGAGGCATTCTATCGGGACGTGCTCGGGCTGGACGTGGAGGTCGCGCGCGGAAAGCCGGGCACCCGCGCCGCCGGCTACATGGAGCTCGACGCCGGCGGGACGGCGATCTCGCTCACCGTCCTGCCTCACCTCCATCCGAACGCGATCGTGGCGCTGGCGGTGGAAGACGTGCACGCCGCGGTGGAGGAGCTGCGCGGCAAGGGCGTTCCGATCTCGATGGAGCCGCTCGAGGCCCCCGGCTGTTTCATGGCGGTCGTGGCGGACCCGGACGGCAACCAGATTTTGATCCACCAGCGGAAGGACGGTTCGTTCGGCTAAGACCGGAGTCCCCGTCCGGAGACGGCGTGGTTGGCATGATGCGCGAACGAGGAGAGGGACGATGAGGAGCTCGGAGACTCTGGTCGTGACGACGCCTACCGACCGCGAGATCAGGATGACGCGCGTCTTCGACGCTCCACGCAGCCTGGTCTTCGACGCGATGACCAAGCCCGAGCTGCTCAGGCGCTGGTTTTTCGGGCCGGACGGCTGGTCGCTCGCGGTCTGCGAAATCGATCCGAAGGTGGGCGGCAAGTATCGCTACGTGTGGCGACGCGACTCGGACGGAACAGAAATGGGGATGAGCGGCGTCATTCTTGAAATAGTTCCGCCGGAGCGGTTCGTCGGAACCGAGAGGTTCGACGAGTCGTGGTACCCCGGTGAGGCGGTGGGTACGATCGTTCTGATCGAGAAGGACGGCAGGACCACGCTCACGAACACGATCCGGTACGAATCGAAGGAGGCTCGGGACGCGGTTCTCCGGTCGCCCGCCAAGGACGGCATGGAGGTCGGTTACGACCGGCTGGCCTCGGTGCTGGCATCGCTCCAAGCTGGTCGAAGCTCGCACGACGAAAACTGAGCCGCGACGGCACGAGGCACGCACGGTGGCCGCCTCCGGGGATGATCCGGAGCGCGTGACCCGCCTTACGCCTCCCGCAGATAACCCCAGTTGTGCAGCCGGTCGTGGTCCTCGAACCAGCGGTCGCCGATGTCGGTCCGGTAGTACATGTTGGGGATCATGATGTTGCCTATCCGGTTATAGGCCTGCGCCTGGGCCCGGCGCATGGTCTGCCCCATTCCGACCACGATCAGCACGACCCCCGATGTGCCGGTAATCACCCACTCACCGTTGACCAGCTTCACGTCCTCGATGTGGACGCCCGCGGTGTCCGGCTTCCGGAAGATGAGGACGCGCTCCTCCGAGTTGGCCTCGAAGGTCTTGGGATCGTCGAAGGGGAAGGGCGGCACCACGATCCGGACCCCGACCTGGAACCCGGACCGCGCCTTGAGCTCGAGCTTCTCGCCGCGCGCCATCGCGGCCAGCAGCTCCCCCATCGGGGTCGTCAGCCCCTCCTGCTGGATCGAGATCGTGGGGTAGCCGAAGCGCGCCGTGAACTCGAGCGGATAGATGCCCTGCGAATTCACGATGCAGTTCAGGTCGATGTACCCGACGTACCCCTCCTCGCGGAGCTTGTCCTCCATCTTCTTCAGCGTCTGATTGAAGATCCGGTTCGGCTGGCTCCAGTACATCGCCGTTCCCATCTCGCCGGTCGACGGGCCGATGTTCCCGGGAAAGAGCTTCTTGTGCTCGAAGTTGACGTTGATCGGCGTCAGGAACTCGCTCCCGTTGAAGAACGCGCCGACCGCGATCTCGACGCCGGTCCGGCGCTGCTGGAGCTGGAAGGTGCGGACCCGGTCGGCGTAGACCTTCTTGTACGACTCGAGCACGTGGATGACGTCCGTGCCGTCCTCGTCCTCGCCGACGAACAGGAGCCGCTTGATGTTCTGGGCCTCGCCGCTCGGCTTGATCACGTACCGCACCGGGTTGGCCTTCACGTAGGCGATCGCCTCGTCGAAGGAGGAATACTCCTCGAAGGGAATGATCGGGATCCCGAAACTGCGGAGCTCGTTCTGCCCGAAGGCGCGGTCGTCCTCCAGCCTGTCGGTGTACGGCGTCCCCCCGACGACCGCCTTGCCCGTCTTGCGAAGGCGATGGGCGTCTTCCCCCATCCCCAGCACGTCGTCGAAGACGACGACGTCGGCCCATTCCGCGTCCGCCTTCCAGTCGGTGGACTTGGGCACGAAGCCGTCCCCGATCGACCGCGCCGCCTTCTTCTTGATGTAGTAGCGGACTTCGTGCCCCTCCTTGACCACCTGCCAGGCAATGTCGGTGATCAGGGCGTCGAAGGACACGAACAGGAAACGGGTCTTGTCGCTCATGCCGCCTTCCGTACGGGATTCGGAACCTCCGCTCGCCTGCGCATGAAGGAGCCGGCGCCGGCGCCGGGCCAAACCTACTACAATGAGGCATCATGATGCCGAACTTCCTGGTCATCGGCGCGGCCCGGTCTGGCACGACGTCGCTCCATCATTATCTGGGGTCGCATCCCGAGATCTACATGAGCCCGCTGAAGGAGCCGAACTTCTTCGCCTTCGAGGGTGGGCGGTTCGATCTCGAGCATGATGCGCCCGGCTGGCAGAACTGGTCCCGATACTCCACTTCCGATCTGGACGACTACCGCGCCCTCTTCCGCGACGTCAAGAACGAGAAGGCGATCGGCGAGGTCAGCCCGAGCTACATGCGGAGTCCCGAAGCGGCCGAGCGTATCCGGCGGGCGATCCCGGACGCCCGCCTGGTCGCCATTCTGCGCGACCCCTCCGCCCGTGCGTACGCGAACTACATGGGCCGCCTGCGAGACGGGACGGAGCGCAACCCGGATCCCCGCGACGCGCTCGGCGGCGCGCTGAATGGCCGCGGCCCCGGCTGGCGGAGGAAGCTCTACGTCGACGTCGGTTTCTACCACGAACGCCTGCGACCCTTCTACGAGCGGTTCGACCGGGATCAGATCCGAGTCGTCCTGTTCGACGACTTCGTCGGGGACGCCCAGGCCGTTTTGCGTGACCTGTTCTCCTTCCTGGGCGTGGATCCGGGATTCGTGCCCGATACGTCGATCGCCTACAACTCGTCGGGGACGGTCCGGAATCCCTTGCTCCGCCTCGCCTGGACGCACTCGCATGCGATCCGCCCCCGGATTCAGCCCTGGCTGCCACGCTCCATCCGCGAGGCAGGCTGGGCGTTCGTCCAGGGGAACCTCGCGCGGCCGCCCCTCCCCGAGGACCTCAGGGCCGCGCTGGTCGAGCTGTATCGTCCCGACATCCTCGCGCTGGAGAAGCAGCTCGGACGGGATCTCTCCGCCTGGCGGCGCTGACCTCCGCGCGGGGGCCGGCGGGCCGACCGGCGGTTAGCTTCGGGTCGCGTGGAGACGCCCGCTCTCGCCGCCCTCCTCGTCCTGCTCATGATCCCCTGCCTGTTCCTGATCCCGCTGGGTCTTCCGGGCACGTGGATCATGCTCGGCCTCCTCGGGCTGGCCGTCTGGTCGGGAGAGGTGGCGTGGTGGCTCTGGCTCGTCCTGATTCTGGTGGCGGGAGCGGCCGAGGTCGCCGAGTTCTTCATCGTGCGCCACGCGAACCGGGCCTACGGGGGATCGCGCCGGGCCTTCTGGGGGGCGATTGCGGGCGGCGCGCTCGGGGTCTTCCTCGGCGTCCCGTTCCCGGTGCCGGTCGTCGGCTCGCTGGTCGGCGGCCTGGTCGGGACGTTCGCCGGCGCCGCTCTCGTCACCTACCGGGAGACGCGGCGGGTCAGGTCGGCCGGCCGTGTCGCGTGGGGCACCCTGATCGGGCGAGCCTTCGCGGCCGCCGCCAAGACCGCGGCCGGCGTCGTCGTCCTGGTCGTCGGCGCAGCCTCGCTGGTCCTTCGATGAGGATCGACGCCGTCGTCTTCGATCTGGACGGCACCCTGGCCGACACGCTGGAGGACATCGCCGCGGCGATGAACTACGCGCTCGACCGGCACGGGTTGCCGGAGCGTCCCGCCGACGAGTACCGCGACCTGGTCGGCGAGGGCGTCCGGCGGCTGGTCGAGCGGGCGCTGCCGCCGGACCGGCCCGATCTGCGCGAGCCGGTCCTGGCCGACCTCGGGCTCCACTACGTCGAGCACATGCTGGATCGGACGCGGCCCTATCCCGGCGTGCCCGAGATGCTGGACGCGCTCGCCATCCCGGCCGCCGTCCTCAGCAACAAGCCCCAGGCCGCCACCACGTGGATGGTGGAGCGGCTCTTCCAGGGGCACCGGTTCGCGGCCGTCCACGGCGGCCGGGACGACGTCCCCTTGAAGCCCGACCCCGCGCCGCTCCTGGCGATCGTCCGCGAGCTCGGGGTCCAGGCCGGCCGGACGGCCTACGTCGGCGACACGCGCACCGACATGGAGACGGCGGTGGCGGCGGGCGCCGTCCCGGTCGGGGTGGAGTGGGGCTTCCGGGACCGCGTCGAGCTGGTCGAGCACGGCGCCCGGGCCGTCGTCGCGACCCCCGCCGAGCTGCTCGACCTGCTCGACGGCCGGCACCGCGCGTGAGCCCGATCCTGGCCGTCCTCCGCTTCCGGCGGGTCGAGGACCCCGAGCGCGGCCGGCCGCGGCCGCCGCACGCGGTCCCGGGACCGGTCTTCGCACGCGCCCTGGCGTGGCTCCTGAGGAACGACTGGACGGTGATCGACGCCGAGCGCCTGATCAGGGGCCTCGATGATCCGGACGCGCTTCCCGGGCGATCGGCGCTGGTCACGATCGACGGGCCCTACCGTTCGCTCATCCGGGACGCGCTGCCGACCCTCCGCGCGCACGCGCTGCCGGCCGTGCTCTTCGTCCCCGTCCACTTCATCGGCCGGGAAGCCGCGCTCGAGCCATCGACGCTGCCGGCTCCTGTCTGCACGCTGAACGACCTCCGCTACCTGGAGAAGCAGGGGGTGTCGGTCCAATCCCTGGGCGTGACAGGCCGGAGCTTCGATGCGCTCTCCGAGACCGAGCGCGAGTGGGAGGCGATGCGGTCGCGGCAGGCCCTGGAAGCCGCGCTCCAGGTGCCGATCGAGCTGTTCGCCTTCCCGCGCGGCGACCCCGGCCCGGAGCCGGTCACGACCGGGCGGATGATCCTGCGCTGCGGCTACCGGGCGGCCTTCGCCTGCCGGGGCTCCGCCAACCGTCTTCGCGAGGCCGACCGCTTCCGGCTGGCCCGGGTTACGGTCGGTCCGACCACCGACCTCTCGGCCGCCCTCGGCGAGCGGGTGACCCGGCTTGCCTGATCCCGGCCCGCCATGGAGCACGGGAGCGGCTCGCCCCGCGGCGCTCGTGACCGGCGCCTCGAGCGGGATCGGGCGCGAGCTGGCCGACCTCTTCGCCGCCGACGGCCATGAGCTGGTGCTGGTGGCGCGGCGGGAGGATCGGCTCAGGGAGACCGCGGCCGATCTCGAAGCCCGCCACGGGGCCCGGGCCCACGTCGTTCCCGCCGACCTGGCCCGGCGGGACGCCGCCGAGCGGATCGGCGACGCCGTGAACCGGCTGGGCCTCACGATCGACCACCTGGTCAACAACGCCGGCTTCTCGGTCTACGGCCCGTTCGCGGAGACCGACCTGGACGCCGAGCGGGACTTGATCGCCGTCAACGTGACGGCCGTCACGTCTCTCGCCAAGCGATTCCTTCCGGCCATGGCCGCCCGAGGATCGGGACGGATCCTCAACGTGGCCTCGACCGCGGCCTTCCAGCCGGGGCCGCGGATGGCCGTCTACTACGCCAGCAAGGCGTACGTCCTGTCGTTCTCGGTGGCGCTCTCGGTGGAGATGGAGGGAACCGGAGTGACGGTCACCGCCCTCTGCCCGGGCCCCTCCCCCACGGGGTTCGCCGAGCGCGCGAAGGCCCTGCGGACCCCGCTCTTCAAGACGGATTGGTTTTCCACGGATGCCCGGGTCGTTGCCCGGGCCGGCTACGAGGGCATGCGTCGCGGGGAGCGGATCGTCGTGCCGGGGGCCATCCACAAGGCCCACGACCTGGCGGTCCGTCTGGTGCCGCGCTCGTTCGCGGCGCGGATCGTCGCGAGGATCCAGGCTCCAACGGCCTGATGGGTCTGACGGGCCCGGCGGACGCGGCGGCGGCGGATCCCGCCGCCGCCGGCGACGCCGATCGGTCTAGGCCTCCTTGAGGTGGCCGTTCACCAGCTTGGTCATCTCGAACATGCTGACCTTGGCCTTGCCGTTGAAGACCGGCTTCAGGTTCGCGTCCGCGACGATCATGCGCTTGTTGGTCGGATCCTGGAGCTTGTGCTTCTTGATGTAGTCCCAGAGCTTCTTGGTCACTTCGGTGCGGGGCTTCGGCTCGGCTCCGACGACCTTGGCCAGCGCGTCGTCGGGGCGCATCGGCTTCATGAAGGCGGGGTTCGGCTTCCGTTTCTTCTGCTGCGCCATCCTTCGCTCTCCCAGGACGAGGTCAGGGTCGGTGTGACTGGAAACGGTGACGGTGAGGGTGGCGTCCGCGAGCGGACCCGGGGGCAGCGCTCTGGCCCCCCTCTTCGTAAAACGATCACGGCCCGCGCGCAAGAGCCACGGCCCGGGCCGAATCTAACACCCCGGCTCCCCCGGGCGAGCCCCGGGCAATAGGTTGGCCGTTCTCGATGTCTTCGTCCGCGCACCCGGCCGCCGTCACGACCCGCACGCTCGCGGACCGATTGTGGGTCGCCGAGCACCCGATGAAGGCGATGGGGATGGAGCTCGGCCGGCGCATGACGGTCGTCCGGCTGAGGGACGGTGGACTGTGGCTCCACTCCGTCGGACGTCTCACGCCGGAGGTTCGCGGCTGGCTCGACGGCCTGGGCCGGGTCGCCTTCGTCGTCTCGCCGAGCCAGGCCCACCGTCGCTGGATGGAGACGTACGCCACGGCCTACCCCGACGCCGCGCTCGTCGCCTCGCCGGGCCTCGCGGAGAAGCGCCCCGACCTCGCCTTCCACCGCACCCTGGGCGACGTACCCGAGCCCGAGTGGGCCGGAGATCTCGACCAGGCGGTGTTCCCGGTCCGGGGTCGCTACGGCGAGGTTGTCTTCCTGCACCCGCCTACCCGGACCCTGATCCTGACCGACCTGTGCTTCCAGATCCCGGCCGGCCGCGGTCTCGTGACGACCGCCCTGGCCCGGACCTTCGGCTATTACGAGCGGTGCGCGGCGAGCCGCCTCCTCAAGCTCATGCTGGCCGACCGCGCGGCCGCCCGCGCGGTCCTCGGTCGGATCCTGACATGGGACTTCGACCGCGTCATCATCGGCCACGGCGACATCGTCGAGTCGGGCGGCAAGCCCGCCCTGGAACGCGCCTTCGCCTGGCTGTTGAAGGGGTAAGATCTTAAAACCACGAGGCCGCTCAAGACGGGCGAGATCAAGGCGCGTGAGGAGGGACGTCCGAGGCGCACTGTAAAGTGCGCCGCAGGACGGCACGACGAGCGCAACGCAGATCTCGCCCGTCTTCAGCGGCCTTACTGCACCCCGTAAGCGAGCATGGCGTCGGCCACCTTCCTGAACCCCGCCACGTTCGCCCCCCGCACGTAGTCCACCCGGCCGTTCGATTGCCCCTGCTCCACGCATTGCTCGTGGATCCGGCGCATGATCCGCTGGAGCCGCTCGTCGATCTCCTCTCTGGACCAGCTCATCCGGATCGCGTTCTGCGTCATCTCGAGCCCGGAGATCGCGACCCCGCCGGCGTTGACGGCCTTGCCGGGCGCGTGGAGGACGCCTGCCGCCGCCAGCACCCGCGCCCCCTCCGGCGAGACCGGCATGTTCGCGCCCTCGCAGACCGCCCGGCAGCCCCCTTTCGCCAGCTCGCGCGCGTCTCCCTCCTGGATCTCGTTCTGCGTCGCGCAGGGGAAGGCGAGCTCGGCGGGGATCGACCACGGCTTCTGCCCCGCCCTCCACTCGAGCCCGAACTCCCGGGCGTACTCGCTCAGGCGCCCATGGCGGTTCGTCTTCAGATCGATCAGCCAGGCGAGCCGCTCGGCGGTGACACCGTCCGGCTCGTGGACGGTGCCCTCCCGATCCGAGAAGGAGACCACGCGCGCGCCCAGCTCGAGGAGCTTCTCGGCCGCGTACTGGGCCACGTTGCCGGAGCCCGAGACCACGCACCTGCGGCCCTCGACACCGTCGTGCTCGCCCAGCATCTCGCGGGCGAAGTACACCGCTCCGTAGCCGGTCGCCTCGGTCCTGAGGAAGCTCCCGCCGTAGGCGGCGCCCTTCCCGGTCAGTGCACCCGTCCACTCGTTCTGGAGGCGCTTGTACTGCCCGAACAGGTAGCCGATCTCCCTCGCCCCGACGCCGATGTCGCCGGCGGGGACGTCGACGTCCTTGCCGATGTACCGGAAGAGCGCGGTCATGAACGACTGGCAGAAGCGCATCACCTCGTCGTCGGAGCGTCCTTTGGGGTTGAAGTCGGATCCCCCCTTGGCGCCGCCCATCGGCAGGGTGGTGAGGCTGTTCTTGAGGGTCTGCTCGAATCCCAGGAACTTGAGGATGCTGAGGTTGACGGAAGGGTCGAACCGGAGGCCGCCCTTGTAAGGACCGATCGCGTTGTTGAACTGGACGCGATAGCCGCGGTTCACGTTGACCTTGCCCGCGTCGTCCTCCCACACCACCCGGAACATGATGACGCGATCGGGCTCGGTCATTCGCTCCAGGATCCGTTCCTCGGCGTAACGCGGGTTCGCCTGGACGACAGGGATCACGCTCTCGGCGACCTCGTGGACGGCCTGGTGGAACTCCGGCTCGCCCCAGCTTCGCCGGACCACCTCCTGCATGAAGTCGTCGACGTTCAGGCGCTCGCCTCCGTACCGGGGCTCTGGAACCGGTACACTCCCGCCGCGACGAACGCGCCGACCAGCGGCGCCACCACGTAGAGCCAGGCGTTCGCGAAGGTCCCGCCCTCGACCAGGCCCTGGAACAGGATCGGGCCGAGCCCGACGGCCGGGTTGAACGCGCCCCCCGAGATCCCGCCGCCCGCGTAGGCGCCGGCCGACACCGTGAAGCCGATCGCCAGGCCGTAGAAGGAGTTGCCCTTCGTCCCGGGATCCGTGGCCGTGTGGAGGACGACGAGGGCGAGGGCGAAGGTGAACAGGAGCTCGACCAGGAGGGCCCCGACGACGGTGGCGGTGGCCCCTGGCGCCGGCGCGTACGTGTCCCAGGTGATGGCCCAGGTCGCCGCGGCCCCCAGGAAGCCGCCCACGAGCTGGGCAATCCAGTACGGAACGACCTCCCCGGCCCTCATCGCCCCGCGCGTCCACACGGCGAGCGTCACCGCCGGGTTGTAGTGGGCCCCGGAGACGTGTCCGCCCATGTACACCATGACCATCAGCGCGGACCCGATGGCCAGGGGTGCGCCCGGAACCTGGCCGATCACGACGAGTCCGATCGTCAGCACGAGGAAGAAGGTCCCGATCGTCTCGGTCAGGAGCTTACGCGCCATGATCGCCTCCGGTGGGAAGAACGTAACCGCGTCAGCCTCGCTCTAAGACGATGGCCGTGCGATGTATCTAAACCGGGCTCTCGACCGGAATCAAGCGCCCCGGGGAGAGGGCTTCAGGGGGCGGTGCCGGCGCGGTCGACGGGCTGGACGTGGGGGCCGAGGCGGGCATTCCGTGGATGGTCCAGGAACGCTTCCCGCCGGTCGGGGGGCAGGTTTTCCGCGAGAAGAAACATGGCCCGGGCCGCTCTCGACAGAGCCATCGCCTCCGCCGGGGCGTCCCCGAGCGCGGCGTGCACACCGGCCAGCCGCTCGGCCGCAGCCCGCTCCAGCGAGACGATCCCCATCCGCGCCGCCTGCTCCACGACCTGGCCCAGCTCCTGGACCACCCGCGGGTTCGGCTCGGGCGCGGCCTCGGCATCCGCATGCAACCAACGGAGAAGGGTCGAATAGGGAAGGCTCCGGATCTCGAGCCCCGCTTCCCGCCCGGGATCCGGCCTGCCGGCCCGGATCGCGGCCCGCCGCCGGTGGGCCGCGGCCAGGGCGATCTGGGTGGGAGCGGCGTGGTCCCGGGCTTCGGCCTCCGCGCGGGCGAATACCAGGACCGCCTCCTCCCACCGGTCCCGGGCGATCAGCAACCGCCCTTCCCGCAGGAGGATCTCGTGGAGCTCCTCCGGCCTGGCGGTCTCCTCCACGACCGCCCGCGCCTCGACCAGCGTCTCCGCCGCGAGGTCATCGGCGAGCATCCGGTACCAGGCATCGAACAGGAAGATCCGGGTCGTGACCCGGTTCACCGGACCGAGCACGGTGTCGCCCCGGTCGCGGCAGATGCGCAGGTGGCGGACCGCGTCGCCGAGCCGGCCAAGGGCGATCTCGCAGTCGGCCCGGTTCTGGAGCGTCACGTAGCGCGCGAACGACCAGCCGATCTCCTCCAGCACGCGCTCGGCCCGGTCGAGCGTCTCCAGCGCCTCCCGCCACTCACCGCGCTCGGTCGCGACGCGCCCCAGGTTGTTCAGCGCCGAGTAGCGCATCTGCCGATCACCGATCGACTCCGCCGCCTCGTAGGCGTCCCGGTAGTACCGCTCCGCGTTGTCCAGATCCTCCCGCAGGTCCAGAAAGACGCTGCCGATGTTGAGCAGGCACTTGGCCATCCCGAGCCGGTCGCCGTCGCCTTCTCGCAGCTCGAGCGCCCGCGAGATGTGATCGAAGGCGAGGTCGGGCAGCCCCTGGTAGTGATGGACCAGTCCCAGACCGTTGTGGAGATCGGCGGCGAGTCCCGGCTCCCCCTCGGGAAGGTTTTCGAGCCCCGCCTCGTAAAGGCGGGCCGACTCGGGCAGGTCGCCGCGATACCAGGCCACCCTGGCCCGCCGCTCCATGCCACGCACGATCCATTCCCGGCGCTCCTCCACCCGCCCCCGGTCCTCCAGCCGGCCGAACCATATCTCGGCCTCGGCAAGATCCCCGCGCTGGATCAGGACGTCGCCGAGCGTCCGGGCGAATCCCGCCCGCTCGACGGGATCCGGGAGGGCGTCGGGATCCGGTCCCAGGACCTCCGCGGCCCGCCGCAGGTACCTCTCGGCGGTCGGCAGATCGTAACGGGAAAACGCGGCCCTGCCGGCGCTCCAGAGGTGGGGGAGCGCCGCTTCGGACAGCCCCGCCAACCAGTAGTGGTGCGCGAAGAACTCCGCCTCGAGATCGCGACGATCGGCGAAGAGCTCCTCGCCGATCCGGGCCGCCGACTCGTGGAGGACGTTCCGTACGCTCTGGAGCAATCCCCCGTAGGCCACCTCCTGCATCAGCGCGTGCCGGAACCCCCGCTCCTCCGGGCCGAGCTCCTCGATGAAACCGCGCTCCCTGAGGGCGTGGACGGCCGGCTCGAAACCGATCGGCTGGGATTCGAGCGCGTACATCCGCGACAGGAGGCGGGTCGGGAAGTGCATCCCCAGAACGGCGGCCATCTGCAGGAGGAGCTGAAGCGGCGGCTCCAACCGGTCGATGCGCGACTTGATGAGACCCTGGACCGTTCCCGGAACCGAGCGCCGGGCGTCACCGCCGGCATCCGTCCAGTCTCGCACCAGCTCCTCGAGAAAGAGGGGGTTCCCCTGGCCGCGCCGGATCAGCTCCCGCCGGTCCTCGGGGGCGAGCTCCTCGAGCCGTCCGCCGACGAGCGCCTCGGCAGCGGCGTCGTCGAGCGGGCCGATCGTGAGCCGCTCGACCCCGGACAGACGGCCGTTCTCCCCCCCGGGCCTCGAGGTCAGGAGAACGGGAATTCCCTTCTCCGTCGTCGCCGGCACGAGGAAGTCCAGGAGCTCCTGGGCCGTCTCGTCGGCCCAGTGGACGTCCTCGAACAGGAGAACCATCCGGCTCCGCCGGGCGGCGGCCTGGAGCAGCGCCGTCAGCGCGAGCCACCGGTTCTGCCGCGCCGCTTGTGGGTCCTCCCCGGTCGGCCGGACTTCCGATCCGTCTCCGTGGACCTCGCGCAGGAGGCCGTCGATCCCGCGGCGGTGGGTTTCGAAGGCGGGCCCGAGGAGATCCCGCGCCCGCTCCTCGGCCGAGCCCTCCCCCTGGCTCGCCAGGCGATCGAAGAGCACGACCTCGGGCGCCCGCTGGCCCGGCAGGCGGATCTGCGAGAAGGCGACCGTGAGCGCCGGGAGTCCGGATTCCGCCAGGGATTCGGCCACGAGCCGGCTCTTGCCGTTGCCGGCCTCCCCCTCGACGACGAGCGCTCCGGCTGGAGCGGTGCCGGCCCTCTCGAGGAACGCCTTCAGGCGGGTGAGCTCCTCCTGGCGGCCCGCGAACGGGCTCCACGCGCGCACGGGGCTGGCGCCGCCCCCCGAGTATCGCACGATCCGGAAGGCCCGGACCGGCTCGCTCTTCCCCTTCAGGGCAAGTGGCGGCAGCTCGACCTCCTCGAATCGATCCTCGATCCGGCTCTGGACGGCCTCGCTCACCAGGACGGTGTTGGGCTCGGCCGCCGACTCGAGCCGCGAGGCCACGTTGACCGTGTCCCCCAGCACCGTGTACTGGAGCTGCATCTCCGACCCCAGGTGAGCGGCCACGACCTCGCCCAGATGGATGCCGACCCGGAGCGCCAGCGGGGTATCGGCGCCGGCGTTGTAGTCGGCCAGCACGTCGAGCATGCCGAGCCCTGCCAGCACGGCGCGCTCGGCGTCGTTCTCGTGGGCCAGCGGGGCGCCGAAGAGGGCCATCACCGCGTCGCCGATGAACTTGTCGACGTACCCCTCGTAGTCGTAGACCGCGCCGGCCAGACGCTGGAGGAGGGTGTTCATGAGGAGCGTCACTTCCTCGGGATCGAGCCGCTCGCTGAGCGCCGTGTATCCCTTGAGGTCGGCGAACAGGACGACCACCTCCCGGCGATCGCCCCGGAGCTGCGTCCGGGCGGCCTCGAACTTGGCCCTGAGCCCAGGGGGGAGCTCGATGGGCGGGGCGACGCCCGCGGCCTCGGGAAGCGCCGACTCCGCCTGAAGTGGAACCCGGGTTCCACATTCGGGGCAGAACTTTGCCGCTTCGGGGAGACCCGCACCGCACTCGATGCAGAAGCTCATGGGCACAAGCCTTGACCTGAGCGTTCCAAGCCGGGTATTGTAGGGTGCGCTGTCATTTCCCCACGGTAACCCTCCAGGCCCGACAGCATCCAGGTGTGCGCACTCTTCCTCCCAGGAGGTAGCATGCTTCGAGCCTTTCTATTGTCACTGAGCCTGGCCGCAACCGGGTTTTTCCTGGCCTGCAACGAAGGGTCGGTCGACCCTGTCGCCTCGACCGGCGAGATCGCGGGTGCCGGCAAAGTCGACTGCCCGCTCACGGAGGAGATCGCCGACGTCTTCAGCGACGCGGGGCTGAAGAATGCGGTCACCAAGCAGTGCCAGAACATCGCCGGCGAGCTCGATCAGGGAGACACTCCCGGCGCCGTCGAGAAGGCCTTCAGCCTGATCGACAAGATTCTCGGGCACCACGCGGACGGAGAGACGACAGGCGATGACGAGGCCGCCGCCACTCTCCTGAACGCGCTGCTCGAGTTGGTCGGCCTGGAGGGCATCTTCCCGGCCACGGTCGACGAGAATACGGGGGGCGGCACCTGCGACAGCGGCGGCTGCACGATCGTGAACCAGAGCGGTCTGGCGGGCATCAGCGTTCCGCCGCAGACGTCCGAGGGAATCGGCATGTGCTACATCACCTTCAACCTGCTCGATTTCAACCCGGACCTCTTCGCCGGCTTCGACAACTACCCCTTCCAGTTCGATTACGAGATCGTCTGCGCGGACGAGGCGACCGGCGGTTTGGAGCTCGCCCAGGAAGAGGCGATCTACGACCCGCCCGCCATCGTCGGGGTCTGCTTCGCCGACCCGCCGCTGGGACCGACCCTCGAGGAAGTTCCGAACGAGAACCGGCAGCTCGCCCACCTGCCCGACGGGGAAGAGGAGCCCGAGCTCCTGCCCGTCGCGGAGGCCACCTTCCTGAGCGACGAGGACTGCGCGGAGGCCAGCGACGGCGGGGAGGCCTCGCTGCCCTTCCGGGCTCTCGCCAAGCTCGAGCCGATCTCCGAGTTCTTCGTCTCGCCGCTCTGGGCCAACCCCGGCCGGCTGGGAGGCGCGATCGCAGCCCACAGCCCGATAGGCCCGGTGGACAACCGGGGGGTGGAGGAGGACGGTGGCATCGAAGGCACGGTGATCGGTTGCTTCGAAAGCGTCGTCGCCGGCGCGCAGGTCGATCTCTTCACCAGTGGTGAGGAGCTGTTCGGCTCGACCACCAGCGACGCCAGCGGGTTTTACAGCTTCACAGAGGTCCCCCCGGGCGACTATTTCCTGACAGCCTCGTCCCCTGGTCTCACTTTTTCGTCCGAGGAGGCGACCGTCGTCTCGGGCGAGACAACGCAGGTGAACATCGGACCGCCCACCTCGGGTTGCATCGGCTAGCACCTTTCGGGCTGGGCCGGAACGCGAAGTCGGGGGCGATTCCTCAGGAATCGCCCCCTTTTCTTGTGGATTCAGGAAGCGGGGCTCGGCCGAATCCCGCCGAAGTGGAATGGGAATTCCCATGTGCGCGGACGGCCGCTTCCGTTTCCGTGGCCGCTCCCTACCACCCCTCTACAGCCGCCCGCCCCGCCTTTCCGTGGTGACGGAAAACGTCTTGCAGCCACCCCGGAGGCTCTCGTATGCTTGCGTTCCCTCGTGCGATGCGCGGCTCTCGACCGCGCGGTACTTCCCCCGGGCAGCGAGACCCCCTCCTCGCCAAGGAGGCTATATGCATCGCACGCTCCATGTCGTCCTGTTCCTGTCCTCGACCGCGCTCCTGTCCGCCTGTCAGGGATCGGGCGACCAGCTCCCTTCCGCTCCGGCCTCCGGCGAGGTTTCATCCAGCCCCGAGGCGGAGCAGATCCAGGAGCTGATTCGGGCCGTCTTCCCCGAGCCGGGCCTCGAGGACGCGACCCTGGCGCGCTTCCGCAACATCGAGCGCAAGCTCGGCCAAGGGCTGACCGATGAGGCGATCGAAATGATGTTCGCCGAGATCGGGTTCACGCTCCATCATTACGAGAAGGGTCGGCTGGAGGGTGATCCCGGCCCGCTCATCAATGCCTGGCTCGCGTTCGTCGGGCTCGATCCCATCGCGCCCGATCTCGATGACCCGGACGCGGCGTTCGTGATGTGCGTCGGCGCAGAAGGATGCCGGGCCATTACCGGGACCAGGTTCGCGGGCGTGGTGTTCCCTCCCGGCGCCCTTCCCGGCACGCACTTCGTGTCGATCCGGCGGCTGGGGAACGATCCCGGTCCCTTCGACGATTTCGGCTTCCCGGTCGGCGAAGGGTCGTTTCCGCTCTTCTACGATTTCAGCATCACTCCGGAGACCGGCTTCGGCCCGGGTGTGGTCGGGGGCGTCTGCGTCGTGGACCCGCCCGACCCGTTCGCGCCCCCCGATCCGGTCGTCGGTCGGCTGCGGCTAGCCCATCTGGTGGAAGGGGCGGGGGGACCCGAGGTCGAGATCCTGCCCCTCGCGAACGCCGACTTCCTCGACTGCACGGGGGCCTCCACGGCGCCGGCCCTGACCGGTCTGGACGCGTGGGGGGCGCGGACCCTGGCGGCGTTCGAGCCCCTGTCCAACTTCCTGGTGGCGCCCCTCTGGGCTTCGCCGGGAAGGCTCGGGGCCACGATCGCGGCGTTCAGCCCGTTCGGGGCCGTCGATCCCGAGTTCGAGGAAGGGCCGGGAGAGCCGGTGCCGACGACGACGATGCTCGTATTCCAGGATCCGACGCTGATCGCCGGGCAGGTCACGACCGCGACCGCGACCGTGGCCCCACCGCCCGACGATTCCCTGGCCCCTTTCGTCAACATCGTGTTCTCGAGCCTGCCGGGCGGGGCCGGAACGACGGTCGTCGCACCCCTCGAAGACGGGGAGGCCGTCATCACGGTCAAGTGCGACCCGCAGAACCAGTTCCCCGACGACGCGGACGTCGAGGTCCGGGTGACCGTCTTCGCGCGCGCGGTCTTCCCGGGGGTGGAAGGGTTCCTTCCCAGCGCCTCGAACTCGTTCCAGATCCTGGCCTGCTCGGCGCCCATCGGGTAGTCGGGATCCTGCATCCCGGTCCGAAATCAAGAAGGGGCGGCCGCGAAACGCGGTCGCCCCTTTCTCAGGTCTCCGATGCCCGGCTTCAGTCGTCGAGCGCCGTCTCCGCGATCGCCGAAGGGACGTGGTAGTCGACGAGCTGGAGCTCGACGGCAGAGACCTCGCCGCCATGGCCGTAGGCGAACGACGTGAACCCGAGTCCGGGGACGAAGGTCCAGACGGCGTGCCGGGAGGCCGTTCGCTGGCTCACGCTGTAGAGAACGGGATCGGGGATCTCCTCGCTGCCGCGGACGGCGCGCAGGTCGGCCGGTCCCTCGTCGACGACCGACCAGCATGCGGCCGCCGGCGTGTCAGGGGTCATCGGCGGGCAGATCGGTTTCCCGCCCCGAAGCGGAAGCTCGAGCACGAACTCCTCGGGAAGGGCGAGCCCGTCCAGCGTGTCCTCGCGATCCTGGACCCGCCGCCACACGTCCCAGGCCCGCTGGCCGCCGACCAGGAAGACGCGGGGACCGGCGTTCTTGCGACCCCGGAGCAGAAGCACGTAGGTGCCCCGCGCGCGACCGTGCTGGGACCCGAGCAGATCGTAGGGGTGGCCTTCCAGCATGGCCGCGGTCCAGCCACGGCGGTGCTTCACGTCGGTGACCTCGCTCGTCCAGGTGACGTGCTCCCGGTAGATCCCGATCCGGTGCCGGGGGATCCACCAGACCTGCCCGACGTAGGTCCAGCTGCTTCCGATCTCCAATGGGAACGCGGGCGGTCGACGGGCCGGGTCGTGCGTGGGATGGGCTGGCGCGGGCGTGCGAGGGGCCGGCGCGGGCTCGACCGTCTGCGCCTCCGCCAGACGCTGAATGAAGGCGACCGCCAGCGCGACCACCAGAAAGACGCGCAGGAGCGCCCGGCAAAGTGCCGCCGGGTCGGTCCCGGTGCGAGGGGTTGGTGAGTCGATCATATAGGGCTTTATGTAAGCGAATCTGACCGATGGGCACCGCTCGTCGGGCCCGGGGGAAAGTTCGTGCAGGAATCACGCCGCTCAGGAGAGCGGAGGCGGGCCGTCTCCGAGCCACTCCTCGAGGCGCCGCCCGATCTCGTCCCGCGCCCGTCGGAAAGCGTCCAGACGGTCCGCTTCGGACCCGCCCGTGCGGGCTGGATCCTCGATCGGCCAATGGAGCCGGCGCACCGATCCGGGGAAGACGGGACAGACTTCCTCCGTGCACAACGTCACCACGACGTCCACCCGGTCGACCGGGATCTCGTCGACCGACTTCGAACGGTGGTTCGAGATGTCGATCCCGATCTCGGCCATCGCGCGGACGGCGAGCGGATTCACCGAGGCCGGTTCGGACCCGGCGCTGTAGACACGGGTTCCGGGGGGCGCCAGGCGCCGGGCAAGACCTTCGGCCATCTGGCTGCGCGCGGAGTTCGCGACGCACAGGAAGAGAAGACCGTCCGAGGTCATCTACCGAGCCTACATGACACCCGACGGGTCCGGCCAGCGGCCGTGCATGCGATCACCAGCGTCTCCAATAGATTCCCGGCTCATGCGATGCCCCCGATGCCGAACGGCGCTCGAGTCCGGCGCCCGTTTTTGCTCCGCCTGCGGAGCCGCCGTGGCGATTCCGGGCGGATCCGACGGGCCGTCGGCTGGATCACCGGCTGAGGACCAGACCCGACTCGTGACCATCCTGTTCGCCGACCTGAGCGGCTCGGTGGCCGCCACCCACGGCCTGGATCCCGAGGACGCCGTAGGTCGTGTGAACCAGACCCTCGACCTGATGGCGCGCTCGGTGACCGCTCACGGGGGGCGCGTCGACCGGTACCTGGGGGATGGCCTCCTCGCCCTCTTCGGCACACCCCGCGCTCACGAGGACGACCCTCTGCGTGCGATCAAGGCGGCGATCCAGATCCGCGACGCGATCGGCGCCACAGGCCTCACGGCCACCGTCGGGATCAACACCGGCGAGGTGTACGTCGGCCGGATCGGCGGCGACGCCCACCGCGAGTACTCGGCGATGGGACCCGTGGTCAATCTGGCGGCGCGTCTCCAGTCGAAAGCCCGGGCCGGCCAGATCCTGACCGGCGAGGCGACCTACCGGCTCGCGCGGCGGGCCTTCGGGTTCTCGCCGCTCACCCTGCAGATCAAGGGTGTGCCCCACCCGGTCGTGGCGTACGCGGTCGAGCAGCCGCTCCCCCATCCCGAGCTGGCGCGCGGGATCGAGGGGATGAGCGCCGAGCTGACGGGCAGGGCCGGAGAGATCGCGCGGCTCGTCGAGGCGGTCGAAGGTGTCGGCTCCGGCGGTCGGGCGGCGGCGATCGTCGGCGAGGCGGGGGTTGGAAAGTCGCGGCTCCTCTCGGAGCTCAAGAGCCGCTGCGAGGCGACCGGAGCCCGGAGCGAGCCCATTCTCTGGCTCGAGGGCCGCTGCTTCGAGAGCACCCTGTCCGCCGGATATGGGCCGTTCGTGGACCTCCTGAGGAGCCACTTCGCGTGGGGCATCCGGGCCGATCCGGCGGAGCGCGAGGCCCGGGTGGCGGGATCGCTGGAGGCGATGGTGTCGGCCGGGAACCTCGACGCTGAGCGCGCGGGCGACCTGGAGGCGGTCCTCCTGCACCTCCTGGCCGCCGGGGGCGGGACACGAGGGGGACCCCTCGTCGGCGCTTCGCCCGAGCTGATCCGCGACCAGACCTTCCGCGCCGTGCGCGATCTCTTGCGGGCGCTGGCGGGCCGGCGTCCGGTGGTGGTCGTCCTCGAGGACCTCCACTGGGCGGACACCCTCTCGATCGAACTGGCCGCCACGCTGCTCGATGACCTGGACGAGCTTCCCGCGCTCCTGCTCTGCGCCTATCGCCCGGAGGCCCGACCGCGGATCCGGCTCGTGGAGGGGGCCCTCGAGCGGCTCTCGGCCGAGCGCCGCCTCCGGATCGACCTCCGGCCCCTGTCGGCGGACCACACCCGCGGGATGCTTTCCTCGCTGCTCGGCGGAGAGGCGCTTCCCGAGAGCTGGCGTGCGGCGATCCTCGAAAAGGCCCAGGGGAATCCGTTTTTCGTGGAGGAAGTGGTGCGCTCGCTGGTCGACGACGGCCGCCTCGTGCGCGAGAACGGCGGCTGGCGGGTCGCTCGCGGGCTCGTAGATCTGGACGTTCCGGCGACGATCCAGGGGATCGTCCTCAGCCGGATCGACCGCCTTTCGGAGCCGCTCAAGGGAATCCTGCAACGCGCCTCCGTGATCGGGCGGGCCTTCGGCACGGAGCTGCTGTCGGCGGTGTCGGAAGACCACCTCGATCTCGAGGTCGCGCTCCGGGAGCTGGAAGGTGTCGACCTGATCTACCTGGAGCGGGTCGCCCCGGAGGAGCAGTACTCGTTCCGCCACGTCTTCACGCGCGACACCGTGTACCGGAGCCTTCTGAAAGCCCGTCGAGCCGCCCTGCACGGTACGGTCGGAGAGGCGATCGAGCGTCTCTACGCCGATCGGCTCGACGAGCACATCGAGGAGCTCGCCCATCACTTCGAACGCTCGACGGACGCAGTGAAGGCGGCGGAGTATCTCGTCCGGGCGGGCGAGAAGGCGACCGCCGCGTACGCCAACGAGGAGGCCTTCGCCTATCTCGAGCGGGGTCTCGGGCGCCTCGATGGCGCCCTGTCCGGCGAGCGCGAAGCATGGGCCGGAGAGGTCCGCCGGCGCGCTCGGGTCTGCCTCGGAGACCTGCTCGAGCGGACGGGTCGGCACGAGGAGGCGGTCGCGGCGTTCCAGAGCGTTCTCGCCGAGATGGGGTCGCAGGATCCTCCGTCGCGAGCGCGGCTCCTGCGCAGGATCGGCGCGAGCCTCCAGATCCAGCGTCGGTTCCCGGAGTCATTGGCGGCCTTCCAGGAGGCGTTGGACGTGCTCGCCGGAACGCCGTCCGCCGGCGCCGAGGATGGATGGCGTTCCGAGCGGCTCGACACCGTGCTGGGAAAGCTGATGCTCCATTACTTCATGGCCGCGCAGGAGGAGATCGCGAGCACGATCGCCCGGTATCGAGACGAGTTTCTGGCTCACGGCTCCCTCCTCCAGCGCGGGCGGCTCTACAACATCATGGCTGTCGCCGGTCTCCAGCGGGAACGCTACGTCGCATCGTCCGAGACCGTGGAAAGCGCCAGGCGGGCCTGGGAGACGATCGAGCCGAGCGGCGTTCTCCACGAGGCCGGTCACGCCCGCTTCGTCCACGGCTTCGCCTCCATGTGGGCCGGACGGCTGGAGGATGCCGAGCGCGAGCTCTCGGCCACGCTGGCTCTCGCCGAGCGGATCGGCGACGTCACCCTGGAGTCTCGGTGCGTCACCTATCTGGCGTTGACCCATCGGAAGCAAGGCGACGTCCCGGCGGCCCGCCGGTACGCGCTCCGCGCCCTGGAGGTCTCCGAGGCGGGAGGGATGACCGAGTACCTCGCGGCGGGCCACGCGCACCTGGCCTGGGCCGCGGGTCGGGAAGGACGATGGGACGAGGCGGAGCGTGAGGGCCGGATCGCCCTGGAGCTTTGGGAGCAGATCGGGGGGCCCTACCGCCTCTTCCTCTGGATGCCGGTCTGGCCTCTCCTGGGAGCGGCTCTGGCGCGCGGTCGCCTTGATGATGCCGCACGCCACGCGCGGGTTCTCCTGGACCCCGAGCGCCAGCCGATGCCGGAACCGCTCCGGGAGGCGCTCGAAGGCGCCGTAGCGGCGGTCGGGAAGAAGGAGACCGACGCCCGAGCGCTCTTCTCCACGGTGGCCGACCTGGCGCGCCCCCCCGGCTACCTGTAGTCAGCCCCCTGCGCGGCAGCGACCATGTCCCGTGCGAGCTCCCGCATTTCCTCGGGCTCGAGGAGCTCGGCTTCGGGACCGTACGAGAGCACGTGGCGGACGATCCAGCGCGGGTCGGCGACCCGGTGGCGGACGATGATCGAGCCGTCGGGCCGCTCTTCGACCTCCTCGCGCTCGATGATCCAGCGGGCGATCTGGCGCGAGTAGCGGACGGTCGCCTCGACCTCCTCGCCGGCCCGGAACACGGCGCCCTCCTCGACGTAATCCGCCGGATCGAAGTCGCTCGGGATCTCGAACGTCTCGGCCGTGGGCTCGGCCTCGAGCACACGGTCGAGACGGAATACACGCACGGCGTCCGCTTCCTCGGAATGACCGATGACGTACCAGTGGCCGCGGGAGAATACGAGCGCATAGGGGGCCACGAGCCGGCGCTCGGGCTCCGATTCGCCGGGCTTGAGATAGGCGAGACGACACCGGCAACGCTCGACCGCGCCGTTCCGCACGAGCGCGAGCAGACCGTTTCCGTGCGGATCGCCGCCGTCGAGCGCGAAGCTCGCCGTCATGGGCTCGGCGGGCACGGACGCCAGTCCCGCATCGAGGCGCCCCGCGAGCGCGAGCAGCTCCTCGCGCCTGGCGCCCTCGGTCCCGTCCGCCAGGAGCCTCAGCCCGAGCGCCAGGGCCAGCGCCTCACGCGGGGAGAGCCGGACCGGACGCCGGAACTCGCCCGTCGTCCAGACCGTCACCGCGTCCTCCTCGACCGAGATCTCGAGGTCCGTGACCCAGCCGGCCGGATGATAGTAGTCGCGCGCGGTCACCTCCTCGATGTCACGGAGGATGCGCTCCCGACTGACACCCAGCTCCGCCGCCAACTCGGCCAGGGATGCGCCTTCCGGACCTGACGCCCGGGGGACCAGGTAGAGGATCCGCTCGAGTTGTCGGGACGCGAGCTCCGCGGCCACCCTAGCGGTCCCCGGCGTACAGGGCCGCCACCTGCTCGACCAGGTCCGCGTATTCCCGCCGTAGCTCCGGCGGATCCACGATCTCGGCCTCGCCGCTCAGGGAGAGGATCCAGCGCAGGAACGGGTTCACCTGGTGCAGCCGGAAGGTGCGCACCGACGAGCCGTCGGCGGCCGTCTCGTCGGGCTCGCCGTACCCGTTGCGCTCCACCCACAACGACGTGGGGAAGTCGAACCGGACGCGGGCGACCAGCGCAGCCTCCTCCCCCTCGCCCAGCTCCCAGGCTTCACGGTTTCGATAGGCGTTCAGATCGAAGTCCCCGGGCACCACGTAATCCGGCGTGTCGGGCGTCTTCCTGTTGGGCTCGGGATCTTCCATCCGGTCGACGCGAAAGACGCGCCTGGCGTCACGCAGGGCGTCGTGCCCGACCAGGTACCAGTTGCCGCCCAGGAACAGCAGCCCGTACGGGGCGACGTCGCGATCCGTCGGCTTCCCGCGGTAGATCCCGTGGTAACGGAAGCGGACCCGCTTGCGGGCCTGCAGGGCGTCGTTGAGGACCCGTAATCGGTCGCGTACCTCGCCAGCCTCCGGCCGGTCGAGCGCGAGCACGGCGTCCGGCCGGCCGGGCCCCAGGTCGAACGCCAGCTTGCGGAGGGCCGAACGCGCCTCCTCCCGCAGCAGGAAGGACGGGATCGCCGCCGCGAAGGAGAGCGCGTCGCGGGCGGCGTGTGCCTCCTCGGGCCGGATGTCGAACACGTCCGCGCGTGGGGCCCCGCCCGGTGCGGCGGCCGAGGCATCGCCCCCGCCGCCGATCAGCCTCAGATAGGGCAGGTAGAAGTCGCGGCGCGCGAGGCGATAGCCCGAGGTCTGCTCGGCCCCCCGCACGCTGAACTCGACCGTCTCGATCGGGATCCCTAGCTCCCTGAGCTCCTTCTTGTCGCGCTCGAACATGCGGCGGACGCTCTCGTCGGCGGTCGGGTCGCCGTCCGGGGCCCGTGCGTACGCCGGGACCGCCTCCATGATCTCGTCCACCGAGACCGGATAGTGCCGCCCGATCAGGAAGGCGATCAGGTCGAGCCACCGCTGGAGTTTCGTGATCTTTTCGGTCACGACCGCAGGATACGCCCTCCGTCCGACGGGGTCGAGGCGCGGTCTACCACGACTCGGTCCGGTTCTGCGCGGTCAGGTAGAGGATCCGCTCCTTGACCGGCTCGCCGGTCAGCCCCTCCCAGCACTCGGCGTAGAGATCGACCTGGGCGCGATAGACGGCGAGGCGCCGGTCGAGCTCGGCCGGGTCCGCGACCTCGTCCGTCTTGTAGTCGGCGATCACCCAGCCGCCCTCCTCGCGGAAGGCGAGGTCGACCACGCCCTCGACGACGCCGGGGAGACGGCCGTCGGCGCCCTCCAGGCTTCGAGGTCGCGCGAACGGAACCTCCGACAGGAGGCGCTCTGCCCGGCGGGCGCGCTCGAGAAGCGGCGAACC